>CAZSOQ010000051.1:0-10964 GCA_964608495.1 uncultured Armatimonadia bacterium | reverse complement strand
TGCGGCGGTGGTGGTGTGGTGGTCTGGACAGGCCGGGGTCCTCCGCGGCCTGCGGCGGTGGTGGTGTGGTGGTCCCTACTGGGGGAATGGCCCTTGTGGCAAGATGCCTTGCCTGACGGCACCCAATTGGACGAGCCGGTCCGCCTCTCCGTGCAGGCGGACCTGCGTCCTGACGGCTCCTTCGGGCGCGAATGGCTGGTAGTCACCCAGGACCACCTGCTCGTCCTGGCCGACAGCAACGGGATGGTCGAGACCCGCCTGACGCTCCCTCTGGCCGAGATCGAGGAGCCCAAGGCCGAGATCCTGATCGGCGGTGGCGCCTTCGAGGTCTCCAGCGGCGGCACGCGCCTCGAGCTGGTCCGCTACACGGCCTCTCGCTGCGCGAAGTTCGCCACCGTCGCCGCCATGCTCGGCAAGTGGCTCAAGGGCGAGGAGGCGGAGATCCCCGAGGACGAGGACACCCGGTGTCCGCGCTGCGGCCTGCCCCTCGAGAAGGGCACCAAGGTCTGTCCCGCCTGCCTGCCCAAGAGCCGCACCATCCTCCGGCTGGTGCAGTACTTGCGCGCCCACTGGGTGAAGGCCCTGGCCCTCTCGCTGCTGGCCTTCATGAACACGGCCCTCGGATTGGTGCCCCCGTATCTGCGCAAACCCCTCATGGACGACGTGCTGGCTCCCACGAAGCCCGATAAGGCCATTGAGGACCGGCTCGCCCTGCTGGGCCTGCTCGTTCTCGCGCTGGTGGGGGCGCACGTGCTCATGGCGGCGGCCGGCGCCGCGCAGGGCTGGCTGTCGGCCCTGCTCGGCAATCGCCTCACCCACGACATCCGCTGCCAGCTCTACCAGCATCTGCAGTACCTGTCCCTGCGCTTCTACGACAAGCGCCAGCTCGGCAGCGTCATCTCGCGCGTCAACCAGGACACCAGCCGACTCCAGGACTTCCTCGTCTGGGGCTCCCAGGACCTCGCCATCAACATCATGCTCATCGTGGGCATCGGCATCATGCTCTTCGTCCTCGATCCCCGGTTGGCCCTGATCGTCTGCATACCGGCGCCCTTCGTCTCCATCCTCTCAGCCGCCTTCTGGCGCCGCATCCGCCGCTACATGCACCGCTTCTTCCACCGCTGGAGCCTGCTCAACTCCATCCTCCAGGAGTCCCTCAGCGGCCTGCGCGTGGTGAAGGTCTTCGGCCAGGAGCGCCGGGAGATCTCGCGCTTTACCCAGGGTAGCGACGACCTCGCGATCACGGGCGTCCAGGCCGAACGCCTCTGGGCCCTGGTCTTCTCCGCCCTATCGCTGCTCATCACCCTCGGCACGCTCCTGGTGTGGTATGTGGGCGGTCGCAACGTCCTCTTCGGCCCCATGACCGTGGGCACCCTCATGGCCTTCCTGGCCTATGTCGAGATGTTCTAACGCCCCATCCGTTTCATGTCCATGCTGCTCAACTGGACCTCCCGCTCCCTGACCGCCGCCGAGCGCGTCTTCGAGGTCCTGGACACGCGCCCCGAGGTGGCCGACGCCGAGGACGCCGTGGCCATGCCCGTGATCGAGGGGCGCGTCGAGTTCCGCGACGTCACCTTCGGCTACGACGCCCACCGGCCCGTGCTCAGGCACGTTTCCTTCGAGGTGCCGCCCGGTGAGATGATCGGCCTGGTGGGCCATAGCGGCGCGGGCAAGTCCACGACCATCAACCTCATCTGCCGCTTCTACGATCCCGACGAGGGCGAGGTGCTGATAGACGGCATCCCGATCCGCAGGCTTCGCCTGGAGGACCTGCACAGCCACATGGGCGTGGTGCCTCAGGACACCTTCCTCTTCAGCGGCACCATCGCCGAGAACATCTCCTACGCCAAGCCCGGTGCCACCCGCGAGGAGATCGTGCGCGCCGCCAAGATCGCCAACGCCCACGATTTCATCCTCCGCAAGCCTGACGGCTACGAGACCCTCGTGGGCGAGGGCGGCGCGGGCCTGTCGGCCGGCGAGCGCCAACGTGTCGCCATCGCCCGGGCCGTCCTGCACAACCCGCGCATCCTCATCCTCGATGAGGCCACTTCCCAGGTGGACGTTCAGACCGAGAAGCAGATCCAGGAGGCCATCAACCGCCTCGCCGAGGGACGCACGACGGTGGCCATCGCGCACCGCCTGTCCACCCTCAAGAACGCCGACCGCCTCCTCGTGCTCAAGAACGGCGAGATCGCCGAGATAGGCACCCACAACGACCTCCTCGAGCAACAGGGCGAATTCTACCGCCTCGTGCAGACCTACCAGGAGATCTCGAAGGTCCGAGCCGTCGAAAGGTAGACCTTGCGGAGCAATCCCACGGGGGACACAGGCCATGCACTTCCACGGACACGGATCGTCGGGGCAGGCATCCGTCCTGACCAGCCCGTCCATCCCCCCGGCGCCGGAAACCACCTCCGCCGAGCTGGTCCCTCTCGACCCCTCGGTCGTGCGCCTGCGGCGCGAGGACGGGCGGCTGGAGATGCACCGCGACGCCTGGCCCCCCGCCGGCGAGGACGAGGCCGCCGCGGCCCCGCCTGCCGACGCCGAAGAGGCCGCGCAGGAATCCCCTGAGCCCGCCGCTCCCGAGGGCCAGGCTGAAGGACCGGCCCAGACCGAGGCCGAGGCCGCCGACTCGGGCGACGAGACGGCCGCCGACGCCGGTGAGGCCCCCGAATCCCCCGAGGACGCGGAATGGCGCCCCGTGATCCTCGTGCGCTTGTTCCCGCTAAGCCACCCGGACGGATGGATCTCGGTCCTCTCCGCCGAGGGCGACGAGGTAGGCGTGCTCCTGGACCTGCGCGCCCTCCCCGAGGAAGACCAGCAGTTGGCCCGCGAGGAGCTCGACCGGCGCTACCTCGTGCCCGAGATCCGCGCCATCCTGGCCTGTCGCGACAGGTACGACCTGATCGAGTGGACCGTGGACACCGACCGCGGGCGCGTCACCTTCCTCACCCGAGACATTCGCGAATCCGCCAAGTACCCCCTGCCGAGGCGCCTGGTTGTCACGGACGTCGAGGGCAACAGGTTCGACATCCCGGACGTGAGTCTCCTCGACCCCGACAGCCGCCTGCTCCTCGAGGAACGCCTCTAAGTAGTCGCGCACCTTGCCGGAGAGCGAGGCCCATACAGGGGCAGGCGAGCCCACCGTGTCATCCGCGGCCGAGGCCATGGCACGGCCCGGACGTAGCTGCGCGGATAATGGGGTCAGGGGGCGGGCCCCCTGCGGGGTCTGGGGCAGAGCCCCAGGGTGTTTGGGGTCACAGGGCTCTGCTTGTCCCCAAAGGCGCCCAGGGCCCGGTCCGCGACTTGCAGGGCACGCATACCTGGGCGCACAATGGCCGTGTTGAGGCCCGGACGACACCTCGCCGAGGACGGGCAGCCTGGGACGTGGTGAGCTCCTCCGGACTCCGGGGCAACCTGACGACGGGGCAGTGGCAGACAGGGGGACTCAGACGATGGGCAGAGCAACCCTGGCACCGGCCTTCCTTGCCGGCGGCGTGGCCTTACTCCTCGCCGCGTGTATCTGCGCGCCGGCTCCGCGGGCTGACTCGCCGCCACCGCCTCCCCCCTTCTGGCTACCGGCGGACCTCAACGGCGACAATGCGATTGACGACGCCGACCTGCAGCTCTTCCGGCAGGCCTGGAGGGCCTACTACAAGCAGGGCACCTACAACGCCGCTGCTGATCTCAACGACGACAAGCGGATAGACTACTTCGACGCCCTGACGATGGCCGGCTACATGCTGAGCCCCGGCGGCGCGGTCACCACCGCGGGCGCCATCGTCGGCACCATGCAGGCGCCCGCCGGTCCCGACGCCTACGACGTCCTCCTCGACGGCGTCCCGGTGCCCTGGCAGACCCAGCCGGACGGCCGCTTCGCCATCAACGGCGTCCCGCCCGGCGACCACACCCTCTCCATCGTGCGCCGCGATCTCCCCACCGAGGGCTACCACGAGTCCGTCACCGTGCCCCCGGCCGAGACCGTGACCCTGCCCGAGCCCGTCCGTCCCACCGTGGGCGGCCAGATCGCCGGCTTGGTCACCGACGCCCGCACCCTCGAGCCCATCGCCGGCGCCCAGGTCGTGACCCTTCCCCTGCCGGTCCTCGAGCCGCCTCCGCCGCCCCGGATCACCGACCCCCAGACCCAGGCCGCGGACAGCCCCATCCTCGAGCCGCCTTCCTCCGGCCCCCTGCTGCAGACCCTTACCGACCGCGCGGGCAGCTACGTCCTCGCGGCCGTGCCCCCTGGCGCCTACCAGGTGACCGTCAACGCCCTGGGCTACGTGCCCCAGAGCCGCCCCGTCCGCGTCGTCGCCGGCCGGACGTCGCCCGCCGATTTCGCGCTTCGCCGCGAGCCCGACCCACGGCCCCAGCCCGGCGAGGGGGCCATCGAGGGCACCGTCTATGGTGTCCCCGCCGACGCGCGGGCTGACACCGACCCCGGCCGGGCAGTGACCCTCGAGGGCGCTCTCGTCTGCCTCGGATCCCGCGCGCCCATCGTCCTGGACCCGGAGTTCCCACCCGACGTCCCGCACATCCTCGAGCCCACCCCTGCCGATGTGGACCCCGCGATTTACCCGCCGCGCCCACCCCGTGTCCTCCTGCCTCGCCTTTGCACCTACACCGACCGCGACGGTCACTACTCCCTCAGGGCGCCCGCGGGCAAGGCCCTGCTGACCGTCCGCGCCGCCGGCTACCTCCCCGTCGGCCTCGTCGTCGAGATCCTCGAGGGCCGCACTGTGACCCAGGACGTGCGGCTTCGCGCGGGCGATCCCCAGCCCCCGTCTCCGCCGCGCCTCGAGCCGGTCCCTGTTCCGTAGCGGCTGTGGTGGTGTGGTGGCCTGTCTGTTGTAGTCGCGGGTCGGGCGAAGCCCGTGCCCGCGGGGGTGGCCCCTGCTGTGGTCCCTCTGCTGAAACCAAGAACCCTCGCGTGCCTCCCAGACGAACACCAGGGAGCCGCTTGGTGCAGCCGACGAAGTCGGCAAGCCAAGCGGCGACAGAGCTTTCTGGTGGAGGAGGTATGGGGGAGGCCCCTCTTGGCGTCTGAAAGAGGGGCCTGCCCCGCGAGAGCGAATCCCTGCCCCGGCAGGAGGACACCCGACATGAGCGGCAATCCCCGGCGCGCGTCTCGCCCGCCGCGGCCTGAGAGCTCGTCCCGGCCTTGCCCATCCACTCCCATCGCCCTCGCCCTGGCCTTGAGCCTTCTCGCTTTCGTCCCCGGCGTCCCCTGCGCGGCCGACGAGGCCGGATCGCCCGAGCTGCGCCTCACCTTCGACGGCTCCCGCGTCACGTCTATCCGCAATCTCCTCACCGGCGAGAGCCTCGCCCGCGGCGCCGCCGCCCATCCCTGGCCCCCCGACGGACCTCAGCCTTCCCTGCGCGTCACGCCCTTGGACGATGGTTCCCTACAGCTCACGGCCCTGCCCGCTGCCGAAGCCGACCCCGCCGACGTCCGCCTCACCCTCGGCCCCTTCGAGGCCGGCTCCGACCCCACGCGCCCCTCGCGCCTGCGCGTCATCACCCCGATGTTCGACGGCATGGTCCTCGACGAGCGCGCCACCCAGTGGACCTACCCCCTGGGCAACATGCAGCTTCCCCTTCTCCTCCTCGACACGGGCGCGGGTGGCCTCTGCCTCTGGCCCGCCGGCGACGACAACTACGTCTCGATCACCGTCACGCGCTCCCAGCTCGGCCTGGCGGTGGCCGTGGCCTACGCCCGCCCCCGGCTCCTGTCCGGCGAGCCACTCCCGCGCTCCGTCCCCTGGCGCCTGGCGGCCTATGCCGGCGACTGGCGGCGCGGCGCCGACCGTTACGCGGCCTGGCTCGAGCGCGACCACGGCTACGCGCCGCTGGCCGGGCGCCCGCCCGCCTGGCTCACGCGCATCAGGGGCATCGCACGCCTCACCCAGGGCGACAGTGACCTGCTCACGGGCCTACTGTCGCGCCTGGCCGAGCGCGTGGACCCCGCCACCGTTCTCGTCTACTACCCCAACTGGCGGCAATACCCCTACGACGTCCGGTATCCCGACTACACTCCCTCCGAAGACGCCGTCCGCGTCGTCACCGCGGCCCGCCGGATGGGCTTCCACGTCATGGTCCACGGCAACTTCGCGGGCATCTCACCCGACGACCCGGGCTTCCCCAGCCTCCGGCCCTTCGGCCTGCTCGCCCCGAGCGGCGAGATCATCAAGGGCGCCCCGGACATCTGCCAGCTCAACCCGGCCTTCCCGCCCGTCCGCGAGCGCCTGATCCAGGCCTACGTGGCGTCCCACGACCAGCTCCCCTTCGACGCCCTGCACCTCGACTTCCCGGCGCTGGTGGACGGCCCTCGCGCCGCCGCCGACCAGCTCAGCCCTCGCGCCGGTGCCCGGCCGTACCTCCAGGCCCTGTCCGAGGCCCTGCCCGGCGTGGCCCTGGGCACCGAGTGGCTCGACGACGGCCTGCTGCGGCACTGCAGCTTCTCCCAGCAGCCCTGGATGGTCAATGCCGACGAGGACGTGACGCCCCATCCCGTCGGCCGCTATCTCCTGGGCCGCTACAGGCATCTCTACGCCCATCTGTCCACGCCCAACCAGAACGGCGCCACGCCCTACGGCGCCCTTGTCTGGTTCCTGCGCCTGGGCGAGCTGGGCGGCCTGCCTACTCTGACCCTGGGCGGCGACTTCGACCCCGACGCTCCGGTCGCCGCGATTCTGGTGCGGGCCATCCGCGACGGCCTGCCCCTGGACGAGCAGGGCCGCGCCGCCGTGCCCGGTGTGGTCTACGGCTCGACGGCCGCAGTCGCCCCCACGGGCTTCGGGGGCTGGGTCGCCCAGGAAGGTGATCGGGCCTTCGGCCTGGACCCCGCGTCGGCCTATCTGCCCGGTCTGCCCGGATCCACACCGCCCACACCTGGCGCCTTCCGGCTCACGCGCTGCTCCCTGCCCGTCCGCGTGGTCGGCGGCGCGGACGACGTGCGCGGCTACGTCCATCTCGAGCCTGCGCCGGGCTCGGGGTGGACCGATCTCGTCACGGTCCCGCCCTGGCGGCGCGGGACCCTGGTGGACGGCGTCGAGGGCCCGCTCTCCCGTGGCGGCGCCTACCAGCCCGAGCTCGCCGACGCCGGCGGCCGCACGCGTCGCGCCCTCTTCGCGCATCCCCCCTGGCGAGTGGACCCTCCCGCCGAGCGCCTGGCCATCTTCGCGGAATATCGCCTCGCCGTGCCGTCCGAGGGCGAGCCGCGCCTCATCGGCTTCCTCGGCCTGCGCGACGTGCCAGACGGTGGCGAGCCGGGCGATGGTGTGGTCTTCAGTGTCCACGTCAACGGTGAGCGCGTGTGGCAGCGGGCCCACGCGGCGCGTCGCTGGGAGCCCTTCTCCGTGCCCCTGGACCCCTGGCGCGGCCGGACCGTCCTCCTGCGCCTGGTTACCGACGCCGGGCCCAAGGGCGACACGGGCTACGACTGGGGACTCTGGGGCGAGCCGCGGGTGGTGGCCCGCGCCGGGGCCGTGGTCGAGCTACAGGACGCGCGCCGGCCCGTCGCGGTCGTGGTACAGGACGCCGACGGCGCCCGGCTGGCCGACCCGGATGCCCACGGCCACACCGTCGAGCTACCCGCCACCATCCTCCACGTCTACGAGGCGAGGTCCCTGCCCGCGACCGGGTTGCTGCTCGACCTGCCGCCCGGCGTCTACTACAGCTTCGGCGGCGCCGTCACCGGCGCGGAGGGCAGGACCATCGAGGGCAGCGTCGTGCGGCAGACGACGGTTGAGGGCCGTGCGGCGCGCTTCGTCTCCTGCCATCCGCCCTTCGAGGGCCAGGCGCACCGCGAGTGGCTGGTGGACCTGCCCTCGGGGGCGCGAAGTCTGTCCTTCAAGACCACGGGCGACAACCCGCACAAGCGGTTCGAGGTCTGGATCAACGGCGAGCCGCGATGGCAGTCCAGCCGGGTGCCGGAGCAGGGGAAAGGCGTGACGGGCCGGGTGGACCTGACGGCCGAGGCCGGCAAGCCGACGCTGATCACCCTTGTCGTTGATTCCGCGGGCTCGAATCACTTCGACTCGGCCAGCTTCATCGAGCCGACCGTATCGCTCACCGAATGACCCCCCAAGACGAATGCGGCAACTGTCTTGACCGTCAAGGGTCATGGACTGGAGGTAGGTTGAGGTTGCCAGGGCGGGCCTTCAGCCCCGCCTCCCCTAGTCGCAGGCCTCAGCCTGCGGTGGTGGTGGTGTGGTGGTCCGTACAGGCCGGCCGTGGTTGCCGGCCTGTGGCGGTGGCCGGGTGGTAATCCGTCTCTGTGCGGGGGCTGTCGGCGCGCCTGCCGGATTCCGTCTGTAACGCCCGCCCTGCCTCGGGCCGTGCGGCCTTGGCCGAAATGACGAGGATGACCAAGCCGACTCTGACCTGACTGCGGCACCCCTGGGCGTCGCCGCGCAGGCTGTGTGACACGCCCCGAGCACCCAGCAACAATGGACCCCTCGTGTCTCACCCCAATCGAGCGCGCCACATCCTTTGGGGCGACTGCTGTTCCTCCCGTTGTTGCTGGGCCACTTGTGCCCACTCGCCAGTCCGCACTTTGCGCCGGATCTCTCTCGTGACCCTCGCGTCAAGATCCCCGGCGCTGCCGCCCGGGGTAGCCACTATGTAGCCGCAGTGCTGGCACCGCAAGTGCACCACGTACCCACCTCTCTCTTCGCTCCAGTACTTCTCAGCGACCAGCTCACACTGGCATCGCGGGCACAACGAGACCAACCCTCGAATCCCGCCATGCCACCATCCCCATTCCCACACCGCCTCGAAGAAGGAGTCTTGGGTATAGCTCTCATGGGCAGGGACAGGGGCGAGCCCCCCGGGCCGCCTATTGAGGACGTCACGGCGGGTCGCCTCAAAGCAAAGAGCGCCCGAACCTTCGCCAGCGCCCCCGTCAGCCGTGTCCGGCCAACAGGCCAAACGAGGAAGACCGCCGCATTCGCGGCGGTCTCATTGATGTTATCCCGGAAAACAGGGACCTCGTCTGTGCCGGGTGGATTCTGTGCGATTCTATGCCGGGAGCAATACGCGCCGTATATCGGGCACAAGCCCGCTGAACGGCGCAACCATTGCCTGCTCTAGCGCCGCTTGGTCGAGTGTTGCGTCTGGTTGCACAAACCGCTCCCAGAAGTCCAGGACCATCAGGCCAACTATCTCATCGGTCTCTCTGTCGTGCACCAAGACAATGCCCTGGTCGTTCTGGCGGCCCAAGGTCCTGGGGCACTCGCGCAACGTCACGTATAGCACGTCGCCAACTTCATCGTAGTCTATCTTATGGGCAGGTGCCGGGTTATCCATACCGCCGAGCCTCCACTCATAGTATCGGTCAGGAAAGCCGTCCTGACAACCCCCTCCTGCAATTCATCTTGGGCATTCCGCCGGAACCGCACGACGACACGTACGTACAGTCTCGGGGGAGAGGCAAGGCGAAGATGGTACAGGTAGGAGTCCCGAGTGTGCTCGCTTTGGAGTACCACATGTGGCCCTGCGAGCGCCTGCTTGACGTTCCCCAAGTGCTCGGCCATCTCTGGATGGCGGACAATGACGTGCAGGTACCACGTGGCCTCAGCTAGCCGCACGGGTAGGTTGAATAGCCCCTCAACTACCGTGAACAGGTCTGGCACTCAGGGGCGATTCGCGCTGCACAGTCGTTCTCCTTCGGCGGCTTGCGGGTTCGACCCAGCGCCCCGAGTGTGCTGGGCCCGACTAGGGTGAGACGCGAAGGCGTTGGTTTCCCTTCAGTCTCGCGGGAGGGCTGGCGCGATTTCCGCGCCAGCGCGATGGCCTTGCACCCCGCCTCACCCGCCTGCAACAACGCACCGCGCGCCGTAGTCGCAGGCTTCAGCCTGCGGCTGTGGCCGTGTGGTGGTCCGTACAGGCCGGCCGTGGTTGCCGGCCTGCGGCTGTGGCCGTGTGGTGGTCCGTACAGGCCGGCCGTGGTTGCCGGCCTGCGGCTGTGGCCGTGTGGTGGTCCGTCCCCGCGGGGGGGCCGCGAACTGCGCCCCTCGCCTCCCACAGAAGGCCGGCCCGCGTCCCCGTGGAAGGCTCACCCGCCTGCGACAGCCTGACCGCCACGCACCCGGGAGGCGATGAAGATGCCTATCCGTCTGTTTCCTTCCGCCGCCTTGATCCTGCTCGTGCCCGCCGTGCTCCTGGCGCAGATCGCCCCCGGCGAGCCCGACCAGATTCTCTATGAGGCCGACTTCAGCGACGGCGACGCCCACGGCTGGGGCCCCACGAACAACCTCGAGCCCTTCACCTTCACCAAAGGATGCCTCTCCACGACCGCCACGGGCCACGACGCGCACATGACGGTCGGCGGCCTCAGCCTACCCACCTCGGCCATCTCCCACGTCCGCTTCCGCCTGCGCAGCGACAAGCCCGGCGTCACCCAGGTCTACTTCGCCACCACCGCCTCGCCCGATCCGGCCGCCCACCCCGTCCCGGGCGCCTCCTGCCCTGGCGACGGGCAATGGCACGACTTCGAGGTCCTCCTCGCCGGGCTCGAGGGCTTCACGGGCAGTCTCACCATGCTTCGCCTGGACCCCGTCAACGGCGGCGGCGAGCAGGCCCAACTTGACCTCGCCTGGGTCCGCCTCGTGCGGAAGGCCCCGGCCCTGGTGCCCGTGGGCTTCGCGGCCACCGCCGCCGTCCTCGAGCCCGGCCGCAAGACCGATCTTACCCTGGCGCTCACGAACCTCGGCGGCCCCACGTCCGCCGACCTGCGTGCCGACCTCGAGACCTCCGGCGAGGTGACTGTCGCCGAGCCCAGCGCCACCGTCCGCCTTTCGCCCGAGGACGGCAGCGGCCGGGTCACGTGGCGCATCACCGCCCGGCAGCCGGGCCTCGCGGCCCTCTCCGCCACCGTCCACCTCGGCGACCGCCTCATCGTCAGCGCCCGCACGGCCCTCCCGGTCCTCACGCCCGCCGACCTGCGCGCCTCGGCCGGCCCG
>CAZSOQ010000050.1:0-26289 GCA_964608495.1 uncultured Armatimonadia bacterium | reverse complement strand
GAAGCTGCTGGCCTTCGTCCACGCGCCCGGGGTGGTTGGCGCCGAGGACCCGGCGCTGGCCCAGCGTGAGGTAGTAGGAGTTGAGGAACAGGTAGGCCTTGTGCTCCGGCAGGCGCGGGTTCTCCAGGTCGGACTGCAGATACAGGCGGTAGGGCACGCCGGCCGTGTTGAGGGTCTCGATCTGCCCGAGGACGGACCGCCATCGCACGAGGCCACCCATGCGCGGCAGGACGTAGGGATTGCTCTCCTCGCTGACGATGACGGCCAGGTCGGCCCGGGGCAGGCCGGTGAGCTCGAGATCGCGCCCGAAGGCCTGCCGCGCCTCGCGGATGGCGGCCATGATCTGGTCGTCCCGGAACCAGCCGCCGCTCATGTCATACCACCAGGTGCCCAGGCCGAAGGCGAGCATCATCCCGCACTCGCGGCGGACCATGGCATTGTGAGCCTCGGCCGTCTCGGCGCGGCCCCAGGCGAAGTTCTGGTCCGGCGTATTGGGCTGGGAATGCCACGACCGCCAGTCCTGCTCGGTGAGGTACGTCTTCCCGTGCAGCAGCGTGGAGCCGAAGACCGACCGCACGGCTCCCTGGCACCCCGGCATTCGGATGCTGTAGGCCGCGGGCCCCGCCAGGTAATCGAGCCCCGTCGAGGCCAGATGCGTCGCCAGGGCGATGTGGTTGGGGCTGTTGCACGTGATGTCCTCGTAGTAGGTGCCGCAGATGATCGGGCGGGGCGTGGCCTCCTTCAGCACCGAGGCCAGGTAGCCCACCGTCTCGGCCACGCCCTGGCTGTAGAAGCGCGTCCAGTCGGCCAGGTCCTCCTGCGTCGTGGGGTCAACGAAGAAGCCCTCGGACCAGTAGCGCTCGAAGTCCGGGGCGCCGACGGTCTCGAAGCTCACGTCCGGGCGGCGCCAGGCCCGCCGCAGGGCCGCCACGTCCCCGCCATACCTAGGCCGCAGCCAGGCCCGGAAGCCCTCGCGCGCGCCGGGGCAGTAGTCCGCCAGGTGCAGATCGTCCTCGGCCAGGCGCTCCCAGTGGAACCACTGGCCGTCGTTGAAGCCCGCCACGTGGTACCCGATCACGGCCTTGCCGGCCTCGGACTGCTCGACGTGGGCCGCCAGCCGACGCAGCGTCGCCGCGATGTCCTCGCGCACCCCCGGCGACAGCGGCGAGGGGCCGAAGCGCTCCGGCGGCTGGGGGTCGTCGCCCCAGCGCTTGGGGTGCATGTGGACGATGGCCTTCCGGCCGTTCTGGTCCTGGGTCACGTCGTCGGGGTGCTCGGCGCCCCAGTCGCGGTACGGGTCGCAGGCCATGTAGAAGAGCACATGGCCCTGGGGATCAACGCGCAGCACACGCCAGAGCAGGTCGTCCACCTCCGAGAAATCGTACCGGTTGTCGCCGAGCCAGGGCCCGCGGTCACCGTAGACGCCGCGGCCGAGTACGAGGGGCACCAGGTACACCCGCACGCCCGCCTCGCGGAAGTCCGCGATCTGGGCGTCCTGCGGGTTCCAGAAGGGACTGACGTAGAAGGTCCAGGGCACCGACTTGCCATCCACGATGAGCCTGGGCCGCTCGCCGCGGGCCTCGACGCGGGCCGACGAGCGCGGGCGCTTGCCGACGATCTCGCGGGCGGCTTGCAGATCGGGCAGGGGCTCCGCCGTGGGCGGCTCGTAGCGCGAGGGCGGCCCGGCGCCGGCCTCGGCCACCTCGAAGTCGTCCCAGCAGACGTCGGAGGGGCTGAAGGCCTGGATGCAGTGGATCCGCAGGCGCGTGTTGCCCTCTCGCACCTCTACCTGCACCGAAAGCTGCTGCCACTGCTCGGCGATGAGGGGCTCGGTGGTCTTGCCGAAGGTGTTCGGGAGCTGCTGGTCGTCGCTGTCGGGGCGGTGCTGGCTGATCATGAAGTACACGCCCGCGCGGACGCGCTTCATGGGATACACCCACGCCGTCACGCGATAGGTCTTGCCGGCCTCGACGGGCAGCACGGGGCTGACGAGGGATGTGTAGCCGAAGGCTCCGTGCTTGGTGACCCGGAAGGATCTGTCGCCGCTGTGCGCGAGGCCCGGCGCCCAGGCGAAGTCGCCCGGACCGCCCTCACCGGTGCCCCAGGACCACTGGGCGGGTCCCTCCTCGCCCTCCTCCATGCCCGCGTTAGGCACGGGCACAGCCTGGGCCGCGCACCAGGCGGCGCCCAGGAGCAGGCTCAGGACCGGCGTCCACCAGGCCCTCCCCGTCGTCCTCACGGATCATCCCTCCATGGGGCGCCCAGGCATCGTCCGTCGGACGGCGGGCGTCTCTCGGCCCGGGCTTCTTCAACGGCCGGACTGGTTCCCCTCCGGCGGCTCCGGGGCGCGCCGGGTGCCACAGCCGATCCGCGCGCCGCGGTCGGGCCAAGGACTCGACGCGAGCTGGCGGAAGCAGCTTGTGGCGCTCCAGCAGGCGCGGAATCACGTCACATGAGCAGGTGGTCGGAGATGACAAGACTGGTGAAGCCCACAGCGAAGGAGGTCGGTGCGCCGCCGGGCACACTGGTGCACGTCGGCGAGAGGAAGACCGACAGGACGCGAATCCGCGTGCTGGACTACGACGAGGAGGGCTATCGCGAGGAGGAAGTGGAAACGCCGGCCGATTGCGCTCCCTTCGCCGAGCACGCCACGGTCACCTGGGTGGACGTCGAGGGCCTGCACGAGGTGGAGCGCCTGCGCGAGCTAGGGGACGTCTTCGGCCTGCACCCCCTGGTGCTCGAGGACGTCCTCGACACGGGCCAGCGGCCCAAGATGGAGGACTACGACGGCTACGTCTACATCGTCGCCCGGGTCTTCACCTACGCGGACGGGCTCGAGGCCGAACAGGTGGGCATCATCATCCTCCCCCACATGGTCATCACCTTCCGCGAGGGTGGCCACGATGTCTTCGAGCCGGTGCGGGCCAGGATCCGGGGCGCTAAGGGCCGCATGAGGAGCCTCGGCGTGGACTTCCTGGCCTACGCGCTCCTGGACGCCGTCGTGGACTCCTACTTCACCGTGCTGGAGGCCATGGGCGACAAGATCGAGGAAGTGGAGGAGGAGCTTCTGAGGGACCCCAGCCAGAGCAACCTGCACGGGATCCACGCGCTGAAGCGGGAAGCGGCGGTGCTGCGCAAGTCGGTCTGGCCCC
Organism: uncultured Armatimonadia bacterium; assembly: GCA_964608495.1. Taxonomy (GTDB): domain Bacteria; phylum Armatimonadota; class Zipacnadia; order Zipacnadales; family FEN-943; genus JAKORR01. The sequence continues at coordinate 23,137 of CAZSOQ010000050.1, read as the reverse complement.
TGCGGGACGTGATGAACGGGCTGATGAGCCGCGGCGCCGAGTGGCTGGCGCCCTCCAACGCCTTCTACATCAGGGACCTGTACGACCACACCATCGGGGTGGCGGAGACGATTGAGACCTACCGCGACCTGCTCGCCGGCATGTTGGACATCTACCTTTCGAGCGTGAGCAACCGGATGAACGAGGTGATGAAGGTTCTCACGGTCATCGCCACCGTTTTCATCCCTCTCACCTTCCTGGCCGGCGTCTATGGCATGAACTTCAAGTTCATGCCCGAGCTGCAGTCCCCCTGGGGGTACCCCGCCGTATGGGCGGTCATGCTCGCCGCCGCAGGCGCGATGCTCCACTACTTCTGGCGGAAGAAGTGGCTCTAGCGCCCGTGCCTCGGGCCGCGGGCAAGGACATCGCGGCCGGGCGGCGAAGGCGGCACGGTAAGTAACCTGATGACACGTTTCCCAGGGCCCCGGCGGGCCCTCCCCACGCCCGGTGGGCCTGAGCGCCGGGCGCGGGCCACACTGGACCGGTGAGGAGGCTCGGTGAGCATGGCAGGCAAGGACCCCGCGCGGTTGCTTCACTTCTACGAGGACATGCTCCGGATCCGCTTCTTCGAGGAGAAGGTGCGCGACGTCCTGCTCCCCCAGCGGCTGTTCAGGGGCAGCTCGGACCTGTACATCGGCCAGGAGGCGGTGGCCGTCGGCGCCCTGCATGCCCTGCGCGACGACGACCCCGTCATCAGCACCCATCGGGGCCACGGCCATGCCCTGGCCCGCAATCTGGACCCCTACGCCCTGTTCTGCGAGATCATGGGGCGCACGCCCGGGACGTGCCACGGCAAGGGAGGCTCGATGCACATCGCCGACGCGGGGCGCCACTTCGTAGGCGAGAATCCCGTGGTGGGATCGAGCGCCCCGATGGCCGCGGGCCTGGCGCTGGCCTGCGCCCTGGAGCGCAACGACCGGGTCGTGGCGTGCTTCTTCGGCGAGGGGGCGCTCAACACGGGTGCCTTCAACGAGGCCGCCAATCTGGCGTCCCTGTGGCGCCTGCCCGTCCTGTTCCTCTGCGAGAACAACCTGTACGCGATCTCCGTACCGCTGGAGAAGGCCAGCGCCATCACGGAGCTGGAGAACCGAGCCTGCTGCTACGGCATCAAGGGGCAGAGGGTCAACGGCATGAGGGTGATGGACGTCTACGAAGCGGTGAGCCAGGCCGCCGGGCCCATGCGCGAGGCGGCCGCGCCCGCCTATCTGGTCTTCGACACCTACCGGTTCGAGGGGCATCACACGGCCGACAAGCAGACCTACCGCCCGGATGACGAAGCGCTGCGGCAGTTCCGCGAGCGCGACCCGATCCACATCCTCGAGCGCGAGATGATCGAGGACCACACGGTGGACCTGGACACGTCTATCGCGTACCGGGACCGGATTCGCGCCGAGATAGACGACGCCTTGGCCCGCGCGCTGGAGGCGCCCTGGCCGGAGCCCGAGGAAGCGCTGGTCGGAGTCTACGCCAAGGGGGAGGTGGAGTAGGTGGCGTCCGGCAAGATGCGCAACATCACCTTCGCGCAGGCCGTTCGCACCGCCCTTCGCGAGGAGATGAAGCGGGACGAGCGCGTGATCGTCTTCGGCGAGGACGTGGGGCAGTATGGGGGGGTCTACGGGTGCACGACGGGTCTGCAGCGGGAGTTCGGGGAGGAGCGGGTACGCGATACGCCTATCTCCGAGATGGGCATCGCGGGCATCGCCGTGGGCGCGGCCCTGGCCGGCTACCGCCCCGTGGCGGAGATCATGTACGTGGACTTCCTGACCCATGCCTCCGACGGCATCGTCAACAACGCCGCCAAGTGGCACTACATGAGCGGCGGGCAATTCAGCGTGCCCGTCGTCTTCCGGTCGCCGGGCGGCGGCGGCGCGGGCTACGCCGCCCAGCACTCGCAGAATCTCGAGGCCTGGTTCGCCCACATCCCGGGGCTGAAGGTCGTCGTCCCAGGGGTGCCGCGCGACGCCCGGGGCCTGCTCAAGGCCGCCATCCGCGACGACGACCCCGTGGTCTTCATCGAGCACAAGGCCCACTACGGCTTCAAGGGCGAAATGCCGGCCGACGAGGAACTCATCCCGTTCGGGGTCGCGGAGGTGAAGCGCGAGGGCACGGACGTGACGATCGTGTCGTGGTCCCGGACCCTCACCTTCGCCCTGGAGGCCGCCGAGCAGCTTGCCGGCGAAGGCATCAGCGCCGAGGTGGTGGACCCGCGCACGCTGCAGCCGCTCGACATCACCACGATCTGCGAATCCGTGGCCAAGACACGCCACCTCGTGGTCGCGCACGAGGCCGTGACCTTCGGCGGTTTCGGCGGGGAGATCGTCGCCCAGGTCACGGAGCACGCCTGGGAGAGCCTCGACAGGCCGCCGCTGCGTATAGGTGCGCCCTTCGTGCCCCTGCCCTACTCCGAGCCGATGGAGACCTTCGTGATCCCGCAGGTCTCCGACCTTGTGGCGAGGGTAAGGGCGTATCTGGGCTGATCCGCGGGCGGCGCGGCCCCGGCCGCCTTACCTCAGGAGGCGATGCGCCCATGGCTGAGCCCCTCCGCATCGGCATTGTCGGAGCCGGCGCGAACACCCGGGCGCGCCATATCCCGGGCCTGCAGGCCCTCGAGGGCGTCGAGATCACCAGCGTGTGCAACCGCACGCGCGAGTCCTCCCGTCGCGTCGCCGACCAGTTCGGGATCCCGACGGTCTACGACCACTGGCGGGAACTCGTCACGGCCCCGGACACCGACGCCATCGTCATCGGCACCTGGCCCTACCTGCATTGCCGCGTGACCCTTGCGGCCCTGGGCGCGGGCAAGCATGTCCTGTGCGAGGCTCGCATGGCGATGGACGCCGCGGAGGCGCGGGCCATGCGCGAGGCCGCCGAGGTCAGGCCCCATCTCGTGGCCCAGGTCGTCCCCTCGCCCCACACGTTGCGCCTCGACCCGGTCATCCAGCGCCTCCTCGGCGAGGGCTATCTGGGCGAGGTGCTTGCGGTCGAGGTGCGCGCCGGCGGGACCTTGCTGGACCGCGACGCGCCCCTGCACTGGCGCCAGGACTTCGACCTCAGCGGCTACAACACGCTGGCCCTGGGCATCTGGTACGAGGCGATCCTGCGCTGGGTCGGCGAGGCCACGCGGGTGATGGCCGCCGGGAAGACCTTCGTGCGCGTGCGGCGGGACGAGCAGGGCCTGCCGCGGGCTGTGCGCGTGCCCGAGCACGTGGACGTGGTCGCCGACCTGGCCTGCGGCGCCCAGTTGCACATGATGGTATCGAGCGTGGCCGGCCTGGCCGGCGCGCCCGAGGCCCTGCTCTTCGGCACCGAGGGCACGCTGCGCTGGTCGGAGGACAGGCTCTTCGGCGGAAGGCGCGGCGATTCGGAGCTCCGTGAGATCCCCATCGCGCCCGAGGAGGAAGGCGGCTGGCGCGTCGAGGCGGACTTTGTGGACGCGATCCGCGGCGTCCGGCCCGTTACGCGCACCACCTTCCAGGACGGGGTCAAGTACATGGAGTTCACCGAGGCCGTCGCCCGCAGCATGGGCACAGGCAGGGCCATCCCCCTGCCGCTTTGGTAGGCCGCCCGGGCGCTTACTTCAGCGCGCGCAGGGCCTCGAGAGTCTCGGCCATCTCACAGCGTACGCGCCACACCGCCAGATTGCTCTGCACGGGCCTGGCGCGGGGCTTCTCACCCGCCTGGTCTGCGCCCTCCGCGAGGGCGGTCGCGCCCTCCAGGGCCTCGGCCGCGCCTATCAGCTCCCTGGCTCGCCGCGCGGTCGCCGTGGCCTGCGCTGCGGCGTCGAGTTCCCCGAGCTCCCGCGATAGCAGCCACAGGTACTCGTAGTCGTCGCAGCCCTCGGCCATCATCTCCCACCGCAGCGACCGCAGCAGCTTCTTGCGCAGCGGGTCGGGGTAGAACATGTGCCCAAGCCCCCAGACGGCCTGGCCGCCGAACTGATTGTAGACCGTCAGCGGGCCCTCCCAAGCGGTGGCGAAGCCCGCCAGCGTCTCGTAGGTGAACCACCCCGCGGCCCCGGTCTTCCAAGCCAGCCACGCCAGGGTCCGCGGGCTTACCAGCGGATAGTCCACGAAGGTCCGGTAGTTGTCGCAGAGGGTCACCACATCGCCGGCCGCCGCCCGCTGCCGAGTGAGATCGGGGGCGTTGAAGCGGCGCAGACACCAGTGGTCCAGGGCTCCCACCAGCTCGGGCACGGGGTCGCCGGTGACGAAGGTCTTCACTTCCGGCGCCGTGGCGCGTACCAGCTCGGCGAACTCCCGCGCGAGGCGGTAGTTGTTATCCCGGACGTCTCGCTCCCGATCGCCCGTGTGGTAGGTGTAGGGCTCGTCCATCGTCGAGCAGTAGATGCGCCCTTGCCAGCCGTGCCTGGTGACGATCGCCCTCATCTGCTCGAGATAGGAGCCGAAGGCCTTCCTGAAACCCTCGGTCAGGTGCGCGTCCTCGGTAGCGATGAAGGGCCCGAACCACCGCTGCTTGGCGGCGTTGGGGAAGTGCCAGATGAAGTACATCCCCTGCAGCCGCGCCGGGCGCCCGGGCTGGTACAGCGCCCACACGGGCAGGAAGAGGTGCGGCATACCCAGCTCGTCGAGGCAGTACGCCGCCATCTGCTCCCAGTCCGCCGCGTCCACCTCAACCGTCCCGTCCTCTCGCGGCGTGATCTGGGGCGAGGGGAGGACAGGGTCGGCGGCGCTGCGCAGGTCACGGGCGAACATGCCGTAGAGGTCGCGCACGAAGTCGGGCTGGATCCACTCCTCGGGAAGCGCGTGGGGCGTGAAGAAGGTCGTGTTGCGCAGCGGCGACGGCGAGGGCAGCTCGAAGCCGTAGACGCGCAGACTCACAGGCACGCGCACGGGCTGCTCGCCCTCGGGCCGCCAGGACTCGTCGTGGTGCCGAATCTCGACCTGCCCGCGGTACGTCCCGGCCTCGGCGTCGCGGGGCACCCGCACCTTGACCCAGAAGCACAGGTTCCAGTCGGGCCGGGCGGACCCGCTGGTGTCATCGGTCACCACGTCCGGGTACCAGCCCGTGCCCGTCTCGAAGGGCAGGGGGTCGGGTATGTTCCTGCCACTGGGGAAGTCTACATGCACGTAGGCCAGGCGGCTTACGGCAATCGCGCTCGCCGGCACCACGCCGCCGGCCTCGCTCGTCAGGTCGGTGAAGACCGGCGCCACGTCACGCATGGGCACGGTCGAGCGCACGGCGAGGATCAGGGGCTCGGCCTCGCCGCGGGCGGCGGTCAGGCTTATGGCCTTGGCCTTGGGGCCCTCGGGCAGCTCCTCGTCCGCCTTTACCTTCTCCGGCGGGCAGAGCGACCATACCTTGAACCGCCAGCCCTCGCCGACGAGCAGGGCCGTCTGCTCGACGCGCGTGTCGGCCCGCCCGGGCCCCGTGGCCAGACACCACGCCAGCGCCGCGGCCACGATCGCCCGCCCTGGTGAGCCTGTCCGTGCCATCCTGCGTCACCCGTCTGCCGTGCTTTGCGCGAAGAGAGAGCCTGGTAGCTGCGTCCTCGGCCCTCTAGGCGAGCGCCACCCGCACGTCGGCGTCGCCGATGTCGCCCGGCAGCAGGACCGTCTCGGAGCCGCACCTCTCGCCCCACTGCTCGCCGTTGACCTCGACGGTTCGGCACACTCGCCCCAGCGGGGCGCGGAACCGAAGCCTGATCCGGGCGGGCGGGTTGCGCCTCGGGCCACTGAGCCTCGCCGCGATGGCCCCCGCCTCGGCCTCGTAGATCAGGCTCACAGGGCCGAAGTGGGTGGCCGCCCGCTCGACGCCCACCCGGCCACCCGGCCGCAGCCACTCGCGCGGCACGGCCTGGCCGAGCAGCAGCTCCTCGCCCTCCTCGCGCACGAAGAGGTAGCGCAGCCAGCCGGCCGCGTTGGCCTCGTCCGACGTCTTGTAGTGATCGCCGCCCCAGTCGCCCAGCTCGGGCAGCGCGTGCTCGGTGAGCATCCGCGTGTCGGGGAAGCACTGGGCCGCGATGGCGTTGAAGGCGGCCCGCAGGGCACTGGGTACATCGTCGCGCGCCAGGTAGGGCTCGACGCCGAGCAGCAGGCAGGCCTGCATGGAGAAGCCGCCCCAGTCGAACCAGTGGCGCCCGAAGTCCGGCACGCTGTAGCCGTACTGGTCCGAGAGGTAGAGATTGTCCTCGTAGTCGCGCAGGATCCAGCCCGCCTCGCGCGACCGCGGGTCCAGCACGCCGGCGATGAGCAGGTGAATCGCGCCCTCGAGGGTCTCGCAGATCCAGCCGAAGCTGCGCCCGCGCCGGTGCACATGCGACGGGAAGTGGGGGACCCAGGTGCCGTCGCGCAGCCCTACCACGGGCGACCGCTCGGCGGCCTCGCGGAAGGCCCGCAGCAGACACCCATGATACTCGCCGGCCTCGCGCCTGAGCCGCTGCGCATCGGCGCTCCATCGCGCGTCGCGGGCGGCGAGTTGCTCGAGGCCCCAGGCGGCCGCGTCCAGGCCGCGCCAGGTGTAGGCATTGGTGGACAGCCACTGCCACCAGTCGCCGATGTCCTCGAGGCTGCCGTGGGGCAGCAGGCCGCGCCCGATGTCGTCGCGCCCGACGGTGCGCCGGCACTGGCCGACGATCCAGTCTGCGGCCTTCACGATCCCCGGCGCCCACCGCGCCAGCCAGTCGTCGTCGCGCGTGAACCTGTAGTGCTCGACCAGGCACCACAGGATCCACCCGTGGTGCTGGTTGTAGCCGCCGTCCTCGTAGCCGTGGGCGCCGTAGAGCACGCCCTCCTGCGAGCTGAAGTCCCCCGGCAGGGCCGCGGTGCCCTGGTACTCGAGGAAAGCGTCCAGGCACTGGCGCGCTTCGTCGTGGTAGCCCCGCCGGTCCAGGTCCACGATCATCATGCACGACTCGTTGCCGTAGGCCGCGTAGCCGAAGGACCCCACGCGCGCGAACCGCCGCTCGGAGTCCGGCTCCTTCTCGCAGTTGATGAGCAGGTGGGCGGCATGGGCCGCGTGGAAGTCGCTGAGCACCGGCTCGGGGACGGTGAGCTTCATCCCTGCCGCCAGCCGCCGGCGCCAGTAGCCGACCACGGCGGCGCGCTCGACCTCGAAGTCCAGCGCCGCGAGCCTCTCCAGCTTCTCGCCCGCGGGGGCCAGGTAGGGAACCTTGACGACCACGGCGTGCTCCTCGCCGGGTAAGAGCTCGACGCGGTACTCGACGCCGTCGCCTGCGGGGGCCAGGTCGCCCCGTCCGCGCGTGTCCACCATCGCCCGGGTCCTGCCCGCGCCCTGCAGGAGCCCTCCCGGGGCCGCGGTCACGCTCTCGGGCCGGCCATCGGCGGTGAAGGTCATGGGCAGCCGAGCCACCCTCGCCTCGGCTGCCGTGTTCCTGAAGGCGAGCCGGACCATGAGCACGCCCAGGTCGTCGGCCGGCGGAGGCGGACCGTCGGGGTCCGTGCCGGCCAGGACCGTCGCCAGGGCCACCTGCTGCACCTCGATGCCGTCCTCGCCTGCCACGCCCCGCCAGCGCGCGATCCCCACCGGCAGGACGCCGTCCTCGATGGTCCTGTCCGCGGGCTCCTCGGGCAGCCCGAAGGAGAGGACCAGGCGCGCGCCGTCCTCGGCCAGGCGGGCGCTGTCCCGGCCCGGGCAGGCCGCGAGCAGCGCGTTGTTGGTGCGGTACTCGACACTGCCGTCGGGGTGCACGCGGAACTTGTGCCTGGCCCCGTCCGCCGCCAGGGGCAGGTAGAGGCGCCGGCGCTTGGGGACCATGCCCTCCCACGCACGCCGCCAGGTCTGCTCCGGAAGCTCCCTGACGGCGTCGTAGACGCCCCTGGGCGCCGCGATAGCCGCCTCCGCCGCCACGGCCGCGTAGTCCCGCGTGTCCTCGCCCTCGACCACGGCCAGGCCCAGGTCGCGCACCCAGACAGGCCCGCAGGCCACGTCGCGCAGGGAGACCGTGACGGTCTCGCCCGCCCGCACCGTGAGCAGCGTCGCGTCGAAGGAATTGGGGTCGGGGTTGGCCGTGGCCCAGAGACGCACGGCAAGCCGCCCCGGGCCCTTCTGCTCAACGGCCGCCACGTGGCCGTTGAAGGCCTCGAAGGCCGGCTCAGCCGTGTCCTCCTCCGCGAGGAGGACGGTGACGAGGCGCTCGTCCCACAGGGAGTCGGTATAGGCCGCGAGGGTCTGAATGCCCGCCTCGAGGCCCGGGCCCACCAGTCTGAGCTTGTGGGTCGTGCGGAAGGTGGCCGGGAAGTCCGCCAGGTCGGGGGACTCGATCCGGTTGAGCGGCCGGAAGGTGTAGGTGGCGCGACTGCCCTCGACCCGGCACTCGGCGTCGGCCGCCTGCCACTCCCCGTGGTACCAGTCGCCTAGCTCCCACCAGCCCACAGCGCCCCCACCGGGGACATGGTCCTTGGGCAGCCGCCTGCCCGGCCAGCGTCCCCGCCAGTACTCCACACGCACCTCGCCCGCCGGCGGCTCGCGCAAGACCACCACGACCCGGTGGATCTCGCGCGGATCGTCCCACACGACGCCGGGTCCATCGCCCAACTGCCCCCCGAAGGGCGCCGCGTCGAAAGCCTCGCCTTGTGCAGGAACCATGGTGCCTACCCTCTCAGCCCTCGGAATACCGCCTACAGCAGAAGCCGTCGCGCCCGAGGCCCGCCCCCGCCGAGCACGCGCGGCCGTCGGGCTCCGGGGCGCAGCGCGAGCCTGCGGCGGCGGGCGCCCGCGCGGCGCTCACCGGCCCGACGCAGCCCCGGGCTGGGCCACCAACGCGTCCTCCGCGGCCCCGGACACGTAGCCCTCGGAGCCCGTGTCCGCCCCCATCGTCCAGCGGACCACCAGGTCCACGCCCGGGCCCACGTAGCGCCGGAGCATGGTCTGCATCGCCGCGACCTGCTCGGCCCCGAGGGCCACGGGCGTCTGGACGACGGCGAGCAGGGCCAGTCGCCCGTCATGGCGACGGTAGCGGAACTCCGTCAGCACCGCCCCGGGCGCCCGCGTGGTGAGCTGGTTCGTCAGCGCCCTCTCCAGCCGCTTGTGTAGGGCCAGCGCCTCCCCCGTGAGCGGCTTGGGCGCCACCGCCTCGGGCTGGTATAGGTACCGGTCGGCGTCCGCGTCCCTGGTCAGGAGCGAGCGCACGATCAGCCGCACGCTGTAGCCCGTCACCCTCTCCACCTCGGCCTGGATGGCCGCCACCTGCGCAGGGTCCACGGCCTCGGGGGTATGCACCTCGGCCGTAACGAGCTCCTCACCGGCCACGCGCTCCCACCTCACGTCGCCGAGCTGCGCTCCCGGCAGCGCCGCCAGATGGCGGTCCAGGACGTCGGTCGCCTGGCCCAGGAACCGGCTCTGCATCTCGGCCTCTTCCCTGCGCTTCACCTCCTCCTCGGCCAGGAAGACCGGCCCGTGTTCGTCGCTGTCCTTGGACAGCAGGGACCGGACGATGAGGTCAAGGTCGGGGCTTACATCACTGCGCAGCGCGACCTGCATGCGCGCCACCTGGTGAGGCTGGAACTCGGCCGGCGTGAACACCGTCGCGATCACCCGCAGCCTGCCGTCCTTGCGCTCGCGGGTCCAGTCGGCCAGCTTGGCGCCCGGCGTGCTCGTGACCTCCTGGGCCAGCGCGGCCTGCAGCTTCTGCGCGAACCTGCGCTCGGTGACCAGGCCCACCAGCGTGCGGGTCATGAAGATGCCCACCACGGCGAGCGCGAGGAGGCTGACGCCGAAGCGCCTGAGGAAGTCGCCGGTCGTCACCCTCTCACGCGTGCTCACCTCGACCATGCCGAAGACCGCGAAGACGAGGGCCGAGGCGATCTCTATCGCCAGGAAGTTGGCGACGAAGAGCAGCAGGGCGCCCAGAGCCCAGTCCCACCGTGCCGCGGCCAGACACAGCCCACAGGTGGCCAGTGGCGGCACCACGGCCACGGCGACGGCCACGCCGGGCATGGCCGGGCTGATCCGCTCGTCCACGATGGCGTAGGCGCCGGCCAGCCCCGAGACGAGAGCGACGATGATGTCGTAGATGGTCGGCTGGGTGCGGGCCAGGATCTCGGGCCCGAACTCCAGCCGCAGCGGAAGGAGGCCGATGGCCGCGCCCACGGCCACCGCCATCAGGATGCCCAGGACTTCGCCCAGCAAGGCCTTCCCCAGCAGGCGCCTGTCGCCGATGGCCAGTCCCAGAGCGATGCCGAAGATGGGGCCCATGAGCGGGGCCACGAGCATCGCGCCGATGACGACCGCCGCGCTGCCCGCCAGCAGGCCGTAGGCCGCGATGGTTGCCGAGATGGCGACCATGACGTAGAAGGACGGTCGCGGCGCCGAGAGGTCGGCGACCTCGCGGTAGACCTCGAGTCTTCGCCCTCGCGTGAGCTGTATGGTGCGGCTCAACAGCCGCATCTGCCCGCTCACCTCCGTGCCCGGCCGACTGCCCGAGGCCCGCCCCCACTAGGCGCCCAGTGATAGCAGGTGGCGGCCCAGGTCCACCGCGTGCCGCAGGGCCGAGTCTCGCACCTGCCATGGGAGCCTGGCGAAGGAGGCGTGCGTCTCGAAGCTGAAGGGAGCCTCGTACCCCAGGGCCCGCAGGCCCGCCATTACATCGGCCCAGTCCACCGTGCCGTAGAAGGGCAGGACGTGCTGGTCGCCACGACCGTCATTGTCCGCTACGTGCAGGCACTTCAGCCGCGCCCCCAGGGCGCGCAGCGCCTCCCCCTGCTTCAGCCCCTGCAGGTGCGCGTGCCCTGTGTCCCAGCAGACTCCCACCAGCGGGCTGCCCAGGGCGTCCACCAGGGCGACCAGCTCCGCCGGGATGGAACCGTAGGACCGGCCGGCGCGGAACAGGTCCGCCGTGTTCTCGATCGCGATGCCCACGCCCAGACGCTCGGCCAAGGGCAGCAGCTCGCCGAACCAGTCGAGATTCCTCTGCCACGCCCGCGCCAGGTGCTCACCATCGAAGCACCCATGCGGCATCTGGCCGGCGTGGAACACCAGCCAGGGCACCTCGACGATTGCCGCCGCCTCCACCGACCGGCGGGTCATCTCCGTCAACCAACGCGCCTGGTCCGAGTCCTCGAACTGGTCGAACATGGGGCTGTGACCCTGCCCGAAGCGCACGCCCGAGGCGGTCAGTTGCCTGCGCACACTGCGGCACCATTCCCGCCATTCGTCTCCCACGAAGGGCGCGCCGTCGAAGACCCAGTCGCAGACGTTCCAGTCGAAGGCCTCGAAGCCCACGGCGGCCAGCCGCTCGATGGCCTGCTCCATGCTGATGTTCTTCGGGTCGTACAGCACGTTCAGCGATGTGGATAGCTTCAAGGTCCGGCCCTCCTGATCTGCTTCCGGCCAGGCCCCAGAGGGCGTCGGCCGCCGCGCGAGGCGCCCGGCCGTCTACCCCAGGAGCCCGCGCTCCCGGTAGGCCGCGATGATCTCGGCCACGCCCGCGCCCGCCGCTGCCTCGGCCACCACGCCGCCGGCCGCGGTCACCGCGTCCTTGATGACGTCGTCCGCGTTCCCCACGGCTCCGGTCCAGAAGCCCAGCGCGCCGTCGAGCATGTCCAGGTCGTTCAGCGTGTCGCCGATCGCCAGCACCTGATCCGCGCGCAGACCTCGGCTCTGGGCGGCCCGCAGCAGCGAGCGTCCCTTCCCCGCCGTCGCGAGGACCACGTGGGCCATGAGCCGGTTGCGGTGCGTCCGCGCCAGCGGGATCCCGGCCACCCACTGCGCCAGATGCTCGCGGGCCTGCTCCGCCTCCTCGGCGCTGGCGAAGTGGATCTCCATGCCATAGTCGCCCCAGAGGATGAAGCGGCGCATCTTCAGCCCCTCGGCCTCCAGTGCCTGCACGTACTCGGTCTCCCTGGGGACGAGTATCCGCGCCAGCTCGGCTGCTTCCTCGCCTCGCGCGAGGTTCCATTCGTCGTCGGGCGTCATCCGCCCTTGGCGGAGCCAGTAGATGAAGGTCTCGCGCGCGGCGAAGAAGGACGGGAAGGGATTGCCCCAGTCCGACCCGGCCTCCGTCAGGATGTCGCGCATCTCCCACCAGTAGCGGCCCGACACGATGCCCACCTCTGTCCCGGCGCGGACGAGGTCGGCCAGCAGCTCGAGCGTGCGCGCGGGGACGTGGGGCTTGCCCTCCGGGTAGTCCACCAGCGTCAGATCGAAGTCCATGCCGATGATACCGATGCCTTCAGCCATGCCATCCTCCCAGGGCGAGGCGCATCGCAGGCCCCCGTGGTCACTCGGCCGCCGGTTCGACCGTCACCCTTGTCTCCTCGCCGGCCGCGTCCACGACCACCTCGACCAGGGTCACCTGGCCCGCGTCCACCTGGCGGACAATCCTCCCCGCGCGGGCCACGTACCTGCCGGGCGGCATCACGAACTCCAGCCGCAAGCCCGTCACGTCGCCGTAGGCCACCATCTGCTCCTGCGTGGGCGGCTGGGTGAAGTACTCCGACACGCCCTCGTACTTGTCGGCCGGGCTGGTCGCGCCACGCGCCCTCACCACCGCCGTCACCGTCGAGGCCCTGCCGTCGTTCGGGGGCTCGCAGGATACCGACGGCAGTATCACCTGCCCCGACACGGTCAGCCGCCCCGCGGCCAGGTCCACGTCCGCCACCCGCGACGTATAGTGCAGCCCGCCCCAGCCGTGCATGGTCATCACGGTGAAGGGGTCCAGCAGGAGCCGGTCGAAGGCCTGCGACGAAGCTTCCTTCAGATGACGCGGCCGCAGGAAGCGTCCCAATTCTTCGGGTAGCTCATAGTGATTGCCCGGCGGCTGCCATCGCTGCTGGTGGCCGGCCAGGTAGACCACCTTCGTCTCGGGTCGGTCGGCGAAGTCCGCCAGGGCCCGGCGCGCCTGCTCGGCCTGGTCGTCCGGCATGAACCAGTCGGCCTGGTACAGATCGAAGCAGCGCACGATCCCCACGGCCGGCCCCACGCGGCGGCTCTGGACCCTGGGGCCGAAGTAGAGCTCGTGCGCCTCGTCGCCGATGGCGGCGTCGTGGTTGCCGAAGGCGAGGAACACGGGCGTGCGTGCGTAGTGCCTGAGCAGGTGCCAGAACATGGCCACGTGGTCGTCGCCCTCGAAGCCGATGTCGTCCCCGAGGCTCACCCACAGCGCCCCGAGCAGCCCCGCCGCGCGGAAGTAGTCCGCCTGCCGCTCGCCCTCGGCCCCGGGAGCCCCGACGTGGAAGCTGAAGTGCCAGTCGGAGTGCATCAGCACGCGGAACCGGTCGGGGTAGCTCTCGAGTACGCACACCGCGGCGGGCTGCTCGCAGCGGTGCGCGACCCCGTCAGCGCCCCGGCAGGAGAGCTCCAGGCGGTACAGCCCCGGCGCCACCTCGGGAGGCACGCGCGCCACGAGGTCCCATCGCGCCCGCGCGCCCCGCCACTGCGGGCCCTCGCCCCGCTCGGCCTTCTCGATCCCCAGAGGCGCGGCCACGTAGTCGGTGCGCAGGACGGCGCGCCAGTCGCGCAAGTCCTCGCCGCCTGCGCAGGCGATGGGGATCGTCTCGCCCGGCAGGCAGAACTCGCTCATCCCGGCCCGCGGGCTGGCGACAAGGCCGAAGTCCGGGTCCGGCGCAAGCGCAACGTCCCAGCGCGTCTCGCCGTCGGGCGGCATGGTCAGCGATCGGCGCTGGGGCAGGAAGGCCGGCCGCTCGATCTCGACATCGTAGGCGCCACCGGCCAGCTCCATGGCGAAGCGCCCATCCATCTCCGTCCGCCCCACGCGCAACAGCCTGCCGTCCTGCCACACGCGGACGCTCGCCCACCCGAGCGTGGCCTTGCCCTTCCGCCAGGGCAGATGGGTCACATCGCCCGTCACCTGCCCGGTCAGCGTGCCGGCCACCCCGACGGAGACCCATGTCGCGGCCAGGATCGGCGGGACGAGGGCCAGGCCCCCGGCCCTGAGGCCCCCGAATCCTCGACGGGGCGCGTGCGGTCGCGCGCTCGGAGCCACGGGCGGACAGCCCTGGTGCTCCTCGGCCCGGTCCCCTGCAGCGGGCGTCCGGCTATCAGAAAGCGCGACCATCACCGCGGCTCAGCCCCCTGGTAGACCAGGTCCACGTAGAAGGTCCGCTCGGGCGCCTGGCCGTCACCCTCGACGCGCGGAGCCAGTCGCACCGAAGGAGCATACCGCAGGTCGCGGTAGCTGCCGCCGCCGTAGTCCAGCGCCACGCCCGAGACCTGCACCTTGTCGTACCCCTGATCCCTCTGGGCCAGCCGGAAGGTCACGGCATTCAGCCGCCGCAGGAGCTCCGCGGGCACGTCGGCGCTGATCTCCTGCCCGGCGGGCGCATCCGCGGCTATCGTGAGCAGCTCCCGGCCGTTGACGAGCACGGCATTGCCAGGCCCGGCTACCCCTCCTACCCGGGACCTCAGCTTGGCCGCCCCCGCCGCCTCGAAGGCGGCGGGCTTACCATTGACTACCAGCAGCGGCCGCACTTCCTCCCACTGCCCCGCCTCCGCGCGGGCCACGAGCCTCATCTCGTGGAAGCCATCGGTCAGGGACGACAGGTCAATCTGGGTGTCGAAGGCCTGGGCCAGCACGCCCCGGCGCGTCGTGGGCGCCTCGACCTTCGCCTCGTCCACCGACACCGCGACGCTGCGGATCTCGTCGGTCAGGTCGCTGACCAGGCCCTTCAGGGGCTGCAGACCCGTCGCCACCGCGGCCGGGCTCGGTTGCGAGACGTCGAAGGAGCGCTCCTCGGCCCAGTCCAGGAAGACCCACTCCAGCTCCGGTCCGTCCAGGTGATACACGACGTAGCCATAGGGATTCGGCGGGAAGGGAAGCAGCCCGTGCCAGGCGTAGGACACCGCGCCTCCCATGATCTGGACGCCCCCGCCCCAGGGCCACACGGCCCGCTCGTGGCCGTGGCCGCAGAGGGTCGCGACCAGCTTCTTGCTCTTCACGGCCTCGGCCAGGCGCCCCGCCAGACTGCCGCCCACCGGTTCGTGGATGAACAGCACGACCGGCTCATCCTCCGCCACCGTCGCCAGGTACTTCTCGGCCCAGGCCACCGACTCGGCGGGAAGCCCCTCGCTCAGCTTCCTCCCCTCGAGCGTCGTCCCATCCAGGCCGACGAAGTGAGCCCGCCCGTACCGGAAGCCGTAGGTCATCGGGCCGAAGACCTCGCGGTACAGGCGCTTGCCGAAGGAGGGATCATCCTCGGGCACGGCATCGTTGAAGCAACCCACGTGCTCGTGGTTCCCGGGCACGTGTCGGACCGGAGGTTTCAGCGGGGCCGTGTGCTCCTCGTACAGGCTGAACAGATCCCTCGCCTGGGCGGGCGCGCTGCCGTTGGTGTCATTCACGAGGTCGCCGGTGTGGAGGACGAAGGCCGGGGGCACCGGCAGGCTGTTCACGTGCCTCACGTAAGTGTCGTACTTGTCCATCTGGCCGGCGCGGATGTGCATGTCCGTCCCCTGCGCGAAGTAGAAGCTCGCGGGCTGCTCCTGCTCGCCCAGGGCGAAGTCGCACGTGGCCTCCGGGGGCGCGCCGCCCTCCCCGGGCGGCACGTACGCCCACCACGGCCCGACGGGCCAGGTCCCCGGCTTGTTCACCACGAAGACGACCGCCGGGCCTTCGGCCACATCCAGGCGATACTGCCCGTCGGCGGCCGTGCGCGCCAGCAGCCGCTCGTCGCTCACGATGCAGTCCGCGACGCCGGCTTCGCCCGCGTCGTAGGCACCGTTGCCGTTGGCGTCCAGGAACACGCGGCCCGTCACCGCCGCCGTGGCGCGCGGGCCGCACAGGAGTGCCGCCAGCACGGCGATGGACGCCAGGAAGGCGACCGGCGCGCCGGGTCGGTGGGCCCGCCCGGCGCGGTCCGCGCTCACGCTGACTGTGTCACATGTCATCTCGGCTTCCTCCAAGGGCGCCGCGGGGAGCCCCGCGAGGAGCGGCCAATCCTAGGCCTGCCCCTCGATCTGGGCCATCATCGTCTGCAACCCCAGCTTCATGGCCGCCACGTCGCCCCCGCACAGGTACAGCTCCACGCCCTGCTCCGCCCAAAGCCGATAGTCGGTCATGGAGCCAGGCACGCCCACAAGCTTGCCGTGCCGCCGCGCCGCCGCGATCGCCCTCTGCGTGGCCTCCTCGACGGTCGGGTGGGTCAACTGGCCGGGCACACCCAGGCTGGCGGACAGGTCGCCGCGGCCGATGAAGATCGCGTCCAGGCCTGCCACCTGGGCGATGTCGTCGGCCCTCTCGACGGCCTGGATGGTCTCGATCTGGGCCATCAGGCAGATCTCGCGGTTGAGGCGCTCGCGCTCCCCGACGATGCTGTCAAAGAGCCCGTAGTGGGTCGCCCGCGAGCCGCCGAAGTGCCCGCGATCGCCCTGGGGGGCGAAGCGCGCGTGCTTGACGAGCTCCTGGGCGACCTCCGGGGTGTCCACGATGGGCACGTCGAGGATGTCGGGCCCACACTCCGCCGCCCGCAGGACGTTCTGCCGCTCGGCGTTCGGCACCCGGATCAGCGTCAACATCCCCAGGGCCGATCCCAGCGCGCACAGGTCGGAGGCTTCCGTGAACCTCACGTCCATGTGCTCCATCTCAATCCACAGCACGTCCACACCCGCCCGCGCCGCCATCTCCACGAAGACGGGATTGTATCGCAACACGGCCATCGTCACCAGCGGTCTGCCCTTCTTGCGCGCGGCTTCCTGGAACCGACTCATGCCAACCAACTCCTTCGGGCGTCTGCACAGTAGGTAGGGGCCCGGGGGACCCAGCGCGCGGCCCTTCGCCGCGAGGGCCCATCGTTCCTCCCACCGCAAGCGCGACCGCCACGATTCGCCCACAGGCGGTGCGCCTTCGGGCGCAGGGCATGGCCCCTCCGCCGCGAAACCGTCCCAGGGCGGCCAGGTGAGGCGCCTCATGGCGCCTTCCGCTGCCCAAGCTGCTTCCCAAGGAGGGGTCGTGCGATGAAGGCTCATCCGCAGGCGCCGGCACCGATCGCCCTCCTAGGCCTGCTGGCCTCACTTACCGCCGCGCTCGCGGGCGTCCCGGCCGCCGACGCATCGGTGACCCTCGATCCCGGCGCGTGGTACACCTTCGACGACCCCGACCAGCCCGGCCTGGGCGTCGGGATCACGCCCTGGCCGGCGTACGCCTTTCGCGCCGAGCCGGGCGAGGGACGTGCCGGGTCGGCCCTGCGCCTGCGCGGCGAGCCGGCCAACGGCCTCATGCTCCCCAATCCGGCCGCCTTCTTCGGCCCGCTGGCCGAGCGCGGGACCATCACGCTGTGGGTCAGACCCGACTTCGCCGCCGAGGCAGACGGCGGCCAGCGCTGCATCCTGGACTTCATGCGCGAGACGCAGAACACGTGCATGGACGGCTACGAGATACTGATCTACACGGACGGCGACCAGCTCTGCGCCCAGGCCGCCCTGGGGCGACGGATGAGCATCCCCACGCCCCTCGGCGAGGGCCGGTGGACCCATGTGGCCCTGACCTGGGACGCCGCCGTGGGCTCGAAGCTGTACGTGAACGGGGAGGAAGCGGCCGAGACGAAGGGGGCCTTCGAGCCCACTCCCCTGACCTGGTGGCCGGGGCGCGTGGGCGCGCATACGGCCTTTGGCGGCTACCCCTTCAACGGCTGGATTGACGAGCTACGTCTGTTCACCCGTCCCCTCGACACCGCGGAGGTGCGGGCGATGGCCCAGGCCACGGCCGGGCCCCACCCGCTGGAGGCCATCACATGGCGGCAGGGCACGCTGGGCGTCAGGAACGGCGGGACGGAGCCGCTGACCGTCTGGATCCGCTACTGGCTGCCCCAGGTGGACACGCGGACGCGCTCGAGCGCGTTGCCGCCCGACGACCTGTGGGGGCACCTGCCGCTGCCCGAGCACGAGTTCGGGCTCGACGCGGTGCAGGTAGGCGGCGCCACGGGTCTGGTGATCCCTGCCACGCCGCGGCCCCTCGCGTCTGGAGAAGCGGCCGAGCTTCGCCTGCCGCTGTACGAGACCTACCTGGGGCCGGTCCGCTACGGCCTGATGGTGTCCACGGGACTGGAGGCCCACGAGTGCGCGGGACGGCAGTTCGACGGCCTGGTTGCCGTCGCCAGGCCGGACCTCCTGCGCGCCGGCACCGCGCCGCGCGTCACCCTCGTGCTCCAGAACCTCACGGGCGCGC
This sequence comes from uncultured Armatimonadia bacterium, assembly GCA_964608495.1. GTDB lineage: Bacteria > Armatimonadota > Zipacnadia > Zipacnadales > FEN-943 > JAKORR01. Next base: position 5,001 of record CAZSOQ010000050.1, on the reverse strand, counting down.
CTTATGTGGGCACGGTGTCGGGGTCGGTGGAGCCCTGCCTGGGCGGCGCGCCCCTGCCAGTGCCGCCTCGCCGCGTGAGCCTCAAGCCCGGCGGGTCCACGGCCTTCGACGTGTCGCTCGGCACGGAAACCCTCGAGCCCGGCTGCCGGCGCATCAGGCTGCAGGCAGCGGCCGGGGCCGACGATCCCATCCCCCTGCGCAGCGTGCTCGTGCCCGTGCTCGAAGATACGGACTACCGCACCGTCTTCGGCGTCGGAGCGACCTACCTGGGCCGCACGCCCTTCGAGGACCTCTTCGGCAGCATGGCCCGGGACGGGGTCAAGGTCCTCCGGCGGGAGCATCGCCAATCCTTCCGCGAGGAGCAGGAGCTGTGGCCCTATGGCTTCCGGCTGTGGTATACGGCGGCGTTCTCGGCCAACGCCCTCTGCGCCGACCCCGCCTTGTGGCAGCGGACCGAGCGCCTGGCCACCGACCTGGGCCGCGCCCTGCGCGACAAGCCGTGGGTGCTCAATCAGGTGATGCTGGGCGAGGGCCTGAACCGCACCCCGTGCTACTGCGATCACTGCAACGCGGCCTTCCGAGCCTATCTGCTCGGTACCTACGGCGACATCGCCCGCCTCAACGCCGCCTGGGGCAGCAGCCATGGCAGCTTCGACGAGGTGGAGCAGCTCGGCAGCCCACAGGACGTGAGCACGACCGCCGAGCGCATGGCCCTGATGGAGCGCGCCCTGCCCGAGGGACACGCGCAGCGCTGGGCCGAGCTTTTCGCGCAGGATCGTCCCCGCGCGACCGACTGGCGCCGCTGGCACGACAGCGTGCTGGTGCAGTGGTACCGCCGCTTCGCCGATGCCTTCCACCGGGCCAACGGCGGGCGCACCGCCGTGAGCGAGCAGCCCTGCTGGCCCAACTTCCGACACCACATCCTCTTCAGCCTGGGCAAGATCGCGGACCTGGGCGGCATGGACCTCTACCTGCCCGGCGAGCTGCCCACGACCCTGGGCTACGCCGCCGAGCTGTGCATGAACTTCGACCTCAACGCCTCGATCTTCCAGGGCAAGCCGCTGTGGCTGAACGAGCTGTACGTGCAGGACAATTCGCCGGCGGGGCTGGCCGAGGCGCAGGGCTGGTGGCTCGTGGGCCGGGGCTACGCCATGCTCACCTACTTCACCTACGACTACTACAAGGAGGGCGTGCGCGCCGGGCTGCCGTTGATCTTCGGGCTGTTCGACGACAGGGCTCTGCCCTACCCCGTCTACGACTCTTTCGTGCGCTTCGGGCGTGACGCCGAGCGGTTCCACCGGCGCTACGACGCCCTGTCGCTGCGGCGTGAGCGACCGCGTGTGGCCGTGTTCCTGGGCGACGATGTCTCGCTGGCCAACTGGCTGGAGACGGGCGGGCAGACGTGGGAGGCCGCCGCCGTGCAGGGCCACGTGGGCGCCTACTGGCTCGTCGAGCGCAACGGCTATCCGGTCGAGTTCATCAACGACGACCGCTTCGACCTGCCGCGCGAGGTCCAGGTGCTTGTCGTGCCGTGGACACACGTGATCAACGAGACGAGCCTGACGAGGATCGTGGACTTCGCGCGGCGCGGAGGCACGGTCCTGCTGGACGGCCCGGTGGGCTTGTACGACGAGCACTACCGCCCCTATTCGCCCCTGCCCGGCGGGCGGGCCCTGCGCGACCTGGGGGTGACCTTCGCCGAGTACCGCGATGAGCCCAACCGCCTCATCATCGCCGACGATTCGCTGGTCCCAGGCCTGGCGCGCACCGAGCTGCAGACCACGGGCGTGCCCGTGGACGTGCGCGTGTCGGGCGCTGAGGTCCTGGCTCGCGACGCCGCCGGGAACCCGGGCCTCGTGCGCCGCGAAGTGGGCCGAGGCCAGGTGTACTGGTTCCTGACGGCGCTGGGACGGACCAATCGCTCGCGGCGTCCCGATCCGGCCGCCGTCGCGCTGTGGGGCGGACTGATACAGGCGGCGGGGCTGAGGAGCAGGCATTCGCTCCATGTGTCGGCCGAGGCCACGGGGCCCGCCTCGGCGGACCTGGACCACGGGGGCGCGGGGCTGCCCATGACCGACGCCCTGTGCGACGTCTCGGTGCGGCTGAAGGGAGACGACGAGGCCTTCGTCTTCGTGGTAAGCTTCTTCAACGAGACCCGGGGCGATCTGGCCGTGCGCCTGCCGCCCGGGTCCTACGAGGTGACCGACGCCGTGACGCGAAGGGCCATCGCCTTCACGCCCACCGGCGACGGCATCGCCCTGCCCCTCAGCCTGCCGGCTTACGGCGCCGGCGTGATCTGCCTTCGCGCCGCCGATCCGGGCGCCTTCCGCGACTGGTAGTCCGGCCCGCGTGGCCGAGATCAGCCCGCCGGGGCCAGCACGTTGCCCAGGAAGCCTCGCCGTGGAGGTATGGAGCATGGAGATCGTCGCCTACGAGCCCGCCCTGGCGGAGGGCGTGACCGAAGGCCTCAACCGCGTGACCGCCGGGCTGCCGCACGGCTACCCCCGGCGGCCGGACCACGTGGCAGCCGAGCTCGAGGGACGGGCGTCGGACCGCGAGCGCCGGTCCGCCCTGCGCGACGACCACGCGTGGGTGGCGCTGGACGGCGGGGAGGTCGTGGGCTTCGTCCATGGGGCCGTGAAGGACCCCTGCGAGGAGGCCGGTCCGTGCGGCGCCCTGCGATTCCTTCTCTACGAGCCCGGCCGTCGGGCGGCCGGCCAAGCCCTGCTGGACGCCGTCGAGGCCTGGTTCGCCGAGCACGCGCTGCCCGAGGTGATCGCCTTCCATCAGAACCATGTGCCCTCCTACTATCACCTTCCTCACTCCTACCTCAGCGACCGGCTGAATCACGTCCACGCCCTGCTCGAGTACAACGGCTACGCCCGCTGCGCCGGCGAGGTCTACTACGACTGGCCGGACTTCGAGGTGCCTGAGACGGGCCCGCCGCCCGTGGCGGCCGAGCTGCAGTGCGAAGTGCAGGAGCGCAGGGCCGAGCGTCCGGGGTTCGCCCTCTTCGCCTTCCAGGGCGAGACGCGGATCGCGCAGTGCTGGTTCGTTTCCTGCGGCGAGACCGCGCCGGGGACCGAGGCCGAGGACTGGTGCCTCACGACCTGGCTGCACATCGAGACGGCCCGGCAGGGCCGCCGCCTGGGGATGTACATGCTCTACCGGGCGCTGCGGGAGATGCGCGGGCTGGGCTTCCGCCATGCCGCTATCAGCACGTCTCTGGTCAACTACCGCGCCCAGCTCTTCTACGCCAACTGCGGCTACCGCACCAGCGACTGGACCTATGGCCTGACCAAGAGCCTGGGGCAGGCCCGGTCCTAGCAGCCAGCCCGTCGGCCCCCGGCCGGTCGGCCCCAAGTCCAGGTGTCTTCGGCAACCGGGAGGGATCGCACTTGCGCGCCGGCAGGCCCAACCTTCTCATCCTCATGCCCGACCAGATGCGCTCGGACTGCATGGGCTGCGCGGGCCATCCGGTCATCCGCACGCCGAACCTGGACCGCCTGGCCGCCGAGGGTGCCCGCTTCACGCAGGCGTGCACGAGCTCGCCTCTGTGCATGCCGGCCCGCGCGTGCTTCATGAGCGGGCGCTACCCCCACAACCACGGGATGTGGCGCAACCACGGCCGTCTGCCCGCCGACTACGAGAGCGTCTTCCGCCGTCTGCGCGACGCCGGGTATCGCACGTGCCACGTAGGCAAGTCGCACTACTACGAGCACCGGGGCCAGCACCTGAGCGGGGAAGAGCCCTACATGCACGCGCGGGGCTTCGACGACCTGCACGAGACGACGGGGCCCTGGGCCACCGTCACCACCGACTCCTACATGACCGACCGCTGGGCGGAGCTGGGGCTGCTGGACGCCTTCCGCGAGGACTACCACAGGCGACGCGAGTCGCAGGAGGTGGCCGTCTGGCCGAGCCCGCTGCCCGAAGAGGAGTTCATGGACAGCTACGTAGGCCGGGTCGCCGTGGAGTACCTGGAGAGCTACGCCGCGGACCGGCCCTTCTGTCTCTTCATGGGCTTCGGCGGGCCGCACGAGCCGTGGGACGCGCCGGGGCGCTACGCCACCATATACGATCCCTCCCTGATGCCGCCAGTCATCCCGGCCGGCTCGCCGGGCGACTGGCTGCCCGAGCACGTCCGCGACAGCTTCGCCCGCTCGCGCCGCGCCGGACTTGGCGAGCGCAAGGTCGGCGAGATTCGGGGCAGCTACTTCGGCAAGATCAGCCTCATTGACCACTGGGTCGGGCGGATCCTCGAGGTGCTCGACGCCCGGGGCTGGGCCGAGGACACCCTGGTGCTGCTGTGGTCCGACCACGGCGAGATGCTCGGCGACCATCAGCGGCTGCACAAGTCCGTGTTCCTCGAGTCCGCCCTCCGCGTGCCGCTGGTGCTGCGCTGGCCCGGCCACGTCGAGGCGGGCGTGACACGCGACGCCCTGGCCTCGACGGTGGACTGCTTCCCAACACTGCTGGAGGCCGCGGGGCTCGAGCCGGACGAGGGGTGCCAGGGGGTGTCGCTGTGGCCCGCCGTCGGGGACCCGGCCGCCGAGGTGCGCGACGCCGTCTTCAGCGAGATCGCACCCGCGCCGCTGGGGAGCCTCATGGTCCGCACGCGCGAGTGGAAGTACGCCGTAGACCGCCAGGCCCGGCCGGTCCTGCTCTACGACCTGTGCCACGACCCGACGGAGCAGAGGAATCTCGTCGGCCATCCCGACCACACCGACGTGGAGGCCGAGCTGCGCGACCGCTTGCTGGGCTTCCTCGCCGGCGCGCAACCCATGCTGTGAAATGCCCCAAAGACGGAAGGGAAAGCGTGGGGGGAACTCTTTCTCGTGCCAAGAGTTCCCCCCACACCCCCCTCAGAAAGCCCTGCACTTCGCGGCAAAGCTGTTCGCCCCGCTCTCACTCCCGTCCGCGACACTCACGCCTCGACCAGCGCCACGTCAAAGGACGGCCACTAACCCACGCCGGGCCCCAACACCCGTCCCCCAAGGG
>CAZSOQ010000049.1:21271-26425 GCA_964608495.1 uncultured Armatimonadia bacterium | reverse complement strand
GGCGTTGTCGGAACAACGGGCGTTGTCGGAACAACGGGCGTTGTTGGGCGCGTGCGGGTGCTTCCAGTCCCGTCCGTGGGAGTAGTACAGGCACAGCCCGATGCCCCACCTGTCGCAGGCCACGGCCAGTTCGCCCACCAGGTCCCGCCCGGCGGGCGACCTGACACTGTTGAAGTCCGTCTGCGCCGTATCGAACAGGCAGAAGGAATCGTGGTGCCGCGTCGTTATGTTCACATACCTCATGCCCGCGGCCACCGCCAGGTCAACGATGTGCTCCACGTCGAAGCCCTCGGCCGTGAACTGGTCCATGAGCTTCGCGTACTCGGCGACCGGGATCTTCTCCTTGTACTGCACCCACTCGTGGCGGCCGAGCAGGGAGTACAGGCCGTAGTGCAGGAACAGCCCGTACTTCGCCCCGCGGAACCACTCCACGGCGGCCTAGCGGGGGTCGTCCCGGTACAACTCGCGGTAGTCGGCCAGATAGGGCGGGACTGTTGTCATCTGTCGGACCTCCCTGGATCGTGGTTGTCTCAGGTTGCCCCGCAACCTGGCGGGAGAGCAGGCCGCGCGGATAGGACGGTCGCGGTGCTGTGCTCGCCCGTCCCGCTTGTCGGGGGTTCATCGCTGGGGTGGGATTTCCTGCAGGGGCGGAGGAGACCACCACACCGCCCCCACCGCGGGCTGAAGCCCGCGACTACGGCCCGCCTGGGTCTTTGTGGGAGGCGAGAGGCTGGTGTGAGGCCCAGAGTTGGCATGGGGGAACCACAGCGGAGCCACCCCCGCGGGCGCGGGCTGCGCCCAACCCGCGACTACAAGTACCCCGCAGAGCCACCGTCGCAGAGGCACCACCACCCGCCGGGTCTCGCCCGCGAAGGTCTCCGGGCCTGAGCGGCGGAATACGCGGCCCGGACTCCGAGCAGGCCCGCCGGACGTTGCAGGATAACCGAGCCTGCTGGAGCGACCTGAGGTCGCTCCGCAACCGAGGCTGCGTGGCAGCCGTACCTACCGTTCCCGCAGATGACACCTCGTCTATTCATTATCGGCGTGCTGGTCACCCTCGTGGTCTGCGGCGTCGTGTGCTGGGGAGTGCAGGTTGCGAATCTGCAGCTTGGCGTTCTCCAGTTCCCGCCGTCGGCCATAGGCGTACTGCTCGTGGCCGTGCTGCTCAACCGCCTCCTGGCCCTAGCTGGAAGCCGGCTGAGGACGACGCGCGGCCAGGGCGGGCTCCTGGCCCGCCTTCCGCGCCTCAGTGCGAAGGAGATCGCCGCGCTGTACATCATGGCCATGCTGGCCACGATGGTCTGCTCGCGCGGCCTGTATGACCTGCTCGTACCGGGCCTCGTGGGCCTCAACTACTTCAGCAACCCCGGCAACAAGTGGGCCGAGACCTTCTATCCCCACACTCGCCCCTACCTCGTGCCCTGGAACCCGGCCGACCAGGCCCTGCAGCCGGTCACCAAGTACTTCTACGAGGGGACGGGCCGCTGGGACGGCTGGCTGGACTTCCTGCCCGCCTGGCTGGCACCGCTGGGCTTCTGGCTGTTCCTGGCCCTGTGCCTCTTCGGCGCCTACTACTTCCTCGCCGCGCTCATCCGCAAGCAGTGGGTGGACAACGAGCGTCTGAGCTTCCCCCTCGTCCAGCTCCCGCTGGAGCTGATCACCGACGAAGGGGGCCTGGGCCGGCAAGTGGGCAGCCAGTTCCTCGGCCGCGGCCTCACCTGGTGGGGCTTCGCCCTGCCCGTGGTGGTCTTCACCCTCACCGGCCTGCACCAGTTCTACCCCCAGATTCCGGCCATCCCCACCCGAGGCATAAGCGTCAATGCCTGGCTGCCCAACCGCCCCTGGTCGGCCATGTACTACACCCCCATCTACCTGTCCTTTGCGGCCGTGGGCTTCTTCTCGTTCATTCCCACCCAACTGCTGCTCAGCCTGTGGGTCTTCTTCGTGTTCATCAGGGCCCAGGACGTGATACTGGACCTCTTCGGCCTCCAGGCGCAGAACATGCCCCTGTATCCCTGCCGATTCAACGTCGGCTATCAGGTCATGGGCGGCTACTGCCTCCTCGCGGCCTACTGGATTCGCGTGTCCTTGCCTCACTTGCGCCAGGTCTGGGCGCGGGTCATCGGCGCGCCCCAGCTCGGCTCGGGCGACGAAGGCGAGGAACTGCTCTCGTACCGCGTGGCCTTCTGGGGCCTGGTGGTCTGCGTGGCGGGCATGATGCTCTGGAGCTACCTCGCGGGCCTGAGCCTGTGGTACGCAGCCGTGGAGTTTCTGGCCCTGATCCTCGTGATCTCCCTGGTCATGGCTCGCAGCACTGCGGAAGCGGGCCTGCCCATGACCGAGACCTCGTTCCGGCCCATGAACCTGGTGGAGCTGTTCGCGCCCATGCACGTGCTGGGCAAGAGGAACCTGACAGTGCTGGGATTCCTGGACGACATCTTCCTGCGCGACCAGCGGGGCCTGCTGCTGACGGCCTTCCTGGATGCCTCCAAGCTCGGGGACGGCATAGGGATGAAGCGGCGGGAGATGCTGCCCATCTGCGCGCTCGCGATCCTGCTGTCACTGGTCGCCGGGGCCGTGCTGTGCCTGGCGATTCCCTACAACCTGGGCGGTGTAACCCTCTATAACCCCACCTACTCGCAGTACCCCATCTGGGAGTTTCGAGCCCACCAGCCCGCGATGGTCGGAGCCGTGAGCTACCAGAAGTCGGCGCCCGTGTGGTTCGCGGTGGGGCTGCTCATCACGGGGGCGACGGCGTGGATGCGGATCCGCTACACCTGGTGGCCCTTCTCGCCCCTGGCCTTCACGGTCAGCAGTGCCTGGACCCTGATCGTGTTCTGGTTCTCGATTCTGCTGGCCTGGGTCCTGAAGACCCTGATCTTCAGGTACGGCGGGATGAAGACGTTCCTGCGCGCCCGGCCCTTTCTGCTGGGGATGATTCTGGGGGAGTTCACCATGATCCTGATCTGGAGCGTGGTGTCCTTCGTGACGCGCGTGCCCATGCCGATCTTCGCGTGGTGGTAGGGTGTGATGGCGGCGGCGGGGGTCGCTGCGGAAGGCCGTCGCGCTGGGGCGCAAACCGCCCCAGCCCTCCCACAAGGGTGCAGACCGCCGGAGCCCTCGCACAGTGGCTCGGGCAAGGGTATCGTTAGCAAGCGCCGAAGGGGCGGGCGCTTAGGGCCGACTAAGGAGGCTGAGTATCACGATCTTCGTCTCACTGTGCCTTAGCCTGTGCCATCCTGCGGCCGGGGCCGAAGGGGCCACGCTCCAGGGCGAAGACGGCGTCGAGGCCCTGTTCGACCTGCGCGACGGCGGCTATCGCTGGTCGGGCTACCGCGATACCAGGACAGGCCGGGAGTGGAGCATCACCGGCCCGCTCTTCAGCCTGCAGACCGAGGACGGCGGTGGGCCGGGCGGCCCAGGGCGCAGGACCAATCTGGGCGATCAGGGCTTCGCGGAGCTGGAGAAGACGACGGATTCGGGCGGGCGCGCGATCGTCCTGCGGAAGGTCCTGGCCGAGCCCCCGGTCGAGGTGCGCCAGGAATTCTCGTTCTGCGCGGACGGCCGCACGTTGCGGATCGCCACGAAGGTTCGCGCCGTGGACGGCGACGCCCCCGCGACCGGGGGGCCGCTCACCATCCAGCGCGTCGGGCTGCTCGAGATTCGGGTTCCCGGGCAGAGCCTGCAGCGCATCGGGCCGCCCCACGTGTCCTGCCCCATCGTGGGCGACGGTATCTTCGCCGGCGTTGAGCACCCGTCGGTCATCTGTCAGGTTGAGGGCGACGCGATGTGGCTGGCCCAGCACTCCTACGTGCGGATCGGCGCCGAGTGGGTGGACGTGCCCTCGGCCGTGTTCGGGTCCGCCACGGAGGGGGACGAGGCAGGGCTCGACGGTGTCCGGCGGGCGTTCCTGCGCTATCTGGACACCGTGCGCGTCAAGCCGCCCGACCTGCACGTGCACTACAACAACTGGTGGACCATGCCCGTGCCCTTCTCCGAGGCGGACGTGCTGGCCAACATCGCGGAGCTGAAGCAGGGCCTCTACGACCGCACGGGATTCTTCTTCGATTCCTACGCGATGGACATGGGGTGGTCGGATCCGCACTCGGTCTGGGAAGTGGCCCGTCAGCGCTACCCGAGGGGCTTTGCGCGGATCAGGGACGCGCTGGCCGAGATGGGCTGTCGGCCCGGGCTGTGGGTGTCGCCGAGCAGCCTGTACCCGCCGGCGCTGGACAACGCCTGGCTCGAGAGCGCGGGCTACGAGGTGGGGCCCGGCTCGCATCTGGGCAAGTTCGCCTGCCTCGCCAAGGGCGGCAGGTACCAGTCGGCTTTCAAGCGCGCCGTGCTGGGGCACGCGCGCCGCGCGAACCTGGGCCACGTGAAGTTTGACGGTCTCGCCTGGCCCTGCGAGGCCCAGAATCATCCTCACCGGCCGGGATTCGAGTCCTATCAACCCATCGCCGAGGGCCTGGCGGACGTGTTCGATGCCCTAAGGGAGCAGGACCCGAGCATCGCCCTCGAGCCCACCTGCCTCGGCTACTATCCGAGCCCCTGGTGGCTCATGCACACGCCCTTCGTCATCGGGCCCTTCGGCGACGATAGCCCTCGCGGGCGTTGCCCGTGCCCCGAGTGGATCGAATCCATGACCACGGCCCGCGAGATCGCCATCCTGCGCGGCCGGAGCGCCTTCTGGATGCCAAACTCGGCGCTGGAGTGCTTCGACATCGTGGTCCAGTGCCCGGGGGACTTCGAGAACCACGCGGTCATGGCGATCGGCCGGGGCCGGTGGTTCCTGTCCACCTACATCAACCCGCGCTTCATGGACGCCGGCGAGTGGCGATTCTTCGCCGACCTGGTGCGCTGGGCCAGGGCGAATCGCGAAAGGCTGGACGAGCCCGAGCCCTTCGGCGGCGACCCAGCGGCGCGCGAGGCCTACGGCTATGCCTACTCGGCGGCCGAGGTCGCGGAGCAACCGGCGGCCGACAGGGAGCTGTTCTTCGCCCGCAACCCTTGGATCGAGGAGACCGAGGTGAGGCTGCAGAGCAGCGCCCGGCTTCCCGAGCCGGACGGCTCGCCCGCCGGAAGCGGGGATCGCCGGGGTCGCGAGCTAAGGATGCTCTACCCGCGGCGGGAGGTGCTGTGTCGGACCGCGCC
>CAZSOQ010000049.1:5072-21261 GCA_964608495.1 uncultured Armatimonadia bacterium | reverse complement strand
AGCTCGCGGTGTTCGAGGCTGTGCCGACAGCAGCCGATCCTCTCCCCTACTCGTGCCCGCCGCGGCCGCGAATCACCTGGCGATCTACCGAGAACCGGGGCTTCGAGCGGCTGGTCTACAGCGAGGAGCCGCCCGCCTACGGTCCGTCCTGGACCGCGCCCGAGGGTGACGCCACGAGCGTGGTGGTCTTCTCCGGGGGCGGTCGGCTGAGGGCCGATGCGGAATCGCAGCTCTGCGTGCTCGTCGAAGGGACGCCCGACGTGGTGCTCGCGCGGTGCGAGGTCACGGTGGACGGCCGCACGCCCTCGCTGGAGACGTCGGGGTCCGAGGGGGCCTTCGGCGCCGCCCAGCCCGCCGCGGGAGAGCACTGGCAGTGGTTCATGACCACCCTGAGCGCGGGAGAGCACGAGATTCGTTACCGCGTGGCTGTGCCGCAGGGCCCGGAGTTGACGGCAGGCGGGGAGTTGGCCTGCGGCGTGTTCCTACGCGGTTATGTCAAGTCGCAGGCCACGGCGCCGCCGTTCGGGCCGGGCCCCGCCTTCCCCCTCTACCGACCCGGGTTGCGCCCCTGGTCACGCGTGCTGGCCCGGCCGGCCCAGGTGGACCCCGCTCAGGTGCCGGTGCGCACGGCGGAGCGGGAGGTCGTCCGCATCAACGGGGTTTACCTTGACACGCTGGATTGGGTCGAGGCGACGGCCGGATGGGGCACGGTTCAGCGCAACCGCAGCGTGATGGGGCAGACCATGAGTATGGGCGGGCGGGTGTTCCACCGAGGGATAGGCACGCACGCACACTCGCGGATCACCTACGACCTCGCGGTGGTTGGGCCGCAGAGCGGGCCGGGGTTCCGCCGATTCGCCGCCACGATCGGCTGCGACCAGGAGGTGCACGCGAACTCCATCGTCTTCGTCGTCGAGGGTGACGGCAGAGAGCTGTTCCGGAGCCCGCTGATGCGGTATGCGACGCCGGTGATGGAGATCGAGGTGCCTATCGCAGGCGTGAGGCGCCTGTCCCTGGTGGTCGAGGACGGGGGCGACGGCATCGCGGCCGACCACGGCAACTGGGCGGACGCCCGCCTGCTGCACTAGCCTGGAGGATTCACCTGTCCGCGGGGGAGGCCCCTCTTTCAAACGCCAAGGGGGGCCTCCCGAGGCTGCGCAGAAAGTGCCGGAAAAGCAGTACTGCGCAGCGTAGTAGTGTAACCCTTGGCCTGTAACTCTGTAGGGCGCAGGTAGGCCCGCGGGCTTTTTGCGCAGCCTGGCCCGGCGTCCTTCCGCCTTGTCCTGTCCCCAACCGGCCCGCACCCCTTCCGGGAGCAAGCCTGTCCATGACAGTCCAGCCTTCCCTCGACTCCCACAAGGCAGGAGGCCCGGCCGCCTCCAGGAAACCTTTCACACCGGCCCTAGCCGAGAGGGGTGACGAGTGTGAGAAAGCGAACCGTGCCTTCGGCCCTCCTGGTACCGGCGGCGATAGGCCTGCTGGCCGCAGCCGCTGCCCGACCTCCACGACCCAGTGCTGACGCCCTGGCTTCCGAGATCCTGCGTGACACCGGCGTCCAGGGCGGCCTCGTCGTTCACCTCGGCTGCGGCGATGGCAGACTGACCGCCGCCCTTCACCAGAACGACCGTTACCTGGTGCACGGTCTGGACTCCGACCCGGAGAAGGTCAGCCAGGCCCGCGCGCATATTCTCTCCCGTCGTCTCTACGGCCCCGTGTCGGTCGAGCATTGGGACCAGTCCCATCTGCCCTACACGGACAACCTCGTCAATCTGCTGGTCGCCGAGCAGCTCGCCGATGTACCCATGCGCGAGGTGCGTCGCGTCCTGGCCCCCAAGGGCGTCGCGTACATCGCCAAGGGCGACGGGTGGGAGAAGATCACCAAGCCCTGGCCCGATGACATAGACGAGTGGACTCACGATGTCCACGGGCCCGATGGGAACCCCGTTGCCCAGGACCGGGTCGTCGGGCCACCCAAGCACTACCAGTGGACCGCGGGCCCGACCTGGCTGCGGTCTCACGACAGCGACGCCAGCGTGAGCGCGGTTGTGACCGCCCAGGGGCGCCTCTTCTACATAATTGACGGGGCCCCGATCAGCCTGCCGGGCAACCATCCGCTCCCGGACAAGTGGAGCCTCATGGCCCGTGATGCCTTCAATGGCGTGTTCCTCTGGCAGGTCCCCATCGAGAAGTGGGGCTGGCGAGAGTGGAGGAATCACTGGTTTGCGGCCCGCCCGGACAACCTGCCGGTGAGTCTTGCCCGGCGTCTCGTCGCCGTTGGCGACAGGGTGTACGTCACTCTCGGATACCATGCTCCCGTGAGCCAGCTCGACGCCGCTACCGGGCATGTCCTGCGCACCTATGACGGCACCGCCGACACACGGGAGATTCTCTGCTGCGACGGCACTCTGATCCTCTCTGTCTATAGCGAGGGACGTCTCAGACTGGTGGCCGTCGAGGCCGACACCGGTGAGACCCTCTGGCGAAGCGAGGAGGACTATGCGGGCTCGGCCAGGGAGTATTTCACCGAATGGCAACTGCCGGGCGAGGAGAAGCCGCCACCGGTTGATCCCGCCCTGAACCCGGCCGCCGACGGCAGGTTCCTCTGCTTCCTTGACGGCCAGGAGGTCGTGGGGCTGGACTTCTCCACCGGCCGCGAGCTCTGGCGCACGAAGGTCGAGGAGAAGGAGCCCGCGGCCTGGGTGGGCTGCGTGATCCTCCACGACGGCGTCGTGCTGCACGCCAAGCCCGAGGAACTCCTGGCTCTCTCGGCCGAGACCGGCGAGCGCCTGTGGTCTCAGCCCAAGCGCGCCATCGGCTGGCTGTGGTTCCAGTGGAAGGACGTCTTCGCCATAGACGATCTGGTGTGGACCTGGAGCGCGGAGCTCGGCACCGTGGAAACCAAGCAGGGCGATCGCACCGTCAAGAACCACTGGCCCCTGAGCATCAACGGCTACGATGTGCACACGGGCGAGGTGAAGCGCCAGGTCTCCCTGGGAAACATCTTCACTGCGCCGCACCACCACCGGTGCTACCGCAACAAGGCCACCTCTCGCTACGTCCTGGCCAGCAGACGAGGCACCGAGTTCGTGGATCTCGAGAGCGGGAAGCACACGGTACACAACTGGGTGCGCGGCGCCTGCCATCTGGGGATGATGCCCGCCAACGGCCTGCAGTACGCGCCTCCTCATCCCTGCGTGTGCTACATCAACGAGAAGATCAACGGCTTCGTGGCTCTCGCTCCCGAGAGCCCGCCGCGGTCCCGGAGCGAGCGCAAGACCGGCCCGAGGCTGGAGCGTGGCCCCGCCTACGGCTCGGTCGAAGGCCCACCGAGTAGCGCCGACGACTGGCCCACCTATCGCCATGATCCCCTCCGCAGCGGCGCCACCGACACCGCTCTCCCCTCCAGGCTGGGCGTCGGCTGGAGGTCAAAGCTCGGCGGCAAGCTCTCTCCGCCCACCGTCGTTGGCGCCAGGGTCTTCCTCTCCCTCGTAGACGAGCATCAGGTCCTCGCCGTGGACGCCAGCAACGGCGATAGGCTCTGGGGATTCACCGCCGGCGCTCGTGTGGACGGACCGCCAACCTACCACGAGGGCACACTGCTCTTCGGTTCGGCCGACGGGTGGGTCTACTGCCTCCGCGCCAGTGATGGCGAACTCGTATGGCGCTTCAGGGCCGCCCCCGAGGACCGCCTCATCGGCGCCTTCGGTCAGCTCGAGTCCGCTTGGCCCGTTCACGGCAGCGTCCTCGTCCAGAACGGCCTAGCCTACGTCGCCGCCGGGCGCTCCTCCCATCTCGACGGCGGGCTGTTCCTCTATGCTCTCGACGCCGCCAGGGGCGAGCTCGTCCACGAGACCCATATCGAGGGCCCCCAGATGGACCCCGACACCTTCAAGGACAACCTCAACCCCGAACAGGGCGCCCTCACCGACGTCATGCAGGGCGACGGGCAGGGCGTCTACATGCGGCATCTGGGCTTCGATCCGGAGCTAAATCCGGCCGAGGTTGCCGGCGTCACCAGAATCCGCAACCTCGGCGGCTTCCTCGATGACAGCTACTTCAAGCGCGCCTTCTGGAGTCTGGGCCGACCCGAGACGTGGGGCCGTCTTGTCGTCCACGACGACCAGTCGGCCTACCTGGTCAGGATGTTCGACACTCTGAAGATGCTCGACCCCACCAACTTCTTCACGCCGGGTGCGCAGGGCTACACGGTCGCCGCCAGGCCCAGACACGAGTACTCCCAGGTGAGCGTCGCCAACTCCGACAGCCTCAACCCGATGGGCAAGCCCTTGACGGTTGAGGCCTGGGTGAAGGCGGAGCAGCCTGACGGAGTGGTGCTGGCCCGGGGCGGCTCGGCGAGTGGGTACGCCCTTTGGCTGAAGGAGGGCAAGCCGCGATTCGGGATTCGCGTCAACGACGAGGTGAGCGCAGTGGGGGCCGATGAGCGGGTAGTCGGGCGCTGGGTCCACCTCGTGGGCCAGTTGACCCGGGACAAGCGCCTCCGCGTCTACATAGATGGCTCGCCCGCGGCCTCAGCCGACGCGCCAAGCCTGATCCTTGCGCCACCGGGCCAGGCCACCCAGGTCGGTGCCGATGTCAGTACGGGTGTCGGTGACTACGAATCGCCCTTCCCCCTGACGGGAGTGATTGACGAGGTAAGGGTCTACCATCGCGAGCTGAGCGAGGCCGAGATCCGCGAGCACCATGCCAGGCCCGGCGAGGCCCCACGCGACGACGAGCATCTCGTCCTTTGCTTCTCCTTTGACCGGGGCGACGCCGCCGACGAGTCCGGGAAGGGGAACGACGGCCTGCCCCAGGCCGTAAGGGTCGTTGACGGCAAGTCCGGCAAAGCCTTCGAGTTCTCGGGCGGCAGTGGCGCGGCCTGGTCCCTGCGGATACCGGTCAGAGTTCGGGCGATGGTCGCCGCAAGTGCCCTCGGCAACGGCGGGGAGCGAACCGCCGACCGGCTGCTCGTCGTGGCCGGGCCGCCCGACGTCGTGGACCCCAAGGACCCGCTTGGCGCCTTCGACGGCAGGAAGGGAGCGGAGATGTGGGTGTTCTCCGCCGATTCCGGCAAGGTCGTCGCCAAGTACCTACTAGACGCGCCACCTGTCTTCGACGGCATGGCCGCGGCCCAGGGGAGCCTCTACCTCTCGACCACCGACGGCCAACTTCTTTGCCTGGCGAGGGAATAGGCACGGGAGCAAGGACTATCGCGAGGATAGTCAGGTAACGCATCACGTGAAGGGTCTCCTTGTCTGGAGGACCCATCCTGGTTGGCCAACGGGGTCTCAAGCCCTACGCCACCGGACCTTGGCGCTCAGTTGCCTCGCGATCGGCAGTAGATGACGCATGGCCGAGAGGGTCTCCCGCCGCAAGCCGGGAGTCCTGGCGGGGACCGCCGCCCGGCACCAGACGGAGGCCCCATCCGGGGGACCAGCCGCCCCCTCTACCCCCGGCACCCCCAGGCCGCTTCGCGATGGCGAACGCGCGCTAGGGCCGGTCTCTCAGCGCCCGAGGTTGCTGCGCAACCTGCGCTCTCTCGGCCACCAGCACCGCCACGACCCGCTCGACACGCGGACGGTGGGTGCCGAAGGTGCCGTCGCGGCGCTGTTGGGGCGCCAGAGCCGCCAGCCCCGCGCGTATCAGGTACCGCGCGGCGGGCAGGTCGCAGGCCGCGGCGGCCTCGATCTCCGCGAAGTGGTGCGCACCCCGCGACCGCAGGAAGTCCAGTGCCCGCTCCGCGTGCTTGCTGCGCCCCAGAACCGGGTGCGACCCCAGAGCGCGGAGGACGTGAACCGTGCAGCTCGGGTGGCCCGCCAAGTTCCGGCACCATCCCCCACTGTCACGCTGCGCGCCCAGCAGCGCCCTGATCGCCGGCTGCAGGCGTGGATCGCGCCCGTGCCCTGCCCGGCAAAGCGCCTCGACGGTGTAGGCCAGCGGGACCAGGCCCCAGGTGTAGCACGAGCTCGGGCCGGGACGGTCCAGCCTCCCCCGCCGCACTCCCCGGACGGGCGACTTCGGCCCCAGCAGCGGCTCGTACTCGCGGTAGTAGTTCATCTCCTGCGCGTTCCCGGCCAGCACCTCCGGATCGAGCCGGCGATCGTGGGGGCCGAAGAATCCGCACAGGTCACAGGCCTCCGTCAGGGCCCCGGGCTTCAGGCCTCGCGCCCTTTCGTAGCCCGGCTGCGCTTCCAGGACGGCGAGCAGGAAGGCCGCGCCTCGCTGGATCAACTCGCCTGCGTTGGCCTGCGGGCAACTGCCGTCGGTGGCCCGCAGGTCGTCGAGGAGATTCAGGACCCCCGCCGTCTTCATGGGGCTGTGGCTGAAGCTGCCGTCCGCGAGCTGGGCACGCTGGTAGGAGCGCTCCAGGACGCTGACCGCCCTGTCGTCGCCGTCGCGCTCGAGCCCGAGCCTGCGGCGGGCCCTCAAGGCCGCCACTCCCTCCTGGGCCATCAGCCACGGGACGGGGTCATAGGGCAGCAAGGTCACCATCTCCTCGGGGAAGGCGGAAGGCCCGGCGCCCCGCGTTCCCCACTGCTCGCCCGGGACCCACCCGCGCTGCGGCCGGCCTACCCCGCTAGCGGACGATGAGCGTGAACTCGCCCCGGGCTGTGATGAAGTTCAGCTTCCCCTCCACGGGAGTGACGTCTATCTCTTCGGCGTGCTTGTCCCAGGAGGCCGTGTACTCGCCCGTCTCGCCCTCGTAGACGTCGTAGAACTCGATCCGGACCTTGTAGCGGCCGGGCTTCCCTATGAGCGCGTCGGGGAAGGGATACTTCATCGGGTAGGTCGCCCAGGCTGCGTCGCGCTCGTCGCACCAGAAGTCGCTCTTCTCCTCGCCCTCCGCCATCAGCAGGTTCACGCGTTGCTGATCCCACTCCGCGGTCTCCGTAAAGTCTCGACTGCCATATTCCAGCGTGAACAGCTTCTCCCGGGTCTCCTCATCCTTCTCGGGATCGTCGCCGAGCTTGAAGACATCGAGAGCGCACATGTGCCACTTGAGATAGGGCTTGACCAGCACTCTCGCCGCTCGTTTCTGCAACTCCTGCCGGAGCTCGCCGAGGAGCATCGGGTAGTAAGCCCGTGCGGAGATGTCCTTGTCCTCGCCGAGGACGAACTGCTCCTTCACGCTTACGAAGTTGTCCTCGTCGAGGTAGGGCAGATCGTTGCCGAAGATGATGTTCCCTACCAGGGGTCTGTGGGGCTTGCGGTACTCGCTGGGGTACTTGATCGTCGCCTCGGCCAGCGCCACTACGAGAAAGGCAACCAGGACTACCAGGGCCACTGCCAGAACATGCCGTCGAGTCATGTCCGCCTCACCTCCACGACCAGGGATACCTGCGGGACCATTATAACCCGTCTCGGGCGCCCGGCAGCCCGCGGGGCGGCTCACCGGGCCAGGGCGTGGGGCCGGCGCCGCGTCCAGGTCACCGGCCGCCGGGCTTCGCGGCGTCCCGGAGGCAGTCGGGACGGAGCACCGCCCAGAAGGTCAGCCACGGCGGCGCGATGGCCTCGAAATGCGACCAGGTACCGGGCTCTGCCGCCGGGTCGCCGTGGGTGTGCTCCCAGAGGCCCAGGAGTGCGAAGCCGCGCTCGATCAGGCCGTTGACCACCGTGCCGAGGGCGTGTCGGAACTCCCTGGGGCCGGGGATCCGTCGCTCGACCCCGTCCGGGTCCTGGAAGTCCCAGCACCCGTCCCCGTGGATCACCTCCGCCCCGTCGGCGTAGGGGTCGCGGAGCGGATACCCCTGGCCGTCCCATCTCGCATCCAGCAGGCTGTGGACAAAGGGATTCGTGCACTCGAGCCGGTATAGGCCCCCGATACGCAGGACGCGCGTGACCTCATCGAACACCGGGCGCGGATCGGGGATGAAGCTCAGCGAATGGGCATGCCACACGAGGTCAAAGGAATCGTCCGCGAAGCAGGACAGGTCGCGCATGTCGCCCTCCACGGTGGTCACCTGGACGCCATAGTGGGCCGCGACCTGCCGGTCGCGCTCGAGCTGCGTGGGACAGAAATCGAGCACGGTGACCGTGGCGCCCAGAAGAGCGAAGGCCGCTGACTGCTGGCCACCACCCCCGGCGAGGCAGAGCACGTCCTTGCCGACCACCTCGCTCATCTGCCCCTCGGGGTCCACCATCGCCCGGGCCGAGTCCCGGTCCAGGTCAAGCGCGGGCCGCGAGAAGCCCACGCCTGCCCGCGCCAGCTCCTCCCACCGCTCCCTGTTGTACCGCGCAACGTCGTCCATGGCAGCCTCCGGTCGTCGGCCGTTGCGGCCCGGGCGCGACCGCCGCCTAGAGACGCGTGTACTCCTCGATGTAGGCCTCGTCGGCGCCGCGCCCGCGCATGAACTCCGCCACCGCGTGACGTAGGCGAGCCGCGACCTTGGGCCGGCTGTCCACCAGGTTCCTCTCCTGCGCCGGGTCGCGCCTGCGGTCGTGCAGGGCAGGCTGCCACGGCTCGGGGCCGGTCACCAGCGTCCACCTGCCCCGCGTCACCGTGATGCAGGACGGCAGGTACGGGATTCGCCCCTCCCCTCCCCCACTGTGGCAGGAGGTGAATATGTACTTGTGCTGCCTCCTCCTCCGGCGAGTGAGCACCGGCAGGAGTGACTTGCCATAGGTCTCCGGACAGGCCACGTCGCAGAAGTCCAGAATCGTCGGCATCAGGTCGGCGGGCTGGGTCAGGGCCTTGCTCCGGCGCGGATTCCTGCCGCCCGGCACGCTGATCAGCAGCGGGATTCGCCCTACCTCATCGTAGATGGGCCAGGGGTCTGCCGGGTCCACCGTGTGCTTGCCCATGCGGTCGTGCTCGCCCAGGTAAGTGCCGTGGTCCGAGGTCAGCACCACCATCGTGTTCTCGAACAGGCCCATCAGCTCGACACTCCGCAGCAGGTGCCCGACCCACCGGTCCGTCAGGGTCACCTCGGCCGCGTACCTGGCCCGAAGGCGCCGGAGCTCCGCGCCCGTGTAGATGTTCGTGTAGCCGTAGTTCGGGTAGGAGTAGTCCAGGCCCTCGTAGTCCGGGCTGTAGTAGTCCGTGTAGTAGTCCGGCGCGTACCAGTCCTCGTGGATCTCGAAGGTGTCCACCCAGAGGAAGAAGCGGTCGCGCTTGCGGCTGTCCTCCAGCCACTGCGCGGCGCTCATCATCGTCCTGGCCACGAACCAGTCCGCCTCGTGCTCGAAGTGCATGGTGCGCGCGCGGTCGCGGATGAAGCCGTGGGCGTCCTGCCGCATGTGCTCGCGCGGCACCGGCAGCTCTACCTTCTCGAGGTTCTGCTCCCATCCCTCGGGTGGCTGCAGGTGGATGTTCTCGTCGAAGTCACGCCCGAAGCCCGTCGCCTCCATGTTGCTCGTGTCGTGGATGAAGGCCGTGTGGTAGCCCGCTTCCTTCAGGCACTGGACCACCGTGACCTCGTCCTCGCCCAGGCCCTTCCAGCCGTAGATGGGCCAGTTCACGTTGCCCGTGAAGGCGTCGGTGCGCATGGGGATCGTCGGGAAGCTCGCGCAGTAGGCCCTGTCGAATCGCGTGACACGTGAGCTTGTGGCCCGCCCTGCGGCGAAGGCATCTATCGCCGGCGTGCTGACCTCCGCGTTCCCATAGCAGCCCAGGTGGTCCCACCGCTGCGTGTCCAGGCAAATCACGATGACATTCATGCTCGTCCCCCTCCGTCGGCGGCGCTGTGCCGGCCCTCTTCGCCGGGGCCGCGAAGCTTCCTCCCCGGCCCGGCTGTGGACTGAGCCTTGCCCAAGGCCCCCAGCGCGCCCGTCTGTGGTCTGCGCCCACCGCATTTCCTCCTCGCGGGATTCCCGATTCGCGCCGGGTCCGAATCCCACCCCCGGGCACGCAGATTGCATACACCACGCGCGGTGAGGTAGAATCCCATGCGCGCATGTCGGTTATCGCCAACGAGAGTCGCGATACAGGATTCCCCCGCGGGCGGAAGTGTCGCGGCGGGCCCCAGTCGCCAGCCCGGGTGGCACGCGAAGCCGTGTATCACGGGCCTTCAGGGCCTGTATCGCTGCGGAATCGCGTCTTTGGGCTTAGTGCAATCAGCGAAAACCGGCATAGTGCATTGACTCTCACGCGCCTTTTGGTTACAATACACTCGTGGACAGCGGTCGCACTGGCTGACACACGTGGGATTCGCGGCGGTGGACGCGACCCAACGCCCCGGGGCCAACTTGGTGACACTGAATCATGCCGCGCTTGCTGACCGTCGAACAAGTCGCCGAAATGGTCGGCCTCCAACCCTCCACCATCAGGCTGTGGTGCTCACAGGGACGATTCCAGGGAGCCTTCAAGATCGGGCGCGAATGGCGTATCCCCTATGCGTCGCTGCCTGAAGAGATCCGCCATTTCACCGAGGAACCGCCGGAAAGGCTCGGGAATCATGGCTATCACGGCGCGGATACTGCAGAGGTGCCCCCTTTCCCCCGTCGCGTGACGGCCGTGGCCTGCCAGAAGGGCGGCGTGGGCAAGACCACAACGGCCGTGAATCTCGCCGCGGCCGCAAGCGTCTTGGGCCGGCGGGCGCTGATCGTGGACCTGGACCACCAGTGTCACGCGACGCTCGCGATCGGGCTGGACCTCAACGATGTGGCGGCGTCCAACCGGACGATTGACACCGTCCTGCGCAATGATTCCTTTCCTTTGTCGCAGGCTATCTGGCCTGCGTGGGAGAAAGTTGACATTGTCCCCGCTACTGTCGAGCTCGCAGTGGTCGAGACCGAGCTAATCACGCGGATGCTGGGCCCGGTTGAGCTCAAACGCAAGCTCGACGAGTACGAGGGAGAGCACGAGTGGGTTCTTCTCGACTGCCCGCCGTCGCTGGGGATGCTGACACTGAACGCCCTCGCGGTCGCGGACGAGATCCTCGTGCCCGTGGAGCCTACCTTTCTCGCTACGCATGGGGTCACACGGCTGCTGGCCACCGTCACCATGCTCTGTCGCCGGCTCCAGACACCCGCGCCCGTCGTGCGGACGCTATTGACGCGGTTTGATCGGCGGACGCGGGAGGCGCGGCGGATTCGGGACGATTTGCAGGAAGCGCTCGGCGGGCGTGTGACTGAACAGATCATACATGTGAACGTTACTCTGGCCCAGGCCCAGGCGGCCGGGCAGCCGATCTTCGAGTACGATCCGAACGCGCGGGGTGCGCAGGAGTACCTTGCCCTCGCGCGGGAGCTCCTGGCCTATGAGGTCCCGGAAGCCGAAAGCCAAGCTGCGGAGTTTTTCCGCTGACCTCAGGCGTATGAGTGAGACTCTCGACTATTTCGTCCCGCATCGGTCACAAGAGGACGACGAGGACGACGACGAGGGTCTCGAAGAGCTGGACGAGGACCCGGCGGAGGACGACGCCCAGGACGCGGCGATCGCGGAGGAGCCGCCGGCCCCCGCGTTGGCCGATGGGCCCGCGGACGTCCGGCGCCTGCTGGACCTCTCGGGGGCGGGGGCCCCTCCCCCATCGCGTACCTCCCGGCCCGCACGGCCTGCTTCCCGGCGTCCGCAGGCCTTCGCTGACCGTAGGGGACCGGGCCCGACGGGTCTTCCCGGCCAGCCGGTGCCTGCCCAGTTGCCTCCTGTCGTTCCTCCCGAGGGCCTGCCCTGGTCGCCATCGCTCGTTGACGCGCTCCTTCCGGCGCTGAATCCCCGTCAGTATCTCGTGTATCACGCCATTTTCATGGCCTCCTACGCCCTTGGGCTGCCGTACTGCGAGCTGCACCGCCGGGACATCCAGGCCAGCACGGGCCTGAGCGAGGCCACCGTGCGGCGGTCCCTCGCCGACCTGAGCGGCGAACTTGGCCTACTGCAGATCTACGAGAAGCCCCGGTTTCTGTATGAGTTGCGCTTGTTGATACCGACGCAGGTACTCCGACTATGGCACGGCTCTCTCCCGGCATCGCCTGCGGGTCAGTGAAGCGCGGCTCTCTTCTACCCGGAGTCGTACGCCATCCAACGCACCAGCCCCCGATGCTCGTCACACAGACGCGCCGGGTCCCGTTGACGCGGGGCGTCAGCCGGACGATGGGCGTCCGCCCTGCGTATCCCGTCTCACAGACGCCCCTCGTCCGGGAGAGTGGGCCCGTCATCCTGACCCTCCCCGTCTCCTTGACGAGGGCCACAGGTTCCCAATGCGCCGCGCACGCAACACCTCAGCGCAGCAGGCAGGCGCCACAGGACGGGCTTTCGCGGATCGCCTGGGCCTCGGCCGCCCTGTGCCGCCAGGGATGCCTGCACCCCGTCACGCTGACGGCCCGCGTCACAAGGACGCGCCTCGACAGGGGGACGATGGACGTCATTCCGACGCACCCCGTCTCTGCAACGCGCCGCGTCCCTGTGACGCCCCTCGCCACCCCGACGGCCCTCGTCTCCCTGACGCCAATAGCACCGGCACGTGGGTCGCACCCCGTGACTGTCCCCCGCCCTTCACGTGCCCCACTCCGGAGATGCGCTTCCCCGCGCCTCTGGTGCCCGCAATACGCCCGATCCCACAGGTGGTGGTGCAGGCCATGACTTCGTCCCGCAGGGATCCCCCTTCGGAGGCCGAGTACCGCTTCCCGGGGTTCCGCAGCCCGCACTATACGCAGGTGCCGGATGAGGCCTTTGATGTGCTGATGGCTCGCCTCACTCCCGCCGAGTTCAAGGTCATGATGTACATCGTCCGTCGTACCTTCGGGTTTAAGAAGAACAGCGACGCAATCTCCTTGCGCCAGATTGTCTCAGGTGTGCGGACCAGGGACGGGCGACAGCTCGATTACGGGACGGGGCTCAGCAAGTCGGGCGTCGTGAAGGCGATCAGAGGACTGCTCGAGAAGAACGTGATACGCGTGGCGCGTCAGGCGACGGGACCGCATACCTATGATGCCACCCTGTACGCGCTCAACCTCGTCGGACAGGGCGCCCAGGAGGACAGCGGAGAGCCAGTCCACTCAGTGGACAGCCCCAGTACACCCAGTGCACAGCGCCCTGTACACTCGGAGCACAGCCCCTGTACACAGGACACACAGCCCCCTGTGCACTCAGCGCGCATACAAGATACACACCAAGACAGAGTACAAGAAACACACAGCAACACCGGGCCGGGGCCAGTTGTTGAGGACGTCCAATCACACACCGGGGAAAACACGACAGACAGCGAGGGGGCAGCACCCAGAAAGCAGACAGGCCACGAGGGCCTAGGAACCGAAGAGAGCACGGCTCTAGCTGAAGCCGAGGAAGTGAGGTCCTATCCTGGGGAGAGCGAGGCCCAAGGCGGACAGTCGAGGCCGGGACCCGCAGCACCAGGAGTGAGGGATGGGGAAGAGGGGAGAGATGACCAACGGGAGGCAGCGGTCTCGCAGTTGGTGACCATAGGAGTGTCGCAGGTGACGGCGCGTCACCTCGCGGCGATCTATGCTGCTGACCGAATAGGGGAGGTGCTGAGCTACCTGGCCCGTAGGTCGGCGGAAGGCTGGCGGCCACGCCAGACCGCGGCGTGGGTGGTAGCCGCTCTGCGAGAGGGATACGAGACGCTGGGCGATGGTTGGCAGGATGAGGGAGAGGAGGGAAGCGTCGCGGCACGGCCCGAGTCGTCCTCGGGCGAGGCCGCCACGGAACTGGCGGGATGTCGCACACGCGCGGCCCGGTCGGACTTCAGCGTCACCGAAGAGGCGGCCGAGCTGTGGCAGGAGGCCCTCGCGCAGCTTAGGTCACGCGACCAGTGGACACCTGCTCTGTCCGCGTGTTTCCTGCGCGAGGACAAGCCCGGGTGCTGGGCCATCCTCGTGCCCCATCCCTCCCTGACGCCGGCGATCCAGGCCAGGCTGCCGCAGATTGAGGAGGTGCTCGCAGACCTGATCCCGGGGCTCGAAGGGCTGACCCTTGCGCATCCCAGGGCTGTCACGGCGGCTGACTGCGCCGTCGCGGCGGCCGAGGGAACCTGAGGCAGGCCCAGGACAGAGGCCCTGAGCACCGCTCTCCGTGGGGTAGTCCCGGTACCCGGTAAGACAAGGGGTCCCGCTCCTGGTATGAGCTGGCCTTGCGGGTGACCGGATGTTGTAGGGAATAGGGAAGGAACCGACGAGGCGGAAGGGGCCCCTGGAATCCCACCGGCCCTTGTGGGCCTTCGAGATTCCCTTCCCGGTGCGGTCCCCTCATTACAGCGGAATCGTCGCAGGGCCACACCCGGCGGGGATGGCACCGCGTCACTGGAAGCTCGTCACGAGGGTCTGCGCCAGCAGGTGCCAGCCGTCCACGAGCACGAAGAGCAACAGCTTGACAGGCAGGGAGATCATCACCGGCGGCAGCATCAGCATCCCCATGGACATGAGCACCGTGGACACCAGCAGGTCCACCACCACGAAGGGAATGTACAGCACGAAGGCCATCTCGAAGGCGGTCTTGAGCTCGCTGATCATGAAGCTCGGCAGCAGGACCTGAGTGGGCACGGCGTCAGGGCTCTTGGGTGACTCGATCCCCGCGAGGCGTAGGAAGAGGGCAAGGTCGCGCTCCCGCGTCTGGCGCAGCAGGAACTCACGCACGGGGACCATGGCCGCCGCGACCGCCTGGTCGTAGGAGATCTTCTGCACGAGGTAGGGCTGAAGAGCCGCGTCGTTCACCCGCAGCAGCGTGGGGTACATGATGAAGAAGGTCAGGAATAGGGCGAGGGTGACGAGGACGAAGTTCGGGGGCGTCTGCTGGGTCGAGAGGGCGCTGCGCACGAGGGAGAGGACGACTATGATGCGCGTGAAGCTCGTCAGCATAATGAGCAGCGCCGGGGCCAGCGACAGCACGGAGAGGGCAAGCAAGATTCGCAGGGCGAGAGAGAGCTGATCGGGCGCCAGGGGCTGCTCCCACCACGGCTTCTGGGCGGCCGCGGCCGAGGCCAGGGACAGCGCCACGACTAGCCCTGCGGCTCTGGGCGAGCACCACCGGGGTGCGGGAAGGACGGTCCGCGGGCTGCCGGATTCGGTGCGCCGGCGGCGACCACAGGAGCGACGGGCATGGGGGAGAGGCCGGGGGTCCCCCGGCTCGGCGGTCGGGATCATGGCCTCGACCCCACCGGGAATCCCGTGCTTTGGGTCATGCTTCCTCTTGCTGGAGGGACTGGATGAGGGCACGCCGCTGCTCTTCCCATTGGCGCTCGTCCCTTCCACGGGCCGCCAACAGCAGCCCCCCTGGCGCGGGAGTCACAGCGGAGCGCGACCGGGGCCCAAAGGTAGGCGCGTCCTGCTCGGGCTCGTCCCCGAAGGCCCAGGCGAGCGGGAAGTCGCCCAGGCTCACGAGCGAGCCGTCGCGCGACGCCAGCAGAAGAACGCGCCGCCCCAGCTTGACGAAGTACACCGTGATGTCGGCAGCCAGCTCGACCACATCCAGGAGCCGGAAATCGAAGGGGCTCTGCCCTGCGGCCGCGGGGATCAGCAGAGGTGACGAAGACGACAGAGGGGCCTGGGACGAGGTCATCCAGCGATGGATCAGCACCGCGCCGTACAGCAGCCCCAGGCCCACGAGGATCGTGAGCAGAGCGCACAGCACGTACCCGGAGAGCGTGTCCCCGGTGTCGGCGAGCGCGCCTGCGGGCAAGGCCGCGAGCGATACCAGGACGACGGCGCGCCGGCCGGCTCGTCGCAGGATGACCGCCGCCGGCAATGACAGGCTCCTAGCAGGTCGCATCCTCGGTCTCCTCCTCCGTGCCGGGGGCTGGGCAAGACTGACCGAAGACATCGGTCACGCGGAACCCGAAGGTATCGTTGATGACCACGATCTCCCCCTTCGCCACAGGCCGCCCGTTGACCAGCAGGTCCAGCGGCTCGCCGGGCACTCTCTCGAGCTCCACCACCGAGCCGGGCTGCAGGCCCAGGACGTCACCCAGCGGCAGCGACACGCGCCCGACCTCGACGGACACCTCGAGGGGCACGTCGAGCATCGCCGTCAGCCCGGGCACGCGAGGTTGCTGGGCAACCTCTAGCAGATCACCGGAGTCGGCCTGTGGCCGACTCAGGCAGGGCGGATCCGCCGCGGCCGTGGGTCCGTCTGTGCCCGGCGGGTCATCGAGCGCGGAGGGGTCCTGCGATTCCGGGGTCTCGCCTGGGAATCCGCGCGACTCTGCGGCGGAATCATCGGTCTGATCGAGGTCACCGTCTGCGGTGAGGGACGTCCCGTCCGATGGCGTGGACGCCCAGTCCGATGGCGGGGACGCCCGGTCCG
>CAZSOQ010000049.1:0-4972 GCA_964608495.1 uncultured Armatimonadia bacterium | reverse complement strand
GACGTCCCGTCCGATGGCGTGGACGCCCAGTCCGATGGCGGGGACGCCCGGTCCGCCGCCGGGGATTCCGCGTCCGCTGGCTTATTCTTGTCTTCCGCCACGACCAGGTTCCTCCCTTGCCGGAGGCTGCGAGGCGGCCTCCAGGCTGCCCCGCAGCCTTACGTGCTAAGCAGCCTGACCGAGTGCCCGAGGCCGACGTCGAGGGCGAACGGCGGCGTCACTGCATGACGAAGGTCGTGAAGAGGACCTCGGTGACCACGACGTCCTGCAGGGCGTCCTGCAGCGCCTTCGCCAGGTCCTTGCGCAGCTTCTCGCGCCCTGCCTCGGTCCGCAGCGGATCGAAGGCGGCCCTGGCGAAGACACGGATGATAGCGTCCTTGGCCCAGGCCTCCTGCTCGGACGTGAGGGAGGGGCCCTTCTCCTCGGCCTTGCGCCCCTTCTTCTCCTGGGGCAGCCCCGCGACCTGAACCGCAATGTCGCACTTGACGTACCTGAGGCCCTCGGCCGAGTCCACGTTCAGGAGGAACTCGCCCAGGTCAACGATCTGCCGCGGCCCGGCATCCGGGCCCTGGTCCCCTTCCTTCGCCGCAGTCGGGGCCTCGCCGGGCTTGGCGTTCTTGTCCGCGGCCTCGTCGCCCGGCTGGGTCCCAGCGGCCCGGGCCGAGTCGGACGCCGCACGATGGGCGACCAGTCCCCCGGCGCCCCCGGCTACGAGCAGGCCGCACAGGACGATCAGGACGATCTTGATCTTCCCTGCGCCGCTGCGTTCCCTGCTGCTCATGCGGATGCCCCTCCTTGGGTGGCCACGGGCCATCGCCACTCGCGCGGATCCGTGCTCGGTCGCGGCCCGCCCGCAGCTCACGGAGAGCCGGGCTCGGGGCCCAACGAAGGCACGATCTCCTGGCGCAGGTTGGGCGGAGTTGGCCGGAGGCCCACTGCCAGGCACGGCGGCTCGGGCCGGGCATCGTGGGGCTCCCCGGCCCGTGCCGCTTGTGGAATCCCGTGCGGGGCCTGGGCCGCCCGCAGACCAGCTCCGCCCGAGTCCAGGGCGCCCACGACGACGATGTCCACGCGTCGGTTGCGGCGGCGGCTCGCCTCGTCAACGTTGGGCCCCAGCGGCACCGTGTCCGCGTAGGCAACGGCCGACAGCCGCCCGGGCGTGATGCCCTTCGCGATCAGGTAGGTCAGAACGTTCATGGCGCGCTCGCCGGACAGCTCCCAGTTCGAAGGGAAGCGCGCCGTCCTGATGGGCAGATTGCACGTATGCCCCTCGATTCGCGCGGCATCGGGCATGCCGGCGAGGAGGTCGCTCACGGCGGCCATCACGTATCGCGCCGCGGGCGTCAGCTCAGCGCTGCCCCTGGCGAAGGTGATCGGCCCGGAGGCCACGCGCAGAATCAGGTCCCTGCCGCGAGCCACCACCTTCACCTGCGACATCAGCGTCTTCACCTGCTGCGAGGAGCTCTGCGGCCTGTTCTTCCGGATGCTGCTGCGCAGCGCGTCCTCCACGGCGGTCAGCAACTGGAACTCGTTGGGCTTCAGGCTGCCGGGCTGGAGGAGGGTGTGCTCCTGGCTCTGGAGCGCCGCGGGCAGCGCCCCGGGCGCGGAGCCGCCGAAGCCCGTCCTCACCGACACGGCGAGCGCGTCGAACTTGCCCTTATTCACGATGGACATGGCGTACATCATGATGAAGAAGGCCATGAGCAGTGTGATCATGTCCGCGTAGGTGATCAGCCACCGCTCCAGGCTTTCCTGCTCGGCCTCGGAGCGCTTACGACGTCTGGTCATGATTCAGTGCGGCGGCCCAGGATACGAGGCTCGGCGGCGGTGTGGTGCCGGGGCAGCCTCACGGTGCTCAGGCCGCCTTGGCCTCTCGGGCTGAGGCCTCGCCGGGCCTGCCCCGCGCGCGGGCCCGCAGCCGAGGCTCCAGGAAGGCCTTCAGTTTCTCCTCGATGATCATGGGCGATAAGCCCGCCTGCAGGCCGAGAATCCCCTCCAGCAGCATCTCGCGCACGAACAGCTCCTGCTGGCTGCGGGTGGCCAGCTTGGTGCCGAGCGGGATGAAGAGGACGTTAGCCGAAGCGACGCCGTAGAGGGTTGCGAGGAAGGCCGCGGCGATGGAGGGTCCCATCTGCGCCGGGTCGTCCAGCTTCCCCATCATGTGCACCAGACCCATGACGGTGCCCGTGACGCCCAGGGTGGGAGCCAGGCCACCCATGGTGAGGAAGAGCTTGGCCCCCGTCTTGTGCCTGTCGGCCTGGGTGGCAAGCTCGGTCTCCATGATCTCGCGCACCACCTCGGGGTCGGTGCCGCTCACCACCAGCTCGATGCCCTTGCGCAGAAAGGGGTCCCTGAGCTTTTCGAGCCCCGCCTCGATGGCCAGGACGCCCTCGCGGCGGGCCGTGGTCGCCAGGTCCACCAGGGTCCGTATCGCCTCGCGGGGCTCCATGAGCCTGCCCAGGACGGCGTGCTTGAGAACGATGGGGGAGCGGAGGACCACGTGGAGGGGTGAGGAGATCATGGCCGCGCCCAGGGTGCCGCCGAACACGATCAGGGCGGCGGGCAGGTTGACCAGGGAGCGCAGATGCCCGCCCTCGACGACTACCGACCCCAGTAGCGCGCCAAAGGCGACGACGATGCCGAGAACAGTCGCGAGATCCACCAGATCAGGCCTCGCAGTGAAGGTTCCGCGCCGCCGGCAGCCCGTCGCCGCAGCGGCGCAGTGATCAGCCGATCACACGCCCGAGCTGGGCCGCGTTCACGGGTGCGCCCGCCTCTCGCAGGCAGGACAGGTACTCGATGGCCTTGCGCGTCACTTCCTCTACCGCCTCGCGCACTACGACCTTGCGCCCCGTGGTCAGCGTGACCACCGTGTCGGGAGTGCTCTCGAGCTGCTCGATCAACAGCGCGTTGATCGTTATATGCGTGCCATTCAGGCGAGTCAGTTCGATCATGGCTGTGGAAGGCGGATGCAATTCCGGTGCCGGTACGCGGCGAAGGGCCCGCCCATCAGTTCCTCCATCAGCTACGACTGATCGGTGCCTCGTCGCGCCCGATCCTGCGGGCCTCCGGCGCGCGATATAGCGGCGTCGGCCCGCGGCCAAGTCACCGTTACAGCCGCTTAAGGCGACTGTTGCACGACCGATAATCAGGTCGGACAGGGCTTATCGGAGGCATCGCGCCTAGCTGAGTTGGCGGAGAGTTGCTTGGGTTGGCCCAAACGGACTCGCGGCCGACTCCGGGCCAACTCCCGATTGGACTGCGACATGATCCGGGGCATCTACGCTTCAGCCGCTGCGCTGGCTTCTCATTCGGCGCGCCAGGAGCTGTTGGCGAGCAATCTTGCCAACGCGACCACCCTGGGCTACAGGGGCCTGCGCGCCTGTGCCACCGGTTACCCCGCACTTCTGCGGGCCGCCGATGACTCCGCCGGGAGTTGGCCCAAAGCCGGCCTCCGGGCAGCTCCGGGCCAGCTCTCGGCGACCGGAGCCCCGGACCTGTGGGGCCCGGGCTGCACCGTCTCGGCCGCTTCCCTGGATCCCTCCCCAGGCCCGCTCGAAACCACCGGGAACCCCCTGGACCTCGCCCTTGTGGGTGACGGTCTTTTCGTCTGCCAGACCCCGCGGGGCGTCCGGTACACGCGCGCGGGGAGGTTCCAGTTGGACACCGGCGGGCGCCTGGTGACACCCTCGGGGTACGCCGTGCTCGGCGCTCGCGGGCCGATCGTCCTGCCGCCCGGGGAGGTGCAGGTGAGGGAAGACGGGCAGGTGTCCGTGGACGGCCGACCCGTGGACCGCCTGCGGCTGGTCACCTTCCCCGACGGGGCCCAGTTGGTGCCGGAGGGGCAGGGCTATCTGTCCTGCTCCGGCCCCGAGCAACCCGCAGCCGGCCTGCGGGTAGTCCAGGGAGCCGTCGAGCACAGCAACGTGATGCCCGCCACGGAGTTGAGCCGGATGATCCAGGGCCTGCGCCTGTACGAGGCCAACATCTCGGCCATGCGGGCCCAGGACCAGAGCCTGGCCAGGCTTCTCAGCGCGATACAGTGAGCTGGCCGAGGCCCGGCCAACTCCAGGGGAGCACGGCAGGCCCGCCCTGCCGGCCCCCGGGGACAGACGAGGTGATCGCAAGATGATGCGCGCTCTGTGGTCCGCCGCGAGCGGAATGGTGGCCCAGCAGCTTAATGTGGACACCATCGCCAACAACCTGGCCAACGTCAACACGGCTGGGTTCAAGAAGACCCGCGTGGACTTCCAGGACCTGCTGTACCAGACCCTGCGGGTGCCCGGCGCGCCCGCGGCAGACGGCGTGATGATCCCCACAGGGATCCAGGTGGGCCTCGGCGTGCGCCCCGGCGCCACGGCACGAATCTTCAGCCAGGGCACCTTCCAGCAGACCGACAATCCCCTGGACCTGGTGGTCGAGGGCGACGGGTTCTTCCAGGTGCTCATGCCCGACGGCACCAAGGCCTACACGAGGGCCGGCGCCCTCAAGCTCGACAGCGAGGGCAATCTCGTTACCTCCGACGGCTACCCCCTCGAGCCGCCCATCGCCGTGCCCGCCGACGCCGCTAACATATCCGTCGGGGCCGACGGCACCGTGGCCGTGACCCTCGCCGGCCAGGCCGAGCCTCAGACCATCGGCAAGATCGAGCTCGCCCGGTTCGCGAACCCGGCCGGGCTGGCTTCCCTGGGCCACAGCCTTTTCGCCGAGACGGCCGCCTCGGGCAAGCCTACCACCGGCACGCCCGGCCTGGACGGCCTGGGCAGCATGAGCCAGGGCGTCCTCGAGCTCTCGAACGTGGTGGTGGTCGAGGAGATGGTCAACATGATCACCGCCCAGAGGGCCTACGAGGCCAACGCCCAGGCCATCAAGGTATCCGACCAGATGCTCCAGATGGCGAACAACGCCAGGAGCTAGGCCGCGGGCTGGGCAGCCCCTGCCGCGGGCTGGGCAGCCCCTGCCGCGGGCTGGG
>CAZSOQ010000048.1:0-26873 GCA_964608495.1 uncultured Armatimonadia bacterium | reverse complement strand
CTTCTCTCAGATCTGGATAGACGCCGACGGCGACGCGACCACGGGTGGGTCCTACGGCAGTCTGACGGGCTTCGAGTACAGGCTGTACTGGGACCTGAAGCATCCAGCCGAGGAGCGTGTTGTCGGGGAAGCCTACCTGTTTGCATGGAACGACTCCTCAAAGACGTTCTATGACACGGGCAACCTCTATCCCGTCGCGCGGGGTCTTGCCGCGAACACCGGTGTCACGGGCAGCGAGATGTTCACCGAGTGGTCGGTTCCCGGCAGTGCCATAGGGAATCCCAGGAAGATCTTCTGGGGCGCTCGTCTCGACGACAAGGGCACCAGCGCCGATGACATGTGCCCGGACGACCTGCGCCAGCCCCACGATGCGACCCCCGAGCTGACGCCTCTGTCGCTGCTCATGGTCTTTGGGGGCTTGGCTCTGGTCTTCCGTCGCCGTTCTCACGAATAGGGACGCCGCAAGCCGTCGGCCTGCCCCCGCCCTGCCGCGGAACCGCGCGCAGCGCCCCGCCTCTTGCGGGGGTCCTGGCGACGTGTCCAGGGCACGGCCCACCTGCACGGGGGGGTACGTTGCACCACCGCGAGGGTGGAGGAGCCGACGTCTCACGGCCACTTGCACAGGGGGTATGAGACTCTCGGAGATCGGACGATGCGCGGGCATCTCAGGGCCCACTTGCACAGGGGGCATGGGTAGACAGGCCTCCGGCGGTCGCGTACTGTAGGCGACGACCGCGACGGGGCCCGGCATTGATGTCTCCGCAACCACGGCTGGTAATAGGCACGGCCGGTCACGTTGACCACGGCAAGACGGCGCTGATCCAGCGCCTGACCGGGATCAATACGGACCGATGGCGCGAAGAGCAGGAGCGTGGGCTGACCCTCGACCTGGGCTTCGCCTACTTCGACCTCCCCAGCGGCGACCGGGCGGGGATCGTGGACGTCCCCGGCCACGAGCGCTTCATCCACAACATGCTCGCAGGGGTATCGGGCATAGATGTGGTGATGTTGACGGTGGCGGCGGACGAGGGCGTGATGCCGCAGACGCGGGAGCACGTGGCGATCCTGGACCTGCTGGGCGTGAGCAGGGGCGTCGTGGTCATCACGAAGGCCGACCGAGCGGACGAGGACCTGATCGGGCTGGTGCGTGAGGAGGCCACGGAGCTGCTGGCGCGGACGCCTCTGGCGGGCAGTCCGGTAGTCGTGACGAGCGCTGTGACCGGCCAAGGTCTGGACGAACTGGTGGCGGAGCTGGACCGCGTGGCGGAGCAGGTGCAGCCACGGGACATCGAAGGCCCGGCGCGGATGCCGGTGGACCGCAGCTTCACCATCGCCGGCCACGGCACGGTGGTGACGGGCTCGCTGCAGCGAGGACGGCTGCGCGAGGGGCAAGAGGTGGAGATCATCCCGGCGGGCCTCCGGTCGCGGCTGCGGCGTCTAGAGGTTCATGGCGAGACCGTGCGGGAGGTGGCGGCCCCAGCGCGGGTGGGCGTGAACACCAGCGATGTGGCGAAGGGGCAGGTGGCCCGCGGCGCCCAGGTGGTGGAGCCGGGCTCGATGCGCGTGGCCTGGCTGTTGGACGTGGAGCTGCGCATGATCGCGGCGCCCCTGCCGCCTCTAAAGCAGCGGGCCCTCGTGCGGCTGCACATCGGCACGGCCGAGGTGAACGCTCGTGTGGTGCTGCTGGACGGCAGAGAGGCCTTGTCGCCCGGAGACGTCACCTTCGCCCAGTTACGGCTCGAGCAGCCGGTGGCGGCGGCGGCGAAGGACCACTTCGTGATCCGCGGCTCGTCGCCGCTGACGACCCTGGGCGGCGGCGTCGTGCTGGACCCCCGGCCGGGTCGGCACAGGGCGGGCCGCAGCGAGGTCCTCCAGGCGCTGACGGCCGCCAGGGAGGGCAGCGACGTGGACCGCGTGGTGGGGCTCATCGCGCGGCGCGGCCGAGCGGGGATCACGGCAGAGGAGCTGCGGCGCGAGATGCAGTTGACGGGCGAGGCCATGGCGGAGCTGCTGGGCCGAGCCGCGGCGGCGGGCCGGACGGAGTCACTGGCCGGGAGATGGGTGAGCGCGGAGCAGGCGGCGGAGCTGCGGACGGGGTCGCTGAGGGCGCTGCAGAGCTATCACGGGCGGCGGCCGCTGCAGGCGGGGATGCCGGTACGCGACCTGGGGGCCGAGATGGAGCTGGACTCCCAGCCGCTGCAGGAGCTACTGGCGGGCCTGACGGCGCAAGGGGCGGTAGTGATGGAGGAGGGTCGGGTGCGGCTGGCGGAGCACAGGCCGTCGCCGGGGCCGGCGCAGCAGGCACGGATTGACGAGGTGCTCAGGGCCGTGCAGCGAGGGGGTTTCCAGCCGCCGACCCGGGGAGAGGTCCTAGCGCCGTTGGGCGCGGGCGAGGAGGCTCAGGACCTGCTGGCCTACATGATCGAGCACGGCGACGTCGTAGTGCTGGCGGATCTGGTGTACGCAAGCGAGACGGTGGAACAGGCACGGGCGCTGCTGCGTGAGCACTTCGCGGGGCGGAGCTTCACGGCGGCGGAGGCGCGGGACGCGCTGGGGTCCACGCGCAGGTTCGTGGTTCCGCTGCTGGAGCACCTGGACCGCTCGGGGTTCACACTACGGCGTGGAGACGACCGACGGATCCGGGAGGAGGGGGGCTAGCTCGGAAGGCCGCCCCGAGCCATGGGCCCGGGGCCGGGGCTGGGCTAGGTAAGCGTTGACAACACGGCGCCGGGCGTGGTAGAAGCCGGGCGGCGCTGGGCAGGAGTGCAAGCCTGATGCCGCCGCCACGGTCTTGGTCGCCGCGGCGCCATGGGGCCCAGGGAAGCTGATCGACGACTCCGCCCTAGCCGAGCGCCGTCTCACAGTCCACACGGGCGCGCTGCCACTAGGTGGCCGTGCGTTGTCGCGTTTGGGGGGCGAGCCAGCGTGAGAGCCACGTTCCGTGGCCGTGCTGGCGGCCGGCGATGCCGCCGGGGTAAAGAGGGACTGCCGATGACTCTCCGTCCGGCCTTTCTACTCTCGCTGGTGCTGTCTGCCGGGGCGTGGGGCGTCTGCTGGGGACAGACGCAGCCCAGGTTGCCTGCCGCTTCGGCGGCTGCGCGGCCCGCGCCGAGCCAGGTGGGTACCGAGGTCGTGCCCGAGGACATCAACGGCGATCTCGCCGTGGACGCCACCGACCTGGCGGCCTTCATCGCGGCCCTCAGGGAGTGGCTGGGGACGGGAGTGCTCGAGCCCAAGGCCGACTTCAACAGCGACGGCAGACTCGACCGCCAGGATGCACGGCGGCTGCTGCATCTGTTCGTCAGTTGCGCGCCGGAGGGCGGAAGGTACTGGAAAGCGGTCGCGACAGGCAGGATCGGCCCCGAGGGAGGCGCGGTTAGCCTGGGAGGGCTGACAGTGACCGTGCCGCCCGGCGCCTTCGCCCAGGCGACGACCCTGACCCTGTACCCCGCGGGTCCCGCGAGCCCGCTCGACCCCTACCGTGTGTCGCCGGCCTATAGCATCGGGGGTCTGCCCGAGACGGTGGCCCAGCCCCTCGCCCTGAGGATGGAGCTCGATGAGCCCCCGTCACCGGACGCTCCGCCCTCGCTGGTCTGGGAATCGCAGTCCTACGCCGTGAGCCTTGGCGCCGACGTGCTTGCGCCGATGGTCATCGAGACGACGGTGGACGGGCAGGCGCTGGTGGGAACGGTCCCGCCGTACTCGGCGGCGGATACGGCGGCGGTGCGGGCGAGCCAGGGGGGATGGACGCCGCCGCCACCGAAGGTCACGGGGGCGGTCTGGCAGGAGGAGTGGAGCGCCGGGAAGCGCTTCCGGATTCAATGGCTGAGCACCCTGGGCAACTACAGGCCGCAGGCCCTGAGCCTGGCTGAGGCGCTGAACACGGCCTCCACCGACCTGCAGTCGCTGGGCATCGTCTGGTCGGGTCGCAGCCTGCCGATTGAGGTCGTCATCACGCCCTTTACGGGAGCCGACGAGGACGTGGACGGGCTGCTGGTGAGGCCCTGGGGTGGCATCTGGGGGATCGACTCGCTGCATATCCAACTGAACTCGAACAGGCTGACCATGGACCGCATCTTCTACATGAAGGTAGCGGCCGCACACGAGCTGGTGCATCTCGTCTACTCGATGAACCACCCGAGCGCGCTCTTCCGGCAGGGGAACGACGAGTGGTACTGGCTGGAGGAGGCCCTGTGCACCTGGTTCGAGCAACGCTTCGGCGACGGCCTGCAGGGCGGCTACATCCCGGGGACGGTCAGGCCGAACCCCCAGCAACCGTCGGACTCGTCCGACAACTACGCCTTCCTGTTCAAGCGGGGGCTGCATCAGCCTGACGCGGGCACAGGGGATCACGGCTACGGTGCGTCCATGTTCCTCACCTGGCTGTCGAGCAATCGCGTTGCGCCTCGCGCGATAATGGACGTGCTGCGAGCCAGAGCCACGGCGGCGGGGCCGGTCGAGGCGCTTGCCCAGGGCACGGGGCTGGACCTTCCCCAGGCTTGGCGGGACTTCTGCCGCGACTATGTGCTGGGCGCCATCTACCCGGGCACCGTCTTCCCTGACACGGGGGAGGTGCTCGGCGCAGCGCGTGACACCTATACCTTCGACTCCTTCGGCGACCGCGGCACCTTCTGGACGTGGTTCGCCCCGGACCTGGGAGCCAGGCTGTACAAGGTTTTCCTGCAGGTGGACGGCTGGCATGTGGGGACCAAGATTCGTATCAGCCTGGCCGACGAAGGAGGCGGGGCTAACGCCTTCGTCTACAAGGTGAAGGGCACAGGACGTCCGCAACCGATCGGCGCGCCCATCGCCTCGGGCCAGGAGCTGGATGTGCCGAGCGCCGATCAGCTTGCGACGGAACGCCAGGCGATCCTGGTGATGGTCGCCAACGGTCGCGCCGTGCCGCCCTACGCGGGCGATACACCGGTCAGTCTGAAGGTCGAACTGATTCCGCCGCCGGCCAAGGGCACCTGGGAGTACAGCAGCAGCGACGACTACTACGGGACCTACACCGTGACTGACACCGGCGCGTGGGAGCTGAAGGAACCGGGGCGAGAGCTGCTCACGTCAGACTGGCGCACGGTGCTGATCGAGGCGCCCAAGGGCATCCCCAATCAGCTCGTACTCAGCAAGGTCGCGGAGAGGTACGAGCCGATGTCGCGGCGGAAAGACACGCTTGGGGGCGGGTGGGTGCAGTTGGAAGTCACGGCTGGCCCCTCGCTGATACCGATCGAGGATGTGCAGGGGCGGATCACCCGGCTCCGGGACTTCCCGCTTACGGTCACTCAGACACCCGATGGCGCCGTGATAGACTTTGAGTTCACGCGCCTAGACTACCGTGACTTCAAGGTGCTGGTGGAGTTCACGCGAACGATACACAAGACCGTGCAGTACCCCGATGGCACGAGCGGCAGCTCGGAGTACGACGAGACGGCGGCGGCCTACATCCGCGTGCAGTCCGCAGAGTGAGGCGGGGGGGCTGAGGGCGTGAAGGCGCGCGGGGGGCGGCCGTGGGCGCGCGGCGCCCCGTGGGTGTATGATTCCTCGCGAACGAGCGGTTCCTGACCCGCAGAGGTGAGCCCGATGAAGCTCGGCATGACGATGTACTCCTTCAACACCTACGCGCGCGAGGGGAAGATGGACACGCTAGGCTTCGTCCGCTGGGCGGCAGACCACGGGCTGGATTCGGTGGACCTGCTGGCCTACTACTGGCGGAACGAGAGCGAGGAGCCTGAGCAGGCGCGCGAGCTGATTGATGACCTGGGCCTGGAGCTGGCGGCCTACGCGGTGGGGAACAACTTCGTGCAGCCGGACAAGGTCAAGATGCAGGAGCAGGTGGACCTGGTGCGGCGCGGGATCGAGATGTCCCACCGGCTCGGGGCGCCGGCGATGCGGGTCTTCGGTGGCCAC
Source organism: uncultured Armatimonadia bacterium (assembly GCA_964608495.1). Classification (GTDB taxonomy): domain Bacteria; phylum Armatimonadota; class Zipacnadia; order Zipacnadales; family FEN-943; genus JAKORR01. The sequence goes on along the minus strand of CAZSOQ010000048.1, from coordinate 20,963 downwards.
GCGCCGGGCCTGCCTCAGGAGGAGGCGGTGAAGCTGGCGGTCGAGGGACTAGGCGCGGTGATGGACGAGGCCGAGGAAGCCGGCGTGGTCCTGGCGGTCGAGAACCACGGCGGCGTCCCCGGCACCGGCGAAGAGGCGGTACAGCTTCTGACCGAGCTGGACTCCCCGTGGGTGCTCGCCTGCGTGGACGTGGGCAACTTCCTGGGCCCGGGCGACGACCCCGTCGAGGCGACGACACGGGTCGTGGGATACGCGGCGCACGCTCACATCAAGGACCTCAAGCGCGTGGTGGCGGACGACGGCTCCGAGAAGTGGCAGGCCTGTACGCCCGGCAAGGGTGATCTGGACTACCGGACGATCCTGCCGATCTTCGCCCGGGCAGGCTACAAGGGGTCGCTGGCGATCGAGGCGGAAGGGCCGGAGGACGACCTGACGCAGGCCAGCTTCGCCGTCGAGTGGCTGCGGCGGCTGCTGGAGGAACTGGAGGAGCGCGCCTAGCGCCCGAGGACCGCGGGGAACCAGCGGGGACGAGCGACATGGCCGAGTGCCCCAAGTGCGGCGCGCAGACCCACCCTGAGGACCGGTTCTGCCGGCGATGCGGGACGAAGCTGCACGGCCGTCAGCCCTCGGCCACGATGGACGCTCTGGCGGAGGAATACCGCAAGGTAGTGGCGGATCACCCCGACGATCCCGACGCCCACTACTCGCTGGGGCTGGCTCTGCTCTACAACGAGCGGTGGGCGGAGGCAGTGGTGCACCTGGAGCGCGTGATCGCCCTGATGCCGGACTTCGCGGATGCCTATGCGCGCCTGGTGATCTGTCGCGCGGCGCTGGGGGAGATCGAGGAAGCCTGGGAGGCGTTGGAGCGCGGGCTGGCGGTGGAGCGGCAGCACGAGGACCTGCTGCGCCTGCGCCAGCAGCTCCTGGACCTGCGCGGGGCCGCTGGCGATTAGGCCCGTGGCCGCGCGGGGAGCGGTGCGGCGCTACTCGATGATCAGCACCCCGCTGATGGGGTGGAAGTAGTGGACGATGCTCCAGCTCAGGAGCACCACGGCGTTGCCGGCCACCACCCCGATCGCCGCCGGGCGGAAGCTGCTGTAAGCCGTGTAGCCGCCGAAGCGCTGCACGATCTTCCGGATCGTCCATCCCACGAGGATCGAGAAGCCGTAGCGCTCGCTCATCCACGGCGGGCCGCCGATCATGGCCACGTAGGCCAGCGGGTGCAGCGGCCACCACATGTACCTCTGCCGGCAGGCCTGGAGGGCCAGGGTCACCAGCGCCCCCAGGGCCATGTTGCCGTAGTTGCCCGCCGTGAACAGCCTGGGCGCCTCCAGCAGTTGCGTCAGCTCCGTGCCGAAGCCCCCGTAGGCGCTCCGCGGCCACCAGCCCAGCCCGGGTACGGAGCGCGAGTAGATGGCGTACAGGGCCGTCGGGTGGGAGGCGAAGAGAGCGACAACCAGCGCGACGAGCATCATCCAAGCCGCGGCTCGGGGGTTGAGGTCGCCCATCTCGGCGACCTTGTAGGCCTGGAGGACGTTGCCCATGGTGTTCGAGGCTTGGTCGCCCAGCTTCCAGCCCATGTAGTGCAGGATCGTGGTGGTGCGCAGGCCCAGGGCCTTCGGGCCGAAGATATCCACGATGTGCACGTGGGGCCGGGCCACCGGCGTCCAGACGGCGAAGAGCCCGCCCTCCGCCACAAGCCGGGACAGCACGAGGATGCACACCAGGTACAGCAGGATAGCGAGGAGGGTGTAGCCGACGGCGGCGCCGGCCACTCGGGCCCAGCCGACCACGACCGCCAGCGATAGCCAGAAGCCCCAGAAGGCCACGCGGTAGGGGATGGGCTCCTGGCTGTCGTCCACGGTGGGATCGTTGAAGACGGCCTTGCGCCACAGGTCGCCCAGGGCGTGGCGCGCGAGCCAGAGGTAGATGAGGACGAGGAAGACGTACGCGCCCAGGCCGTGGTGGGTGAAGAAGTCCCCGTGACTGGCCAGCCCGTAGCCCTCGCGGAAGACCATGATGAACTTGCGCAGGACCCAGGTGAACCACAGGCTGAAGCCCATGTCGTCCTGGACCAGGTACGTGACCCCTACCATCTCGAAGTAGATGTTGTACTGCCAGCCGTTGAGCACGGTCCAGGGCCGGTCGAGGAAGACCCAGCCGATGTCGCGGATCATCTTCGTCTCGGGGATCGTGGGGAAGTAGAAGTGCAGGGCGTTCTTGGTGTAGATGAGCACGGGGATGGCGAAGGCGATCCAGAACAGCGGGCTGCGGAAGCAGGCGGGGAAGAAGGGGAACCGGCTGTCGTAGCGTACGAACTCCACGGGGATCTGAACCAGAGGGAAGAGCACCCGCTCCTGGTCGGCCCAGCGACGGCGGAACCAGGCCGCCAGGGTCATCTGCATGGTGAGGGCGGCGATCAGAAAGGGTGTCCAGGCGAGCAGGGGGATGACCCAGGCATGCCAGGGCATCGTCTGGCCGGCGGGCATTCCGTAGAAGGCCCAGCGGATGGCCGGGGAGTCGGGGTCGCCCGACGGGACCATCCAGTGCGGCACCTGGGGCAGGAAGGTCTCCAGGTACTTGTTCTCTGGAGTGGCGTAGCCCTGGGCGCCGATCATGATGAGGTACAGATAGGTGACGAGCTGCTGGCCGGGGAAGCCGGCCATGACCAGCACGGCGAGGTAAATGTACAGGAGACGGCGGGACCCGAACCAGCGCCTCTTCCCCAGCCAGAAGGTGAGGGCGTTGAGGAGCAGCATCCAGAAGATCGGGTATATGGCCGCCCGCGGCAGGTGCCCGAAGCCCACCAGATCGTAGCGCACAAGGGCCGAGAAGGCCCCCCCGACGGCGACGGCGATAACACAAACCATAGCCAGAAGCCAGGTCGTGGCGTTCGGTGACTTGGGATCGTGGCCTTCCAGTGACCGGGCATCAGCCCGGCCGGCGGTCTCTTGCAGCGGCAGCAACTACCACTCCCGTGCCGTGCCGGAGTCGAGTCACTCTATTATGCGCAGGGCCGCGATGCGGTCAAGCCGGAAGGTCTTCTCCGCACCGTCCAGGTGGCACACGGCAGCCAGGTAGATGCCGCCGCGCTGGCGGTAGAGGGCCAGGGGCGTCACCCGGCGTTCTCTATCGCCGCGCGACCCGCCCGTGTAGCGGATCACGAGGTCGCGCCCCTCCTCGAGCGCGCGGGCCAGCGGCTCGAACCCCGAGGGGGCACTGGCGGGCGCCATCGCGGCGTCGTCGAAGGTAAGCACCCGCATCCGCTTGGCCAACCCGACGAACTCCTCCTCCTCCAGATCGTCCAGCATGTGGCAGAACAGGATGCGGACGGCATCCGCGTCGGGCAGGGCGCGATGGTGGTCCGGCAGGGCCAGGTCATAGTGGGCCGCGAGGCTCTCCAGCGCGTAGCTCGGCATCCGGGGCAGGACGCGCCGCGCCAGCAGCCGCGTGTCGAGAACGGGCAGGTCCGGGGGCCGGAGGCGCAGCCTGGCCAGAGCCATGGAGAGGAAGGCCAGGTCGAAGGGCGCGTTGTGGGCCACGAGCACGACATTCGGCCCGTCCACGAACTGCAGCAGCCTGGGCAGCACCTCCTCGGGGCCGGGCGCCGCAGCGACCATCGCGTCGGAGATCCCGTGCACCTGCAGGGCCTCGGGGGGCATGGGTTCGCCCGGGTTGATGAGCTCTGAGAGGGTGCCCGCAGCCGTGGCCGTCCAGTCGAACCTAACCGCGCCCACCTCGACGAGCTTCCCCGTGGCCGGGTTGAGGCCGGTCGTCTCGGTGTCGAGGGCCACGAAGACCGTTTCCGTCAGGCTGGGCAGTCGGCTCTTCCACATCGGTCATCACTACAATCCGTAACAATAGCAGCAATCGCTCGCCTGATAAACCCACTTGCCGACGCGCGCCGATTGAAGGGAGAACTCCCGCCGCCGCGCGGGGAAGGGCAAGCCGCCCAAGGACCGAATTGCCCCCGAGCTCCCTGAGCCACCCGGCACTCAACGACCTGGCCCACTGTTTTCGAGCGGGCCGGGCAAGGCAGGCGATGACAGGATGAAGGCCACAGCACTCATCTGCGACGAGCAGCAGGCGTTCACGCTGCAGGAGGTCGAGCTGGGCGAACCCGCGGCCGACCAGATCGCCGTGCGCGCTCACTACACGGGCGTGAGCATCGGGACCGAGTTCGCCCTGATACGCGGCAAGATCTCCTGGGGGCCGTACCCGCTGTGCACGGGCTACATGGGCACGGGCGTCGTCGAGGCCGTGGGTAGCGACATCGAGGACTACCACGTGGGAGACAAGGTCTACTACCGGGGCAACGACAACATGGCCCTGGACGACGGGACGCGGGTGTCGTGCGTGCAGGGGGCCCACTGCTCGCACGCGGTGCTGCGGCCTCACACCAGCCACGGAGCGGCCCACCTCATCGAGGGCGCGGCCATGGACGTGGCCAGCATGTTCGTGATGCCGGCCGTGGGGCTGTACGGCACGGACATGGCCAACCCGCGCATGGGGCAGACGGTGCTGGTGTACGGCGCGGGGCAGATCGGGCTGGGGGTCGTGGCGGCCTGCGTGCACCGCGGGTGCGTGGTGATTGCGGTGGACATCGTGGACAAGCACCTGGAGATCGCGCGCCAGATGGGGGCGGACCACACAATCAACGGCACGCGGGCCGACGTTTCGGCGGAGGTGCGCAAGATCGCGCCCGAGGGCGCGGACGTGGTGTTCGAGTGCACGGGCCTGGCGCAGTGTCTGGACCCGGCCATCGAGCTGTGCCGACCGCACGGCTCCTTCGTGTGGCAGGGCAACTACGGCGCGGCCCCCGTCTCGCTGCACTTCCTGCCGGCCCACGGCAGGCGGCTGCGGATGTTCTTCCCCTGCGACGACGGCCTGCAGCCGTGTCGGCGAGCGGTGGTGAGGAACATGGCCCTGGGCACGCTCCAGTGGGAGAAGGCCATTACGCACCGGTTGGACTACACCCAGGCGCCGGAGCTGTACGAGCGGATCAACAGGGGTGAAGCCGCGGACGTGGTGGGTGCCGTGATAGACTGGCGTGCCTGAGGCGCCCAGGCGTCCGAAGGCCCGACGCGAGCCGACGCAAGCACTGTCCGGCCCGAAGCTCAGGAGGAGTGAGAACGATGAGCAGCATCCTGATCACGGGGGCCAGCGGGTTCATCGGCAGGGCCCTGACCCAGGCCATGAGCGCCAGGCACGACGTGGTGTGCATGAGCCGCAGCAAGCCGGAGGTGGACGCGCCCTGGGTAAGGGGAAGCTTCTGGGCCTTCGAGGACCTGCGGCAGCTAGACTCGCGGCGGATTGACGCCGTGGTACACCTGGCGGCGGTCACGGGCGGCGGGACGGAGCGCGAGCAGATCCTGGTGAACGTCGAGGGTACGCGGTGCCTGATGCGCTACGTGATTGACCACGGGTGCCGCAAGTTCGTGATGGCCAGCTCTATCGCCGCCGTGGGTTTCCAGAGCCCGAAGTTCCGGCCGCTGCGGGTGCCGCTGCCCGATGAGCACCCGTGCCTGGACCGCAACGGGTACGGGCTCTCGAAGTACCTGATGGAGGAGATCACGAAGTACTGCCAGCGCCAGGAGCCGGAGGTGGACGTCATCAACCTGCGGCTGTCCACGGTGTGCCCGGACGAGAGCCTGCCGCCGCCGCGGAAGGTGGGGCCGCTGGGTGAGTGGTGTCTGGGCAGCATCACGATCATGGCGCGCAGCGACGCCGTGCGGGCCTTCACTCTGGCGGCGGAGTCTCCCCACAAGCCGGGCGTGAGGATCATGAACGCGGCTGGGCCCAAGGCCTGGGTGGCCGATCCGGTGGCCGACATCCTGCGCCACTGGTGGGGCGACGACGTGGACGTGTCCTACTTCGACCAGCCCGGCCACGAGTACGACTCCGTGTACGAGGTGGGGCGGATCGAGGCCGAGCTGGGGTTTGTGGCTGACCGGCTGCCCTGAGACACGGCTGCGCGCGCCAAGGGGGCAGAGGGGCCATGCCGATCAAGCTGTTCTTCGCCCTGGACGTGGAGGACTGGATTGACCCGGCGGCTGACGACGCCGTGCTGCGGCTGTGCCGGATCCTGGACCCCGACCGCGCGCAGTGGAGTCACTTCACCGTGGGAGCAAAGGCCAGAGTGCTGCGCGATCGCGGCCGACGCGACGTCGTCGAGGCGATGGCCCGTCACGAGGTCTGCTACCACGGCAACACGCACGGTATCTTCCCCGAGCCCATCGCCGTCTACAGCAACCGGCTGGGGTGGGACGAGGCCTTCGCGCGCTGCTGCGCCGTGGAGAGCGCGGGCGTGGCGGACGTGGCCGAGGTGTTCGGCCGGCTTCCCGTGAGCTGGTGTCAGGGCGAGGCCAACTGGTCGCCGCAGGCGGTGGCGGCGTTGCGGGCGCTGGGGCTGGCGTCCTGGAGCGGCGCGACGGTGGGCGCCGACAACGAGAATCCCGCCTGGTACTGCGGCCAATTGGTGCTCAGGCGCGCACCCCACATAGTGAGCGTCCAGCCTGAGCCGGGCTGCCCGGACCTCTTCCAGAGCTTCCAGAGGGAATTCCTGGGCCGGATGGAGCGCAAGCGGGGCCAGGGCTGGATGATAGTCTTCGGCCACCCGACGCGCTGGGTCTTCCCGACCTGGCACCTGCTGCCGGACCTGGGCCTGGTGCGCGGCCGGCTGGTCGAGCGCCCGAGCCAGGTGAGCTTCACAGCCATCGAGCCATACTCGCCTGCCGAGGTGGAGCACCACTTCGAGCAGACGCGTCTCTGCCTGGACTGGGTGCTGGGCCTGGAGGGCGTCGAGCCCTACACCTACGCGCAGCTCGCGAGGGACTGCAGTGAGCCGCAGCCGCAGTGGCTGGCGCTGGCCGAGCTCCTGACGGCCTGCCGGGCCTGGCCCAAGGGTGAGTTCGACTGGGCGACCTGCGGCGGGACAACGCTCTCAGCCGCGGGCGTCTTCGCGGCGGTCGTCTGGGCGCTCGAGCGGCACCGCGTGGACGGCACGCTGCCGGAGACGGTGCCCGTGCGACGCATCCTCGGGCCGACGTACGAGTACCCCGTGGCCGCGCCGGAGAAGCCCTTCACCCTTGCCTGGGCGGACCTGGCGGCCATGGTTCGTGCGGCCGAAGCCGACGTGTCGGAGCTGCGCCGGGTGCCCCACGCGCTCAGGTACGGCTCCCTCGCCGTTGCACCGGGGCCGTTCCTGCTGGCTGCCATGAGGGCCCTTCGAGGCCTAGCGAGACGCAAGAAGCCGGAGTCGGTGTCCGTGGCGCCGGGGCCGCTGCTGCCCGCCTGCTCGCGGATGGACTGCTTCGAGGGCGTCTCGGCCAGGTTCGGCTCCCATTCTTTCCCCGACGGGTTCAGGCCCGACCGGGTGGGCTTCCTCGCGCTGCAGCAATCCTGGTCCTTCCGCCCGGCGGGCACAGCACAGCGGCAATGAGGTTCTCCGACCTGCGCGAAGGCGAGTTCATGAGGCGCCCCAATCGCTTCGGGGCCTGGGTACGAGTGGGGCGGAAGCGGCTGTACGTGTACGTGCCCAACTCCGGGCGGCTGGCGGAGCTGCTCGTGCCCGGGGCGCAGGTGCTCTGGCGTCCGACGGCCTCGCGGGAGCGCAGGACCTGTGGTGACCTGCTGCTGGTGCGCAGAGGCCGGCGATGGGTGGCGGTGGATTCGCGCCTGCCACCGCGGCTACTGGCGGAGGCGGCCGTGGCTTGCGGGGGCCTGGAGCCCTTCGGCAGGTGTCGCGAGCCCGTCTTCGAGCCGCCCCTCGGCGCCGGGCGGGCCGACCTACTGCTGCCCTGCGATGAGGACCGGCTGTGGCTCGTCGAGACGAAGTGCATCACGCTGGCCGTGGGCGGCACGGCGCGGTTCCCGGACGCCCCAACGCCCAGAGGCGCCCGACACATGCGCGAGCTGGCGGAGCTCGCCCACGCGGGTGCCCTGGACGGGCGTCGGCCCGCCGTTGCTTTCGTGTGCCAACGCTCTGATGTATACTCCTTCCGACCTCACGATCTCATGGACCCGGACTTCGGTGTAGCGCTTCGCGCTGCCGCTCGGGCCGGGGTGGTAGTCGTGGCTTACCGGTGTAGGGTGTCGGCTCGAGGGATTCAGCTCTGGGACCACATCGCCGTGGACCTGACGGAGGGGGATTCACGATGAGGCTGGCGATGCTGCTGGGCATCACTGCCGTGGCCTGGCTGGGGCTTGCGGGCTGTGGTGGCAGCGACGAAGAGGACCGGAAGCCCTTCAAGGCCGGCGTGGCATCCGTCAAGATCACCCCCGAGACGGAAGGGCTCTACCTGGGGGGCTGGGGGGAGAATCGGGTCTTCACCAAGGTCCACGACGACATCTACGCCCGCGCCCTGGTGTTCGAGCGTGGCTCGACCAAGGTGGCGTGGGTGGCTGTTGACCTGGTGGGCCTAATGGCCCCGGACGTGGACAAGATCCGGGCTCAGGTCAAGGATATCCCGCCCGAGAACATCGTGATCGCCTGTTCCCACGTCCACTCCGCGCCCGATACCATCGGCCTCTGGGGCCCGGACGAGACGACTCCCGGCGCCGATCCCGACTACATGGAATTCGTCCGCGCGCGGATCGCCGAGGCGATCAAGCAGGCTCAGCGCGGGACGCGCGTGGCCCGCATCAAGCTCGCCAAGGCCCAGGCGCCGCCCAACTGCGCCGTGAATCACAACGATCCGGAGATGATTGACACCGAGATCAGCCTCCTGCAGGTGGTGAATCCGGCGGACGAGCCGGTGGCGACGGTGGTGAACTGGGCCTGTCACCCCGAGTGTCTGGACAGCAAGAACCTGGAGCTGACGTCGGACTACGTCCACTGGCTCCGCCAGGTCGTGGAGGCCGAGACCGGCGCTCCCTGCCTGTTCTTCAACGGCGCGCTCGGCGGCATGGTCAGCCCTGACCTCGAGGATCACTGCTTCGCCGAGGCCGAGAGGATCGGGACGGCGGTAGGAAAGACTGCGGCGGAGGCGCTGAAGGAGGCCGAGGGCCCACTGCGGCCCGATCTGGCCTTCCGCACACAGCGCGTGACGATCCCGCTGAAGACGGACCGGCTGGCGCAGGCGCTGGCGGCGGGCCTGATCGTGTCCTATCGAGGCCACAAGGGTCACGAAGTAGAGGTGGACCTATCCGTTATGTGGCTGGGCCCGAGCGTGTGGGTCACCATGCCGGGCGAGCCCCTCCCGGCGGTGGGCGAGCAGGCCAAGGCTTTGGCCGAGGCGGACTACAAGTTCCTCGTCACGCTGGCCAACAGCGAGCTGGGATACATCCTGCCGAGGGCCTTCTGGGGGCGGGACAAGTACGAGTACGAGATGTCCATGTCCCTGGGGCCCGATACGGCGGACCTGTGCCTGGCGGCCCTCAAGGACCTCCTCGCCGGACCGCCCGCCTGGGTCACGGGCAAGAGCGAGGAGGAGGCGGCCACGGCCACGGAAGCGACTGCTACCGAGGGCGAGGGGACGAAGGAGGCCGCCCAGGGCGAGACGGAAGCCGCGCCGGCCGGCGGCGGCGAGGCGTCCTCGGCGACCCCCAGGGCGAGTGATCCGGGCGCTGCATCCGCCGGGCAACGGGGGTCCACACCCGCCGCGACGCCCGCGGACGCCGGGACGAAGTGAGGGGCCCTGCGCGCCCGCTGAGGCGGAGGCGCGGAGGCCGGCGACCGGAAGGGCGCCGACCGGGTGAGCGCCCAGGGAACCCACTGCGGGAGCGGCTCTCGGGCTGAAGGCCCGTAGCGTTGACGGCCTTCTCTGCCCGGTGATAGGATTGCCGCAACCTGCCATGGACCTCGCACTTGAGAACGGTCGGAAGTGGCGACGGCTGGGTTTGATGGGTGGCACCTTCGACCCGATTCACCTCGGTCACCTCGTGGTTGCTGAGGAAGCGCGGGAGCGCTTCGGGCTGGACCGCGTGCTGTTCGTGCCCAACGGACAACCCCCCCACAAGCAGGGCCGCAAGGTTGCCGCGGCCGAGCACCGGTACACCATGTGCCTGTTGGCCACGGCCGACAATCCGGCCTTCGCCGTGACTCGCGTCGAGACTGACCGCGAGGGGCCCTCGTACACCATAGACACCATCCACGCCTTCCGGGCGCAGCTCGGCCCCGACGTCGAGCTGTACTTCATCACGGGAGCCGACGCGGTGCTGGAGATCCTGACCTGGCGGTCGCCGGATGCGATACTCAGCGAGTGTCACGTGGTGGCAGCCCATCGCCCGGGCTTCGACCTGGCACGGCTCGAGCCCGTCCTGGGACCCGACAGAGCAAGGAAGGTGCAGGCGATGGCCCTTCCGGCCCTCGATATATCGTCCACGGACATCCGGCAGCGGGTGGTCGAGGGGCGGTCTGTGCGTTACCTGACGATGCCGGCGGTCGAGGGATACCTGGGGAAGATGGGGCTGTACCGCGCTGAAGAGCAAGAGAAGGGTTGACAAGCATGCCAGAGTCTAGAACCCGCGGCCGCGGGGCGCCCGGTCGGCGGCCAGGGGCATCGAGGTCGGCGCCCAGAGCGGCCGAACCGACAGGTACGGCGGACGGCCTGGTCATCGGGCTTGCGGTCATGGTGCTGCTCGTAGGCGCTGTGGGGTGCCACGACAGCATCTCGCACCCCTCGGCGGGCAGCAGGCAGTTCGGCGGTGACTACCACCCGACGCTGACGCGACCCTTGCCGGAGCCCTTCGCGGGACGTAGCGTGGTGCGGGTCGTGCTCCTGGGGTCGGACACGCGGCCCCACGACGTGGGCCGCGCCGACACCCTCATGGTGCTCCTGATCAACCCGCCGCTGGCCCGGGCGGCCATCGTTTCGATCCCGCGCGACCTGCGCGTGAGCATCCCGGGCCATCACCTGGACAAGATCAACCACTCCTACGCCTTCGGTGGAGTGGAGCTGACCAGGCAGACGGTCGAGGAGCTGTTCGACTTCGACGTGCCCTACTACGTGCGGTGCGACTTCGACACCTTCGTGAAGGCGGTGGACCTGCTGGGCGGCGTGGACGTGGAGGTGGCGGACGTAGAGGGCGGGGGCCGGGGGATGAACTACGACGATAATTGGGGCAACCTGCACATCCACCTCACCCCGGGCATGCACCATCTCAACGGCTATGAGGCCATGGGCTTCGTGCGGTACCGGCACGGGGACAGTGACGTGTGCCGGACGAAGCGCCAGCAGGAGTTCATCCGGGCGCTGCTGTCGCAGAAGCTGAAGGTGGGGAATCTGCCGTCGCTGCTCCGGGCGGCGAGCTACGTGCTGAAGAACCTGGACACGAACTTGTCCTGGCGGGAAGTGGTGGACCTGCTGCGGATCACGAAGGCCGTGTCGCCGGCCGACCTGAAGACCGAGACAGTGCCGATCACGGACACGATGATCGGCGGGATCTACTACGCGTCGCTGCGCGAGAGTGCCTTCCAGGAGATGATGGCGGGCATCCGTGCGCATCTGCGCGGGGGCGAGACGGCCCAGCTCGCGGTCACGGTGCTGAACGGGTCCGGGATCGCGGGGGCCGCGGCGCGCACGGCGACGAAGCTCGAGAACAAGGGGTGGACAGTCGAGAGCACCGGCAACGCGGAGAGCTATGACGACGAGGGGTCGCGCATCGAGTACCCGCCCGGGGCAGGGGAGTCGGCGGAGCATCTGGCGGAGGACCTGGGCCTCGACCCGTCCAGCCTGGCCGAGAATCCGAACGGTGTGGAGGGGCTCCGCGTCATAATAGGCCGGAGCGACGCCTCGGCCACGGCCGACAGCGAGGAGTGAGCTTGACTCTTGCAGCCGAGAGAGACAGCCCAGGCCATCGCGCGGGCAGCCATCGGCAGGCGGGCGGAGCAGGTACTGATCATGGAGATGCAGGATCTGACGCCGGTGTGCGACTTCTTCGTGATATGCTCGGGCAGGTCGCCGGTCCATGTGAAGGCGATCGCCGAGGAGATAGACGAGCGGCTGAGGGAGCAGGGGGCCAGGGCGGTGCACATGGAGGGTGTGCCGGAGGGCCGATGGGTGCTCATGGACTACCTGAGTGTGGTCGTGCACATCTTCACGCCGGAAGCGCGTGAGTACTACGGCCTGGAGCATCTGTGGGCCGACGCCCCGCGCGAGGCCGTGTTGGACGAGCCGGGCCTGCCGGCGCCGGAGAGTAGCACCGGAACGGAAGAGGCGGGGTAGGCGGGGCCGCCAGTTACAGGCGAGCCAAGAGGAAGGCGCGGCGATGAGTGCCGACGAGACCTTGCCCATCAGCGACGAGGAGTTTCAGGGGCTGTACGACAAGGCGCGGATGGCTCTGCATCTGGACCGGGCCACCGAGGCGTTGGGGATCGCCGAGCGGATGATGGCCGCACGCCCGGACAGCACCACGGCCCACGAGCTGCACGGCGACGCCTGCGTGGCGCTGAACAAGCTGGCCGAGGCGGAGCAGGCCTACCGGCGGGCCATGGAGCTGGAGCCGGCCAACGTGGACGCTCAGCGCAAGCTGGGCGAGGTCGTGCTCCGCATCAGGGACGGCCAGCTTCAGCGTGAGCTTCTCGAGGGCCACCTCCAGGAGCGCGCGCTGCGTGGGTTCTCCGATCCCGAGCCCGAGGCCGCGGCTTTCCGGTCCGGGCTGTTCCCCGGGCTGGGGCAGCTCTACAACGGCGAGTATGAAAAGGGAAGCGTGCTGGCCATCCTGGGGCTGGTCTGCATCGGCTTCCTGAGCCAGGGCGTCTTCAGCCTGCTGTCGGCGGAGGCCAGCAGTCCCTACGCCGCTCTGTATACCTCGCTGGGAGGCATCTTCGGCCTCGCCGTGTACATCTACTCGATCTGGGACGCGGCGCGGGGCGCCAGGGACCACGCGCGCGAGACTCACCTCTATCGCCGACCGCCCAAGGGTGGCGACTAGGCCGCGGACGCCCTTCCTCACCCAGGGAGCGCGCACCGGCAAGCCTCGGCAGGGCTCCACGGCAGGCCTCGTGCCCGCCATCGCAAGGGAGGAGAACCACCGTGCAGGACATCATGAACCTTCCCCCCGAGCGCCTGGGAGAAGGCACAAGCGTGACCGTGGGCATCCTGCCCACCGCCGAGGATCTCTACTGGGACATCGCCTGGCGGATGCTGCGGGAGCTGCAGCGGGCCGAGGCCGAGAACGCGACGGCGGTGTTCATAGTGCCCGTTGGGCCGGTCGGGCAGTACGAGCGGCTGGCGAGGCTGTGCAACGACCTGCGCGTGAGCCTGGCGAGGGGCGTGTTCTTCGGGATGGACGAGTACCTGACTGACGACCTGCAGTGGATCCCCCAGGAGCATCCGCTGAGCTTCCGGGCGCACCTGCGGCGCGAGATGCTGCGGCCCCTCGACCCGGCTCTGCACCCGCCCGACGACAGCATCGTCTTCCCCTGGCCCGAGGACCCCGGAGCGCTGGACCGCAGGATCGAGGAGCTGGGCGGCCCTGACCTGTGCGTCGGCGGCATCGGGATCACGGGGCACATTGCCTTCAACGAGCCGCCGGGCCCCGGCGAGGACCTCAGCGTCGAGGAATTCGCGGCGCTGGGCAGCCGGGTGGTCGAGCTAACCTGCGAGACGCGGACGATCAACTCGACCACGGTGGCCGGGGGCAACATCGAGGCGATCTTTCGCTACGCCGTTACCATCGGGATGAAGCAGATCCTGTCGGCGCGGGAGCTCAGGCTGTATGCCAATCGGTCCTGGCAGCCCTCGGTGGTACGGCGGGCCCTGCACGGGCCGGTGACGGCCCGGTTCCCGGCGTCCCTGGCGCAGCGCCATCCCAACGCGCATCTGTACCTGACACGGGAAGCGGCTCAGCCTGCCGGCCTGCAGCTCGCGTGATCGAGCTGGGCAGCCTCGGGGAGCTAGGTAGCCATGTCCATCCTGCTGCTAAGCTTCGATGTCGAGCGCATACCGGGCGTGAATCCGCCGGACGATTTCTCCCGGCGGCTGCTCGGGTATGTGGTGGACGAGGACCTCACGCGGGGGTTCCTGCAGGCTTTGCAGGCGGCGCTGGCCGAGGAAGAGGCGCCCGCGACGCTCTTCCTCGCGGGGATGAACCTCGAGCGATTCGGCGACGCCTACGCGCCCATCGCGGCGGACCTGCGCTTCGACCTGCAGCAGCACGCCTACTCGCACGAGCCCTTCAAGGTGATCGCCGAGGAGCGCGATGATGACGCGCGGACGAGGGTGTTCCGGCCCTGCCTGCCGCCCCAGGCGGTCTTCGAGGACGTGCTGAGGGCGGAGCGGGTGTTCCGCGAGGTGATCGGGCGCAGGCCGGTGGGCCTCACGGCGCCCTTCGGCTACTGGCGGGGGCTGGCTGACCAGCCGACGGTGCTCGAGACGCTGCGCGACCTGGGCTACCTGTTCGTGCGATCCTACGGGCGCACCGCGACCGACTACCAGCCGCTGCCGGTCGAGCAGGCGCAGCCCTTCCTCTACGACCTGCAGGGCTTCCCCGGGCTGATGGAGATCCCGATCGCGGGATGGCATGACGTGGGCTTCAAGACGCGCTTCGGCTGGGGGGAGCCCACGGGATTCCTGGACCACGTGTGCGCCGAGCTGGAGAGGCTGGCGGACCGGGACGTGGTGTGGTCCCTGCTGCAGCACGACTGGTCGAGCGTGCAGTACGACGAGGAGCTGACGGTGACGCGGGGGATCCTTCGACGGGCGCGGGCTCTGGGGTGGGAGCTGATGAGCCACGCCGCCTTCCAGGAGACGCATCGAGAGCGCGTGGGCGGGTACAGGACGGGGCTCATCGCGCCGGCGTGAGACCCCGCGGCGGGGAACAAAGCCCCGCCACGCGGAGATGGCTGTCACCTCACCTTGCCTGACGGCTCGCCGCGATGCTCAGACCTTCAGGTCCACGCGCTTGCCGTCGAACTGCGTGGACCGGAGGGCCGCCTCGATGAAGGCCGCTATCTCGATGCTCTCCCCGATGTCCAGTGGCGCCTTGCCCGTCTGGAACATCTCGACGATACGCCCGAGCAGCTCGCGGTAGATGAAGTTGGCGTTGATCTGCTGGGCCACGACGGCCTTCTCGCAGAAGGCCGTGAAGCCGTAGGAGTGGCCGCCCTCGCGCGTGCCTCGGATACTGCCGATGCGCTCATCGGTCCAGAGGCCCACGACGGTCTCCGCGCCGCCGGTGAATACGCACCAGACCGACTCGCAGCCTGGGCCCATGAGGGCGTAGAGGGTCTCGACGGCGTGGATGCCGTAGTGGAACAGGCCGGGATTGCGGGGGTGGATCGAGGCGGGGCTGTAGGCGTCGGCGCCCACGACCCGGCCGATCTCGGCCTCGCGGGCCTTCAGCTCCTGGATCTCCAGGCCGTAGCGCAGGGAAGAGGAGGAGAAGACGGGCACACCGGCCTCCTCGGCCATGCGGGCGATGGCCTTGGCGTCGGCCACCGAACAGGTGAAGGGCTTGTCTATGAAGCAGGGGATGCCCTTGGGCAGGAAGACCTCGGCGTGGCGACGGTGCTTGCCGCCCTCGTTGGACTCGATGAGCACCCCGTCCACCTTGCCGAGCAGGTCCTCCGGCGCGTCAACGATCTCCACGCCGTGCTTGCGCAGCTCCTCGACGTACTCGTCTATGCGGCTTTGATCGACGATGTCGGACTTGCCCGGGTACGCCGCGACGATCTGCGCGCCGTCTATCCACTGATCCTCGGCGATGTCAACGTGGTGCAGCCGTCGGGTGAACTGCACCACGTGGGAAGTGTCGCAGTCCACGAAGCCAAGTCGGATCATAGGGGTGCTCCTCCCAGCGCTAAAGGAATCCGCCCCGCATCCACGAAGCCCCCTCCAGTTCCCACAGCGCCGGGGGAATCCTCTCGCCCGGATTCGCCGGGCCCTCAGGCCGGAGGGATGGAGCTTGGGCCCAGAGCACATCACGATCACGAACAACCACGACCTCTACGAGTGCTTCCCGGACGTGACCCTCACCCCGTCGGGGAGGCTCGTGGTGGTCTACCGCGAGAGTGACAGCCACGGCGCGGCGGCCTTCACTGACCTGGTGTGGCGCGTGAGCGACGACGACGGGCGCACCTGGTCGGACCGCAGGTACCTGGTGAGGTCAAAGGCCGGCGACGACGGCGTGCTGTGGAAGTGGAACTGCCCCCGGGCCACGGCCCTGCGGGATGGGCGCGTGGCCTTCGTCTGCGACCTGTACCCCCAGCCGCCGGGCGAACGGCACGGCGACGTGCCGCCCCTCGTGCACTTCTGGCTGTCGTCGGACGACGCCGAGGGCTTCGAGGGGCCCTTCGAGACGCCGGTGGACGGCATCGTGCCCGAGCGGCTTGTGGAGCTCCGCGACGGGAGCTGGCTGCTGTCGGCGCATCGGGGCTTCGCGCCCGAGTGGCGCCTGATAGACCGCGTGTGGCGGTCGGAGGACCAGGGCGCGACCTGGGAGGGTCCCTACCTGGTGGGCGACCGCGAGGGGCTGAACCTGTGCGAGGCGGGGATCGTTGAGCTGCCGGGCGGGGAAGTCGTGGCCTACATGCGCGAGAACTCCGGGCGCGGCTGGCCGGCCTACAAGAGCATCAGCCGCGACGGCGGGCGCACCTGGGACGGGCCCTACGAAACGCTCATGGGCGGCGCGCACCGACCCACGGCGGGCCTGCTGCCCAGAGTCGGCCTCCGGCCAACTCCGGGCGAGGTCATGGTGACCTACCGCTACCTGCCCGGCCGGGGTGCACGGAAGCTGAACACCTTCGCGTACCTGGAGAGTGTCGAGAGCGCGCTCGAGACCGACGTGGCCAAGCAGCAGGGCGTCGTGCTGCCGCTGGACCACGACCGGTCGCCCCGGGCGGACAGCGGGTACACGGGGTGGGTGGTGCTGCCGGACGGCGTGACGATCTTCGTCGTCAACTACATCGTGGACGACGCCCCGATGGCGCAGATCCGCGGCTACTACGTGTACCGGCGGATGTTCTGAGGAAGACCGACGGGCGGCTCGCGGCTGCAGCCGCTGCTCCAGGGGCGCCGACCCGCCCGGGGTACGAGCTTCGCCGGCCTCACCTGCCACGGGAAGGGAGCCTTGGATGATAGACGAGCTCAAGTTCGTTCAGATTGGCGCAGGCAACATTGGCCGCAGCTTCATCGGCCAGCTCTTCGCGCGGGCCGGCTTCGAGGTCGTGTTCGTGGACGTGGATGAGGCCGTGGTCGCCGAACTGAACCGCCGGGGCCGCTACCGGGTCGAGATCAAGGACGTCGAGCCGGAGACGATCTGGGTCGAGAGGGTGCGGGCCGTGGACGGGCGCGACATCGAGGCTTGCGCGCGGGAGCTGGCGACCTGCAGGCTCTGTGGGACGGCTGTGGGGGCGAAGGCGGTGCCGCACATCATCCCCACGCTGGCCGCGGGGCTGCGGGAGCGGCTGCGGCTGGGCAATCCGCCGCTGGACGTGATCATCGCCGAGAACCTGCGCAACGCGGCCGCCATCTTCCGCGAGGGCGTCCGGGGGCATCTGCCCGGTGACTTCCCGCTCGACGACCTGCTCGGCTTGGTCGAGACGAGCATCGGGAAGATGGTGCCCATCATGCCCGAGGAGGTGCGGCGCGAGGACCCGCTGCTGGTGTATGCCGAGGCCTACAACACGCTCATCTGCGATGCCCGCGGCTTCAGGAACGCCATCCCGCCGGTGCCCGGCCTGGACCCGAAGGAGAACATGGCGGCCTACGTGGACCGGAAGCTCTTCGTGCACAACCTGGGGCACGCGTGCTGTGCCTACTTCGCGCACCTTGAGGCGCCGGAGATGGACTACATCTGGCAAGCGGCGGAGCATCCGCTGATCGGCGAGGCGGCGCGGCGGGCGATGTGGGAGTCGGGGCGGGCGCTGATCAACGGCTACCCGGGCGAATTCGACGAAGGGAACATGGGCGAGAGCATCGAGGACCTGCTACGCCGCTTCGGCAACCGCGCGCTGGGCGACACGATCTTCCGGGTCGGCCGCGACATCCCGCGCAAGCTGGGGCGCGAGGAGAGGCTCATCGGCGCGCTGCTGTTCGACCTGGGCCATGGGGTGCCGCAGCCGAGGGTCACGGCGCACGCGGCGGCGGCGGCGATGTACTTCCGCGCGACGGACGAGCACGGGGAGCTGTTCCCGGCGGACCGGGACTTCGCCGAGCAGGTCCTGCCGCAGGGCCTCGACCACGTCCTCACTACCACCTGCGGCCTGGACGCTGGGGCTTCACCGGACCGAGACGTCTGGGAGCTGGTGTCGTCGGCCCATGGGGAGCTGGCATCGGCGCGTGCGCAGGGACAGTCGGGGCTGGCAGACCTCCTGCGCTGATCGCGTCGAGATGGAGGCGGGATACGGACGGGCAGGGCACTGGTGCCACCGCCCCGGCGTTGATGGACTGGCCGCGTGGCGATGCCTGTCCCCCGACGGCCCGTGGATTGCGGAAGGTCCGCATGGGGAGGGCGATCCCGCAGGCCCACGCTGCCGCACGACCACGAGGGCCCCGGCGGGCTTTCACCTCGGGTCGGTCACGTCCACCGACGGGAAGGGCCTCATCGAGTCCCAGGTCATGGACAACTGCCGGTTCCCGTAGGCCGTGGCCCAGGTCCAGTTGCAGCTCCCCGCGCTCACCACGCCCGTCTCCTGGTTGTAGGCCGCGGAGGTCGCCACGCCCGTCGTGCCTATGGCGCACAGCGAGGCCTGGGTCCAGCTCTGACCGTTGTCCGTGTTCGTGAACTGCTGCTGTATCATGAAGCTGACGTTGTCGTGCATGGAGACATCCTCACCGTTGATGTTGAAGCAGACCGACTGGCCGCTCAGTTGCTGCTGCCCCTGGTCGTTGGTCTCGACGCGCATGTCTCCCTGGATGAACAGGCCCTGCAGGTCCCAGCTTACCGTGCCCTCGCGCGTCATCAGCCCCCGCACGATGGGGAAGATGCCCAGGTCCCAGGGGTTGAAGAAGGCCCCGGCGAAGCGCCGGTCCGTCCCCAGGACCCTCGCGTGCCCGCTGTACATGGGGTCAACCACGTTCACCGTGAGGTCCAGGTTGTAGCTGGCGAACAGCGCGGCGTTGCTCGTGGTCCCGTTGTCGGCGTGGACCACCACCTTGCCCGTCCCCGCCAGCGGACACTGCACGTCTACCATGTCCTCGGTCCATGAGACGATGCTGAGCGAGTTGTTGTCCATCTTCACCTCGCCCTCGTCCGGGCCGAAGTGCCCCCCGAGCCGCAGCACCGTGTCGCCGTAGCCGGTGCCGACGCGGAAGGCGCTCGTTATCCCCGGGCGGATGGCCACGACATCGGCGGCGGGGTTGATGTAGTACCGCAGGCGGGCGTAGGTCTGCGGGTCCTCGAGAAGGTCCACGGCGGGGTTGCCCATCACCTCGATGACCTCGTCCACCGTGAGCGGGTGCATGGGCGGGTAGAAGGGCTCGGCGACGTTCTTCATGAGCAGCCGCTCGAAGAAGTACTGGGTCGCGCTGGCCACGAAGCTGTTCTTGACCTCGCTGCTCCAGCCCACGTAGGCGCGGCAGCCGAGGTTGTGGAACTCCTCGTGGATGAAGGGCTTGCGGTCGCTGTAGCAGGCCGCGATCACCGTCAGGTTGTTGGTGGGCAGCGAACCGTTGTAGTGGTTGATGAACTCCAGGCCCGCCCAGAAGACCTTTCTGTGCTCCGGCGGGTCCTGGTCGAGGTCCCAGACGACCGAGGACTTCCAGACGCGGCCGGCGGTGATGTCCGCCGCGAACTGGGTATTGATGGCGGCGTCGCCGGCCGAATGGACGGTGCTCACTCCGTAGGTCCAGTCGCCGTTGGGCAGCTCGTGCAGGGCGCCGTGGGAGTCCAGCAGCAGCACGTCGTAGTCCTCTAGGTGCTGCAGGGCGGTGAGGGTAAGATTGCCGGAGGTGGCGAGGAAGCCCACGTCGGACAGGTAGTCGGCCACCAGGTCACAGGAGTTGGTGAAGCCCGGGCCGCAGCCGAAGAAGGCACCCGCCTTGCTGGTCGCGGGCATGTGGATCTCGGCCGTGGACACCGGCGCGGGGCGGACCACGGGCGGGACCCGGGCCGATGGCCGCGCGCGAGGCCGCGAGGCGCCGGCGGCGCCGGGCTCGACTGCGTCCGACAGGCGGCCCAGGACGAAGCCGTACCTCTCACCGGTCGGCGTCTGGGCCAGGACGCTCGTGTCGTCGGGGCCGACGGCGGCGAAGTCTACTTCCGGGAGCGCCTCGAGCCACGCCACGAAGTCGGCCAGCGCGGCCGGCACGTCGGCGGCCTTGAGCGCGGCGATGTACCGGTCCACCGTGTCGTCCGCCAGCAGCACGGGATAGGGGTCGTCATAGCCGCCCTGCCCCAGCAGCTCCTCGAGCAGCAGCGCGGCGTCCTCCTGGTCCAGCTTGCCGTCCGTGTTGAGATCGTAGCTGCCGTCCCATTGCCCGGCGGGGTCGTGCGCCTGACGCCAGGCGTCCGCGAAGGCCTTGACGTCGTCAAGTGTACGGTCCTGGGCCGGGAGGCGGGGAAGGGCGAAGACGAGGAGCACGAGCCCTAGAGCCACGATCCTGAGGCACTGCCCGGCGCGCCTGAGATGCACGGTCTGCCTCACCCCCGCCCGGGCCGGAGTCGGCGGTGCCCTGAGAGAGGCAGGCGAGGCCCGGGCGGCAACGCTCCTCCCAAGAATGGCGGAAGGGCGGTGGTGAAGTCAAGACGGAGGCGTCAGGGAGCCATGAGCCTGAGGCCCTTCCGCCCTGTCACGGCGTGGACCATCGCCCACAGCCCCGCGGTCATCAACTCGCCGAAGATGATGCCGATGGCAAGGCGCCGGGCCCGAGCGAAGAGACGTGCGCCGCCGTAGCGCGTGGCGAGCGTCTTGAGTGCCCAGGCGAGGAAGATGGAGAACCACATCTGGTCGTAGAGGTAGAACTGCATGGTTCCGGCGAGGGCATAGCCGAGGGGGTTGAGGGGCCACCATAGGCAGCGGTAGCGCAGCGCGGCGACGCCGATGGTTGCGGCGACGGACGCGATGGCGACCGCCAGCG
>CAZSOQ010000047.1:0-27160 GCA_964608495.1 uncultured Armatimonadia bacterium | reverse complement strand
GCCCCAAGGCCTCACAGCGCGAGGAGGCAGCGAGGGCCAGCGCATGACCTGGAGCATCCAGCCCGACGGCGCGGGAGGCCGCTGCCTGAAGCTGTCCCTGCAGGAGCTGGCGCAGTTCGAGTACGTCAGCCTCGACGTGAGGAACGTGGCTGCCGAGGAGCTCAGCGTCCTGCATTTCCGGGCCCGGGCCGACGAGGGCACTCCACTGCTGGGGGTCGAGATCGGCGGCGCCGGCAACTCGCGCTGGAAGCTCGTCCTCCCGCTGAGCACCCAGTGGCGGGAGTACACGGTCTTCATCCCGAGCGTGCTGTCCTACGCGACCGAGGGCCGCGGCGGCCCGGGCGACTACCTGCACCCGGGCGAGGTCGCGTCGCTGCACCTGGGCTACACCCGCGCGATGGTGGGGCCGGGCGAGCACGTGACGTACGTGGATGACGTCGAGCTGTGGCAGTGGCAGGCCCCGGCCGGGGGCACGGTCCACCTTCCCTGGTCGGCCGTCGAGGCTACCACCAAGGCCTACGGCGATCTGGTGAAGACGCCGGAGCAGCCCGCCCTGGCGCGGCTCTTCGGGACGGCGCAGAGGTGCGAACGGGCGACCGTGTGCGGCACGGGCCAGGCGGGCGTCTTCGCGCAGGGCGCGGTGCTGCCCGGGGCCCACGACGGCTGGGTCGTGTGCGTGGCGGAGTATGGTCCCGCCGATCCGCGCACGGGGCGGATGGCGCGCCAGCGAAGAGCGCTCGTGCACCCGCTCCTCGTGGCCGGAGAGACGGGGGAGCTGGGGCCGGTCGCGAGCGTGGTGACGGTCCTGGAGGGTGAGCCCGCGGGGGCCAGGATGGGCTTCCTCGCGCTGGACACGCGCGATGTCCTCGCCTCGTGGGAGCTGAAGACGGCCGTGCTCGAGACGATCTCCTATCTGGCGCGGCGGCCCACGATCGTCGCCCTCGAGCCCGAGTTCGGCGTCGTGGACGGACAGGCGGCCATGACCGTGAGGCTCACGGCCCAGGCTCCCGCGGACGGATGCGCGGAGGCGAAGGTGCAGGTGAGGGTCGAGGACCTGGACGGAAAGGTGCGACGGCGGGAGCGCTTCACCGTGGCCCTCGGCAGCCGCGAGAGCCGGGAGTTCCCGCTCACCGTGCCCGCCCCGGGCTTCGACTGGAAGCACTACCGCATCGTCGGCGAGGTGTCCGGCCCCGACGGGGTCGTGGACCGCGAGACGCTGGCGGTGGATACGGCCGGGGTGATGAGGCGGCTGTGCGACTTCTTCGTGGAGGCGCAGCGCGAGGACGGGGCCTTCTCCGGGCACGGGTACGTGGACGAGCGGGCGGCCCGAGGATTGCTGGCCATGTACGAGACCACCGGCGACGAGCCGTACCGCGTGGCGGCGGTGGCCTGGGGGGAGCTCGAGCTGAGGGAACAGCGCGAGGACGGCGGCTACCGCATGGGGTACGGCATCACGAAGACGGGCGAGGAGTGCTTTGTCGCGGACGGCGGCGAGATCGCTATCGGGATGGCCCGGCTGGTGAAGTACGTCCCGCCCCATCGCCGGCAGACCTACGTGGATTCCCTGCGCAGGTACTTCGACTATCGCGAGGGCTTCCGCCTGCCCGACGGGAGGATCGCCGTCGGCTGGGTGATGGACTCGCAGTACACCCAGCAGGGCGGCAAGGAGCGACTGGAGAAGGAAGTGCGGTCCGACAAGAGCTTCGACTTCGTGGCGGGCTGCACCCTGGCGTCCGCGTCGGCCCTGCACCACATCACCGGGAATGCGGCCGACCGCGATAGGGCCCTCCGGGATGCGCGCTGGTTCCTGGACGATGGGCTGAAGGCGGTCAGCGTATACGGCGAAGGGGCGCTGTGGGCGCACTACCACCTCGATGACGCCCCTGTGCGGGCGCAACTGGCCGCGAGGATGAAGGAGACGCTGCTGCCCTACGTGGCTGGGGCGAAGGGATGGTGGTATGCCTCGGCCGGGCGGAGCGCCGTGACCCTCGAGGCGGTGGCGTACTACTTCACCCAGGTCGAGCCGCTGCCGGAGGCGCTGGCGGCCTTGATGCGCGGCATGTACCACATGGTGTGCGACGGATCGGCGTCCGGGCTGCCGGCGATCCTGGAGGACGGGCCCAGGGACGCCAGCGAGTGGCGCTACCTGTGCTACTCGTCCGTAAGCTTGGCCGAGGTGCTGGAGCCGCTGGTGACGCTGCGGGACATTGCGGGCAAGTGAGGCCCGGGGCCGCTTGCCCGGCAGTACCCAGACCGACAACGCGAGGGGAGCACAATGAGACACGGCATCATGGTCGGGATCGCTGCCCTGAGCCTGGCGGCGACCGTGCCGGCGCAGGAGAAGGCTCCAGTCGTGCTGGTGTGGGGCGAGTACCTGGCTGCGGTCAACGAGCGAGAGGCGCCGGGCACGCGCTCGTACCTGGACAACATCGCGCGCGCGCTCAAGGCCGCCGGGATCGGGTACGAGGAGACGAAGGATTCGGAGGTCGAAAGCGGCTCACTGAGGGGCCACAAGTTCGCCATCTTCCCCTACAACTCGCGCCTCACCAAGGCCGAGCAGGACGAGATCCGACGATTCGTCGAGGCCGGCGGGAAGCTCTGGGCGAGCTTCACCTCCGACCCCGTGCTGGACGAGCTGGTCGGCATCAAGGTCACCGGTGGGCTCAAGGCCGAGTACGAGGGCTACTTCTCGCTGATGAGGTTCACGGCCGAGGCGCCGCCCGGCGTCCCGGAGGTCGTGGCCGCGGGGTCTTGGGGCAGCAACGCCGTCGAGCCGCTCGAGGGCACCCAGGTGATCGCCACCTGGGCCGACGGCGACGGGAAGGACACCGGACAGCCCGCGCTGACCATGAACGCCACGGGCTGCTACCAGGCCCACGTGATGCTGGGGGGCGACACCGACCGGAAGGGGCGCATGTTCCTGGCGGTCATCGGCCACTACTTCCCCGAGGTATGGCAGAGCGCGGCGCAGCAGGTGCTGGCGAACGTGGCGCAGGTGCACGGCTACGGCTCCTGGGACGCCGTTAGGAAGGCAGTGGCACGGGCCAAGGCCGGAGGCATGGACACGACCGCCGCCGAGGAGCAGCTCCGGGCCGCCGAGGAGGCCGACCGGGACGCGCGTCGGCTGCACGACGAGGGCAACTACCCCGAGGCCCTGGCGCGGGCCGAGGTCGCGCGGCAGGCGCTGCGGGGGGCCACCTACCGGCTGGCGCGGCCGCGGGAGGGTGAGCTGCGGGCCGTATGGATGGGCGGCTCGGGCGTCGGCGACTGGGACGCCGTGATGCGGGACCTCGCGGAAGGGGGCATCAACGCCGTGTTCCCCTCGCTGAGTGACGCCGGCGCCGCGGATTACGAGAGCGACGTGCTGCCCAGGCCGGCCAACTACAAGCGCGACCAACTGGCCGCGTGCCTCGAAGCGGCGGCCAAGTACGGCATCGAGGTGCATCCGTGGCGGATCAACTGGCGGCTGTCGCACGGCTCCCAGGAGCGCGTCGCCCAGATGCGCGAGGAGGGACAGCTGAGCGCCAGCAAGGACGGCAAGGAGGGCGACTGGCTGTGCCCCTCGGACCCGCGCAACTACGATCTCGAGGTGCGGGCGATGGTCGAGGTGGCGGCGAAGTACCCGGTGGCGGGGATCCATTTCGACTACATTCGGTACGACGGCCCCAGCTTCTGCTACTGCGAGAAGTGCCACGCGAGCTTCCAGAGGGACGCGGGCGTGCAGGTGGCGGAGTGGCCCCGCGACGTGCTCACGGGCGGTCCCCACTACGCGGCCTTCCAGGACTGGCGGCGCGAGCAGATCACGCGCGTGGTGCGTGAGGTGTACCGCCAGGCGCACGAGCTGCGGCCGGACATCGTCGTCTCGGCCGCCGTGTTCAGCAACTGGCCGTCGTCTCGCACGTCCATCGGCCAGGACGCCGCGGCCTGGGCCGAGGAAGGCATCGTGGACCTACTGATGCCGATGACCTACACCAACAGCAACGACGCCCTCGCTCAGCTCACCACGCAGCACGTGGAGCTGACCCGCGGCCGGGCGATCCTGGCCGAGGGCATCGGCGCCTTCAGCAGCCATTCGCAGTTCACCGGCCCGGACCAGCTCATCCAGCAGATCGAGACGGCCAGGAGCCTTGGGGCCGACGGCTTCTGCATCTTCAACTACGGCACCAGCCTCAAGCAGGGCTTCCTGCCCGCCCTCGCCGAGGGATCCACTGCGGGCGCGACCTTCACGCCCGTCCTCAGACCCGAGGCGGCCTTCAAGCTCGACGGCGACGCGGAGGGGGAGTGGCTCTTCCAGCCCGGGCGTCCGCTGGCGGCTGAGCTGAGCGTGCAGGCGCGCGGGCCATGGGGCAAGCCCGTGGCGGCGCTGGAGGCCACGCCCTATCTGCAGGGGCTCGATGGCCGCGACCTGAAACCGCTGGGCGAAGCGGTCGAGCTCGCGGGCGGCAAGGGCCACGCCTGGACCGCGCGGCCCGGTCTCGAGCCGGGCGCCTACCGCCTCGCGGTGCGCGGCACGGTGCGCTTCGAGGATGGCACGCGGCGGCCGTACGTCTGCCGCAGCCGCCCGTTGCGGGTGCTGACGCAGGCCGAGTACGACCTGCGCCAGGGCCGTCTGCCCGCGCCCAGCCCGGCCAAGGGGAGGCCTCGCGTGGGTGTGCTGGTCACGGGCTACGGCGGGGACGGGATCCTGGCCGCGCTCGGCAGGCTGGGGGAAGTCGAGGCGGTCGGGATCAGGGAGCTCTCGGCGGACGCGGCCCGGGACTGCCAGATGCTCGTCGTGACCCAGGCTCGCGGGGCGGCGCTGGTGGACGAGAGAATGGCCGAGGCCCTGCGGGGTTGGATGGCTGCGGGCGGACGGGTGCTCGCCACCCACGACGCGGTGGGATACCGTGAGCATGTCCCCATCGCGCCCGTCGTCTGCAAGGGCGGCGTGGGGCATGAGCGGGAGACCGAGGTGATCGTCGCCGACGCCCCGTCCGTGCCCGCGGAGTATCGGGGCGCGAGACTGCAGCACGCCTTCTACGACCACATTCTGCTCGAAGCGGGCGAGGCGGGGCGAGTCGTGGTGAGCGACGCCGCCGGGAAGCCCGTTGTGCTGGCGGGCGAGATCGGCAAGGGCCGCTTCGTCGCCTCGGGCATCGCCTTCGGCCTGAACGCCAAGACCGTGGACGAGGAGCCCGTGGGAGACGAGGCGGAGCTCCTGAGGCAGCTCATCCTGTGGCTGGCGGCCCGCTCGTGAGGGGCGACTGCGAAGGCCCGCACGTCGGTGATTGCCGTCGGAAGACCGGCCGGGCGCCAGGTCCCGGCCAAGCGAGGAGTGTGAGACAGATGACAAGTGCCCGGTTGCTCAAGCGCGGTGCGTGGGCGGTCGCGGCTGCGCTGGTGATGCTGGCGGGTGCGGGATGCGTGCGCATTGAGTTCGGGTTGCAGTACGGCGCCGATGGCAGCACCGACGCCGTGATGGAGGTGGCGGTGCGCTCCGACCTCGGCGAGGGGACGCAAGAGGCGTCGCCGGCCGAGGAAGCGAAGCAGGGATTGGCCGAGGGCCTGTGGACCTTCGACGAGACGAAGGAGGTCCAGGGCTGGCGCGTGGACCGGATGAGAGGGCACGCCGGGCCAGGGCAGAGCCTCTTCGTCGAGAATGAGGAGACGGCCCCGATCCGTGAGGCCATCAGCAAGGCCCTCACCCGTGAGGAACGGCTCTTCACCACCGAGTACCACCTTGCGCTGTCCTCGGAGTTCTTTGAGCGCGCAGCCCCTCTAGCTGCACCGCCGGGCGAGGGTGAGGCGGCGCCGGCAGAAGCCGGCGCCGAGGGTCAGGCCGAGGGCGGGCCGCAGTTGGTGCCGCCGGAAGCCCTGAACCGGATGCTGATGCAGTCGATCACCTTCACGGTCCGCCTCGGCGCGCCCGGCCGAGTGGTGGAGACCAACGGCGCGATATCAGATGACGGCGGCGCCGTCTGGCGCATGGACGCGGGCGAGCTGACAGAGTTCGCCAAGGCCGGCAAGGCCTTCGAGGTCAGCTCGCGCGCCATCCACTGGCAGGCCGTCGGACGGCTGGCCGACGACCTGGCGGCCGGGGGCCACGGCGACTGGTCGCCCGAGTACCTGGCGGATCTCGTGTCGTCGGGCTGGCTGCCCAACCCGCCCGTGCAAGACCAAGCCGCCGCGCCCATGGACACCAAGCTGTACGCCGACCTGGTCGTGGTGGTGACGCGGTTGTCGGAGGTGCTGCGCGGGCCGGCGCTGGTGGGCGCTCTGAAGGCGCTCGGGATGATGGACGAAGCCGTGGACTCGGCCAAGGCGGCGGCGCTTGCCGACAAGCTGCGCGACGCCGACGAGGACACGGCCCGACGGGTGGGCGAAGCCGCCGCGCAGGCACTGCAGGCTGGTAGGTGACCATCGCGCGGACGATCGGGCGCTACTCGAAGGGCACCAACTGAACCTGAACGCTCAGGCCCAGGCGACGTAGCGTCTGGGTGTCCGTCCGCAGCTTCACCTTGCTGAAGAAGGGAAGCACGTCGGGGGGATCGCCCACCTGGTAGGTAGGGATCGCGTAGACGCAGGCTATGCGCCCCCGGTCGACGCTCGTCCGCGTGAACGGGACGTCCCAGTCACTGGGAACCCTCCTCAGCAACTCAGACCTATAGTCTGCGTCGTCCACGAGGAGGGATGCGGACACCACTCCCTGGGCGAAGAGGTGGCTAAGTGTGGCGGAGGAGGCCTTCCGCTTGACGTGAATCAAGTGGCCGGTTCGGGCCATAAGGTCGCAAACCTCCACGGAGGTCCGCCCGGGAAGCCGGATGAGCTGCCTGTCCATCATTATCAGGTCGGGGCTCGCGTCAGCGCACCTTCGGTTATACGCCGCCTCGTGTTCCCCTGGACGCATCGGGAGAAGGCCAAGGTCCGGAGGCCTTGGGATGTCACCCACGGCCCGGTCCACCTCTTCGACGTAGTCTCGAGAGACCTCGAACCACCGCGACAGCGTCAGGACGAAAGTGCGGCCTTGGTGCTCCGTCTCGAAAACCAGATAGTCATACAGAGTCTCCGGCAGGCTGACCTGGCGGCCGTCGTCGTCCATGGCAGCCACTTTGACCCGATGTGGGTCAACATGCACCTTGGGGTGAGCGTCGAGGAACTCGTAGATCCCGTCGAGCCGCATCTCGTCGAGTTGGGCGGAGACACGGCCCTGGTAGACTCGAAAACCGCCCACGAGTTCCCAGTACGCCATGTCCGGATATGCCACGGACATCTTCCTACGCTGGCGCTCATTCAGGCTCTGGGTGAGTGCGGCGTCCAGGGCCTGTACCACGTCCGGGTCCGGCTCTGTACGCACGTGGTCGATGAAGGGGAACCGCTCCCGGTAGGTGTCTCGCTGGTATACCTCGAGGAGATAGCGACACTTGGCTCCCAGGGAAGCAAACTCGAGGTCCCCACTCCACGACAACGCGTCCGAGCCCTGCATCCGCGTTCCTGCCGCGGAGTCGAGCGGTTCACCAGCAACCACGCGCACCAAGTCCCGGTCGAAATCCAACTCGAACTCCCCCAGGGCCATGCCGCTGTCCGCCAGTGTGCGCTTCTGCCGCGTGACCACGTCGATGTTGCGCACATCGAACGACTTGATCTTCTCTGGGTCGATGGCGTTCAGCGTGGTGCGGAGGCCAAACCCCCTTTGGATCCGCCTACGGTCCAGCGCGAAGTGACCATACCCATGGGAGATGGCGAAGATCCGCCCCTTGACGCGTACCAGAACGAGCAGGGAGTTGTTGGTGTTGTAGATGGAGTTGGGGTCGCTGATCTCCAGGTGTGACTCGACGAAGGCGAGCCATTTCGGCGTGGTGCGATGGCCTCGCTGGAGGTACGCTCGCGCGTCCAAGTCCAGGTGCCGTCGCAGCGGAATGTCCTCAAACGCGTCAGGACCTTCCGCACACCCTCCCTTCAGGGCCTGCTCAAAGTCGGAAACCCTTTCGTCCATCAGGTAGATTGTCAGCCTCATTGCCATCCGTCCCCCTGATCACGACGCCGCCCTCGGTCATCTCCTGCGTTACCATTCATCGTCCCATGACCGCCACCCCACAATGCTCTAGCGCTTCGCTACGGCCAGCGTACTAAGCTACCATGAACCCTTGCGGCCTTAGGCTCCAGAAAAAAGCCCTAATTAGGGTGATGTCAACCAAGAAGCCATTCCCCAGATGCGGTATCCGCGTGGCGTCGCACGTAGTGTATGATTATTGGTCAGACAAAGGATGTCGTCAAGTCAAAGGCAGGATTGGGAAGGCGCATGCGCCCGACACCCGGCGCGGCGCGCTCGGCCCCCGTGCCCGCGGCTACTGGACGAAGGTGACGACGCCGAAGTTCGCCGGCGTCCAGCTCGGGTACAGCCCCTCGCCCCAGTTTAGGTGAGCGGCCGGGCCCTGCCCGTCGCTATCGTTCACCTGGATCGAGAAGCCGAACTTGCCGCCCAGCCCCGGGCGCAGCCCTCCCAGCTCACTGAAGGGCAGCCGCAGCTCGTAGACACAGACGCCGTCGGACCGGGCGACCGCCATCTCGTAGACCGACGAGTCCCTCGCCAGTTGGCCCGAGCGCAGGCCGGCCGACTTGTCGGCTGGGCGGAAGAGCGTGTGCGCCCCGCTGCCACCGCCCGGGCCGGCAGCCGACAGGTAGTAGGCGAAGGCCCTGGCCGCGCTCTCCGGCGAGCGGTTCGTCGGGTCGAGGGCCAGAACGACGCTGTCGCCGAGCACCGCCTCGTCGCCCGTCCTGGTGGCGTCGTGGACGTCGTCGCGGACGCGCACCGCGACGTACAGGTTGTCCTCGTCCCACATGAGGTAGGCGAGGGCATTGAGGTTGTCGGGCGTCCAGGCGTAGGACTCCTCGCGCATGGTGAGCTGGTTCTTGCCGATGAGCGGGACGGGGCAGCGGGTGATCCAGTCGTCGAGCTTGCCGTCCACCCTGGGCGCGCTCGGGGCACGGCAGGCCTCGGCGGCGAAGTCCGTGCCCTCGTAGAAGGTGAGGCGCAGATTGTCGAAGAGCGCCGAGCCCGACCCGCGGCCGACCGGCGTGAAGCCCGCGCTGGTCATGCCCTCCGGCGTCTTCAGGTGGCAGGTGTAGAGCTGCCAGTAGGCGTTGTCCTCGCCACAGGTGAAGACCTGCACGTCGTACAGGGTCTGCTTCGAGCCGTCGGCCATGTTCAGCGTCACGTTGGACCCGGCGTGCATGTCTCGGTTCCAGACCCACGCCGTGTACAGGTAGGTCTGGCCGCCGCGCAGGTCCACGCTGCGGCCGTACCAGCTCCATTGGCCCCCCGTGTCCGTGAAGCGAAGCACGCGCCGGCCCAGGCCGTCCCCCAGGCTCTCGGCCTCGGCCCAGGACGTCGTCTTCCGATCGCCACTCCAGCCCTCCGGCCCCTGCCCGGCGGCGTCGGGTGTCTCGAAGTCCCCGTTCGGCAGCAGGTTGCCCAGCATCTCCGCCGAGACCACGGACAGGCGCAGCGGCTTGACCACCTCGGGCAGGCCGGCGGGTGCGAAGCGGAAGCTGAGGCGCGCGTCGTGATCGCCCGGCTCGAGGGTGCCCGGCACGGTGAGCGGCACGGGCACCACGGTCTGCTGGCCCCGGCGCAGGGAGAAGCTCGTCTCGGCGGGCGCGGGCCAGCCCGCCGGCAGGCTGAGCATGAAGGCCCCGGCCAGCTCGCGGTCGTAGTGATTGGTGAGCTGGACCTTGATCTCGCCCGGCGCGCCGCGCAGGAGCGTCACATGGGGCAGGTCCACGAGGCGGCTGCGCGTCATGGCGCCCGTGTGCGTGACCACGGCGGGCACGACCTGGGCCCTCAGCACGTCCAGATCCGCGCCCTCGACGAAGTAGCGCAGCGGCGCGAGCTCTAGCTCGGCGGTGCCGCCGGGCCCCGGGAGGACACGCTCGTTGCCCTGGTAGTCGGTGAGGCGGACCGCATCGGTCCCCACGGGCAGGCGGACCGTCTCCGCCGGCTCGTAGGTCGAGCAGACGAGCACGGCCTGGCCCGCGCGGTCGAGAAGGTGAAACAGCCCGCTCTTCCCCAGCGAGAAGACGCCCACAGGCCTGGCGCCGAACAGCTTGCTCGCGAAGACCGCCAGCGTGGCCGCGACGGGCCGAGGGCTGAGGTCGTCCAGCAGGTAGCTGTAGTTGCCGCAGGGATCGCCGTCGCCCCCGAAGTAGATGATCCTCTCACAGCCGGCGGCCAGCTCGTCGGTCCACTGGGTGAGGACCCAGTTGGCCTGCTCGGTATCGGCCAGGCGCTCCAGCGGCGGCACGTCCCAGGCGTTGATTCCCCTGGCGGACTCGTCGTCCCAGACGGCGGCCCTCTGCAGGCCCGCCGCGTCCAGATCGGCCCGGGCCTCGCGCACGCCGTCGCCGTTCGAGTAGTGGATAGGCAGTACGTCAACGTACTTGCCCACGCCGGCGCGGAGCATCTCGAGGCGGAAGCTGCGCGGCCACAGCCCGCCCGCGAGGATGGTGGTCAGGTCGGGCGCGACGCGCTTGGCCGTCTCGGTGCCGATGCGGCACAGGGCCACATAGTCGCCCACCGGGTCGTCCGTGCCGCCCGGCGTGATCTCGTTGAGCCATTCCCAGCCGTATAGCTTGTCCTTCAGCCGCGTCGTGGCGGTCTCGACGAACTCGCGCCAGGCGTCGAGGTCGCAGCGGAAGGCGTTGTAGCTGATGTTCAGGTCCCCTTCCGCCGCGCGCAGGGCCCAGGCCGGCGGCCCCCACAGGCACATCCACGTCTGGATCCCGTGCTTGGCGCCCAGCTCCAGCGCGCGCTCCCAGGCATCGAGCCTGAACACGCCCGGCCCGGGCTCCAGCTCCGACCAGCGCGTGAAGGCGCGGCAGGAGGTGAGCCCCAGGCGGCGGGCGGTCAGGCATATCTCCCCCAGCCGGCCCGGCTCGCCCGGCGAGACCACGTTCGTCATCCCGAAGGGCGTCGGCCCGCCGCCCGTGATCGCGAGGACGTCGGGTATGCGGCAGAAGGTCGTCCGACGCGTCTCCCATCCGGCGACCTCGGCCTCCAGCAGGAACGTGCCGCGCCGCTCCAGGGTCAAGCTTATCGGCACCTCCTGGCCCTCGCGCTCGGCGGTGAACTTCACCGCGTCCCGCCCGACCACCGTCCCCGTGGTGTCGCGGACCATGTAGGACAGCGTCCGCTCGGCCCCGTCCACCTGCACGTTCCTCAGCCTCGCCACGATCCGCACCGGCTCGTCGTAGGTGAACAGGTTGCCGGGCTTTTCGGTCTCCAGCTCGAAGAACCCGCCGCTTCGGCGGAACCACCCGCCGTCGCAGCGGACCTCCCAGGGCCAGCGCTTCCCCGCGGCGTCGCGGAAGTAGCAGATGATGAGCAGGCGGTTGCCGGCCAGCGCCGGCGGCACAGTGAGCACGAAGGTGTGGCGGCCGGGGCCGGGTGCGACCTCGATGGACCGGGACATGCCCGGGTACCCGATGTGCTGGCGGCGCGTGGCGTACTTCCCGTCGGGGCAGTCAATCCACGGCCCCGCGACCCACACGTAGAGCGTCATCCCGGGCTGGTGCTCGGGCGGGTCCACGTAGTACTCGACCGGCATTTCCCACTGCTGGCCCTCCACGAGCGCCTGCTCGACGCAGGAGGCGTCCACGTAGATCCAGCTCCTGGTCGGTGCCGCGCCCGCCGCGCCGGCGTTCTGCGCGTGCGAGCACGCAGCGACGAGCACGCCCAGCAGCAGAGGCAGCGTGCACCGAGCGGTGGGCCGAAGTCTCGTCCTCATGGACGATTGCCTCCCAGGGCCGCGAGAGCAGGCGCGTTCTTCGCCGGCCCCGGCCCTTCGCCTCCGGGGGCGCCGGGGTTGTGGCGCCTTGGGGCCCCGCGGTAGACTGGCCGACTGGGCGGCCGGGATTCCAGGAAGGAAGACACGCATGCCATGACGATGATACCAGCCTTCGCACTGCCCTTGCTGCTGGGGGCGTCCCAGGGCATGGGCGACGAGGCCGAGGACCGGCGGCCGCCCGGCGGCCGGTTCACGCTATGGCAGTTGCCCAACCAGACGCCCACCCAGATCATGTCCTACGTGATCCGCACGAGCGGCGGTGCGGTGATTGCGATTGACGGTGGGATGCCGGGGGACGCGGCATACCTGCGCGGGTTCATCGCCGCACTGGGGAACAGGGCCGATGCCTGGATCATCACCCACGCCCATCGGGACCACTTCGGTGCCCTCGAGGTCATCCTCCCGGAGCCGCGGGACCTGCGGATCGGCCCAATCTACAGCTCCATGCCTGACGATGCGTGGATGGAGGCCCACGGGAACCGCGAGGAGCAGAGGGACTTCCGCGGCTTCGTGGACGCTCTCGACAAGGCGCACCGCACGGTGACGGAGCTGGCGCTGGGCCAGGAGCTCGACTTCGACGGCACACGCTTCGAGGTGCTGGGCATCAAGAACCTGGAGCTCACCGCCAACGCCGTCAACGAATCCAGCATCGTGCTCCGCGTGTCGGACGAGGCCAAGTCGGTGCTCTTCACGGGCGATCTCGGGGTCCAGGGCGGCGAGAAGGTGATGGCGGGGCCCTACGCCGACCGCCTGCACGTGGACTACCTGCAGATGGCTCACCACGGCCAGAACGGGTGCGACGAGGCCTTCTACCGCTACGTCAATCCCCGCTACTGCCTGTGGCCGACCCCCGACTGGCTCTGGCACAACGACAACGGCGGCGGCGAGGGTTCGGGGCCGTGGCGGACCCTGGAGGTGCGGGCCTGGATGGAGAAGCTGCCCATCCGGCGGCATTACTTGATGTTCGAGGGCCTCTGCGAGATCGAGTAGCACGGCGCCCGCTGCAGGCGGAACGCCCGCCACGGGCCCGACACCCGGCGGGGGTGCCGCGCCCTCATTCCCGCGGATTCGCGACCGCCAGCACCACCGTTTCCTTCTCCCCAAGCTGCAGGCGCAGCTCCCGCGCCGCCGGCCACTCACGCGCGCCGAGCAGCTCGCGCACATCTAATACCCCCGGGAGGTACACGGTCTTCTCGCCCGCCTCGCGGGCATGGACCGCGATGATCCCGCGCCCGGCGTATAGGGCGTCCCCGGCCTCGGTGAACAGGTGCACCCCCGCGCCCTCGGCCAGGTTGTGGAGCACGCCGGGCGGCAGGCCCGGCACGGCGCTGTAGACCGACGTCCAGCCGTCCATGGCCTTGAGTGCCAGGGCGACGCGCCCGTCGGGATAGCGTGCGAGGACGCGGGCCTTGTCGTCCTCGATGAAGAAGCGCGGGGCGAAATCGCCGCGGGGCCCGAAGCTCCCTTCCTCTCCCCCATAGGCCGGGATGAGCACGGGATTCCGGCAGAGGTCATCGTCGGCCGCGAGCGTGGCCGGCATCGGCCCCGGCGAGCGGGCGAGCGATACCCGGCACCCGGTGAGGTCGGTCACGCCCCGGAGGTCCTCCGACACCATGCCTCTCTCGTCCACCTGGCCGAAGCCGGGGGCGTACGCGAAGACCACGGTCTTACCGTCGCGCTTGAGGCGTGTGTTGATGAGCCGACGCTGGGCTGGGGTGAGGTCGGTGGCGTTGAGGAGCAGGTTGACCTTGTAGTCCGGCGCCGAGCCCAGGTCCGACAGCAGGTGGCAGGCCACGGGCGCGCCCACGCGCCGGAGCCCGGCGATCTGCATCGTGATCCCAAAGTGCCAGAACTGCCCGCCGCCCAGCCGTTGGCGAAAGGCGCTCTTCTCGTCGAGGAAGACGGCGATCTCGGGCGCGAAGCGTGGCCCGGGATCGCCGCGCAGGGCCGCGCTCCCGTGCCTGTCCATGTCGGCGAACAGCGCGCGGATCTCCGGGGCACTGAACCAGCCCGAGGCCATGTCGAACCACCACATTCCCACGCCGTGCGCGCGCACCGCGCCGTACTCGCGCTTGAGCACCCCGAGCGTCTCCTCCATCGTCGCGCAGCGGCCCACCTTGTCGTCCTGAAGGTGGGTGCGGATGTCGGCCTCGTCGAACCAGAACTTGCCGTGTAGCTGGACCGTGTCGGTCAGCGACATGAAGTTCGTCGTGCCGCCCGGCTGACGCTCCGAGTACATGGCGGGGCTGCACAGGAAGTCCACGTCGGGCGAGGCCAGAACCGTCGCGAGCGCGAGGTGCTGGCTCTCGGGCGCGAGCGGGCCATACTGCGGCGCGTAGCCGTAGAACACGCCCGCGAGCATCTGGCCCTCCGAGGCCCGCTTGACCACGCGAGCGAAGTGCAGGATCGCCCGGGCCGTCACGGTCGGGTAGAACTCGTAGAAGTCAATCAGGCGCTGGGACTCGGTCGGGCTGAGGAGGACCGGCCCGGCGGCCTCGCGCTCCTCGCGGGAGGGCACGGGCACGCCCTCGGCGCTGTCCAGGTCGGGCGCCGTCTCGTCGCGCCAGGCCCCGCGCAGCGCCGGGGTCGAGCCGTACTTCCCCTTCAGCCAGCCGGCGAAGGCGCGGCGCATTGGGCGCGAGAAGTCGCCCCGGCGCTCACTCCACAGGCCCCAGGCCTGCCATTCGGCGCTCACGCCCGAGCAGAAGTGGACGCCGATGACGCGGTCGGCGTAGGGCGAGGAACGCACGTGGCGCATGAAGGCCGCGAGCTGCGCCCCGACGTCGTCGAGCCACCGCTCGGAAGCCATGGACTGCGGGCCCGGGCTGCCGTCGTCGAAGACCACGCGCTGGTCCGGGTGCGCCTCGAGCCACCACTGCGGGGCCGTGACCCCGACGCGCGGCAGGATCAGCGCCTCCGGGTCCTGCGCGAGGACGTCGCGGAAGGCCGCATCCACGTCGGTGGGATCGAAGCCCTCCGGGCCGCCATTGCCGATGGAGCAGCTCACCGAGTAGAGGTGGCAGCCCGCCTCGGCGAACTCGTGGTAGAGCCCGGTGCTTGTGCCGAGGAAGGCGACGGCGAAGAGGGGCTTGCCGTTCACGAAGACCGTCGGCGCGGCGCGCCACTCCCGGACGCGGGCCACGCAGGGCTCCACGGGCTGCCAGGGACCGAGCCTGACCTTCGCCACCTGGTAGTCTCCCTCCTCGTGCCCGGCATACTCGCACCCCGACAGCTCGGCGTACAGGCCGTACTTGCCCGGAGCCACGAAGCGCAGAGCCGGCGCGCTCACCGCCACCCTCTCGGGCCCGCCTGGCTCCCAGCGCGAGGCCGCGACCGGCAGCTCGACCTCGGACCGCCACACGGGCGCCGCCCCACGCCGCAGCGAGCAGAAGAGCTTCTGGTCGCTCAGGGGCTCGCGCGGCGTGAAGACCAGCTCGCACCGCGCGCCGGTCCGCGGCAGCGGATCGGGCACGGTGGCGCTCACCTCGACCAGCGGGCGCCCCGAGGGCCGGTAGGCACGGTCGGGCGTGAACAGCAGGCAGTCGGCACGCGAGGCGAAAGAGTCGGCGCGATCGAGGCGGACCGTGTGGCGCCCCGCGGCCACCTCGCCCCATCTCTCCCACACCCAGGACCGGCCCATCGGCTCCACCGTCGCCATGGTCCTGGTGGTCGCGTCCACAGTGAGGTCGTACTGGTAGTGGCCGGGGTAGCTGCCGCTGTCGCCCGAGCGCACCCAGAGGACGTAGCTCCCGGGCGGCAGCTCTACCTCGCCCTCCGCCACCCAGTCCGGCTGGTTCGCGACGAGCTTGGCCCCGCCGCTGGCCTCGGGGTCGTCGTAGCGGTGCCACGCGGACCTGGGCAGGCTCTCACACTCGACCAGCGCTGACCCCTCCGGCAGCGGCGTGACGTAGGGCTCCTCCGCGCGGCAGAGGCAGCTCAGGGCGAGCAGAGCCCCGGCGGCGGCGGCCCTGCTCCTGCGGCCCACGGCCGTCACTGAGCCTTCGCCCCCAGAGCGTGACGCATCATCGCCTCGTACAGCGTGAGCTGGATGTCCAGGATCTGCTCCAGGCCCACCTGGCACGCCTTCTCGCCTTTCAGCCCGTGAGGACACTCGAAGGTGAACGACACGGCGCCGCTCACATGGTAGAGGGCGCTGACGAGGTTGAACGAGGCCGGGTGCTCGCCGCTTTCGGCCTGGGGCGCGAAGGGGCCACCGTGAGGCAGCCCCCGCTCGGCGAGCAAGGCGTAGCACTCCTCGGCCAGGGCGCGAGCCTGGTCCTGCACCTCCGTGGGCACGTAGGCCGGCCGCAGCACCGCCGGCGCTGCCTCGTGGCTGTGCAGCGACACGGCGAGGTCCGGGCCCTCCTCGCGCGCGACCCGCAGGATGGCCGGCGCCTCCGGTCCCATCGGCGCGAAGAACTCGTCGTGCATCGGGTTCACGCCGGCGTCGTTGAAGTAACAGCCCAGGAAGCCCACGCTCTCCCCGACCATTGGGTGCAGCCGCTTGCACTCCGGCCACCCACACTCCCGGCCGTCGCTCCACGTCCCCTGGCCCCAGAAGCGCAGGTCGTCCACCGTCAGCCCGTTCACGCTACGGGGCTCGAAGCGGGCAAGCCCGTCGGGGTTGCCGATCGGGATGATGAGCAGACGACAGCGACCCCCGAGAGCCTGCAGCGTGGCCTGCTCCCTGCCGCGCAGGTCGCGGCCCGTCTCCAGCACGGCGACGAGGTTGGCCAGGCCCGTTAGGCCCTCCGTCTCGTGGCCGTGGACAGGCCCGAGGAGGAGCACCACGGGCCTCTCGCGGCGGCTCTTGTCTACGTAGGCTGAGGGCTCGCGCGCCCCGATCGCCGAGTTGAAGTTGGCCAGATGCGGCGACTCCTCGCGGGGGCCGTAGGTCACCAGGGGCAGGAGGCGGCCTCCCGGCGTAACGGCCAGCGTGGTCACCTGGCCGCGCGACACCCCCTGCAGGCGCGCGTCGAGAGCGTCAAGATCGCCCACCCAGAAGTCGGGCAACTCCCGCTGGGGGATTCGCTGCTTGGCTTCCTCGTAGGTCATGGCGCCTCCCGGTACGGCCAGGATGAGCGTGAGGATCAGGCAGAAGAGCCTTGCACACACTGGATGCCGCCTCCTGGCGTGGGGCCGAGCGCCGCCGGCGACGCCAGGCGCGTCCGACGCCCGGAGCCCGTGACGCCCGGCCAGCTCCGGCCTAGCCCCCACCGGCCATGATGCCGGACTGGGGCGCGACCTCGGTGCTCAGGTCGGCGTCCAGCGGCGCCGCGCCGCCCGTACGCTTGATGTGGCCGCCCAGGTCGCCCGAGGTCGCGAAGGTGATCTCCCAGGTCGTGTCGCCGGCGCGCAGCCGCAGCCCGCAGGCGCCCTCGGACTGGATCAGCTCGGCGGGGTCCATGGCCTCCAGGCTCTGGTCGCCCACCTGGATCAGGTGCAGGAACAGGTCCTCCGTCCGT
Source organism: uncultured Armatimonadia bacterium (assembly GCA_964608495.1). GTDB lineage: Bacteria > Armatimonadota > Zipacnadia > Zipacnadales > FEN-943 > JAKORR01. The sequence continues at coordinate 9,873 of CAZSOQ010000047.1, read as the reverse complement.
GGCGCGCCGGGCGTCACCTCGACCCGCCACTGGCCCATCGGCGCCAGGTTCTCGGGCTTGAGATTGCCGGTCACGATCTCCCAGTTGCGGCCGGCGGCCCAGAACTCCTTCCCCGGGCCGCCCACGGCGGCAAGCTGGGCGTCGGTGGGCAGGAGTGTGCGGCAGAGGATCCGCCCCTGGCCGTGGTCCGCCCGCACGGTGTCTCCCGAGATTACCGGCTCGTAGGCGGTGTGCAGCAGCCAGTCCTTGCGGTACGAGGGGTCGGTGGTGGTGACGCGGTCGAAGATGACGAAGTGGTTGGGCAGGAGGAACACAAGCTGGCGGGTCGCGAGCGCGCACTTCTCGGGCAGGGCCGCACCGTCCGCGGTCTTCGCCGGGCCGTGCTGGTAGCAGGCCGTGGCGTCCCCGGCGACGTACACGAAGTCGTCGTTGGTCTCGAAGGCCTTGACCCTCGAGCCGAGCTGCCTATGCTGGCCGCCGTGGTTGCCCTCGACGGTGCCGCCCCAGTAGCGCGCGGGCGGCTCGCCCGGCTGATGAATCACCACGCAGTTGTGGGCCACCGTCTGCGCGTAGTAGTTGGCCAGATGCTGGCCGTTCTTGAACTCGTCGTACCGCGTCCCCGAATCCAGCGCGAGGAAGCCGCGGTGGTAGATGACGAAGTTGAGCGCGTCGAAGTGCCGGTGCTGCGACAGCACCCCACCGCAAGTGAAGAGGCAGTGGGTGTCCTCGGGCCCCGTGCCGGACCGCATGAAGACCTGGCCCATGTTCTCGAAGTGCCTCGCCTGCGGCAGGTTATCGGGCGCGAAGGGCTCCGGCGAACGGTCAAGCCCCGACAGCAGGAAGGGGTAGATGAACCAGCTCGAGGTGTACTGCTTCTCGGGCACCATCTCCTGCAGGTACCGGGCCAGGGCCGCGGCCTCCGGCGCGGCGTCGGCGTAGAGGTGCCGGATGTTGGCCATGTGGGTGTAAAGCTGCCAGGTGGGCAGGCGGTTGTCCGTGTGGGCCCCGTCGCCGTAGCCGAAGGACAGGGGGCCCTGGTCGCCGGGTATCCAGTTCCACAGCACGTAGTTCGCCAGCCAGGCGGCGTGGGGCCAGTCGGGAGCGATGTTCTCCCCGGACGCCGAGAGCCAGGTGTACAGGAAGTTCTGCTCGGCCCAGGGGTAGGCGCCGAAGACGTACCCGAGGGTCGGCGAGCCGCCGCCGCCATCGTCGCCACAGGCGTGCCGGCGGTGGGCGAGCATCTTGAAGTTCTCGTCGTGGCCCCACACCAGCCACTGCTCCACCAGTTCCGGCTCGATCCCCGTGCCCAGGCCCGTGCAGCCGAGGAACCAGCAGCAGTTGTTCACGCCATAGAACCCCGTGGTGTAGCCCGAGATGTTCTCGCGGTAGATGCGTGGCTTGGCGGTGAGCACGCGGTCTATCGCGCGCACCAGCCGCGACAGGTAGTCGGCCCGCTCCGCCTCGCCCAGGTGGTTGTACAGCCAGTCCCAGGCGAGCGTCGCGTGAACGCGCGAGGTCGAGTACCAGTCCACGGCCTTCTTCTGCTCGAAGCAGGCGTCGTAGTAGCGCAGGCTCGTGTCGAGGCACTTCCTGGCGAGATCGAGGTACCGGGGGTCCTCCGTCACCAGAAACACGAAGGCCGCCCAGGCGGCTTGCGGCCCCAGCTCCCTCGGCTCGGGACGCTCCTGCTCCGCCAGGTCCGCGAGGAGCTTGTCCACACGGCCCTTGATCGTGCCGTACCACTGGGCTTCCGCGCCCAGGGCGCGCTCGCGCACGGCGGGCCAAGTGTCGGCGTTGAAGAACAGCCGCGGGTGGTCCGGGCGGATCGCCGCCGCCCACTCCGGCAGCTCCGCGCCCGAGCAGGCCACAGGCAACAGCAGGAGCATCACCGTCGCCATCGCCCACCAGGTCAGGTCAGCCATCGCGTCATCGCCTCCCGGAAGGCCCCAGGCCCACTCGCTGCTCTCGCGCTTCAACGCGCGGACCGCCAGGGCAAGTTCACGCTGCGACGGCGGGGGCCTTTGCGTCCGCGGCGCAGGGGACCGGCGCTTCGCGACGTGCCGGAGGCCAGGTCGCGCCGCTGCCTACCCCGCCTCAGCCGGCTCCACGACCACGCAGGCGTAAAGCTCCACCGGCCCCAGGCTGACGTCTAGCTGATCCTCCCCGCGAGGCGTCACAGCGAGACTCGGCGCCTGTCCCGGCGACAGAACGCGCGCCTTCAGCCCACGACCGCGCAGGAACTCGGGCAGGCGCGCGGTGAAGCTAAGCTCCGGTGTCGGCGTCAGGGCGTCGGTAGCCACGTCCACCCGCGTGTTGTTCACGTCCAGGAAGAGGCGCTGGGCCGCGGCGTCCTGGTAGACGGTCAGCCCCACATCGCCGGGGACGCCGTCGGCCTGGGCTATCGCCGGCGTCGCGCCTTCGATGGCTGCGGTCTCCAGGGCCTCCCGCAGCCTGGGCAGCAGGCCCTCGCGCTCCGCGTCGGCCAGGTAGTAGGTCAGGCCCGGGTCCTGCCGCAGGTACACCACGACACCCTTGCCCACCTCGCGCCGGCGCGTCTCCGGCGCTCCTGCGAGGTCGGCCACGCCGGTGAGCGCCTGCAGGGAGAGACCGTCGGGGTTGGGATCGAAGTTGTGCAGTTCGCCCAGCCTGCGGCCCGAGTCGCCCGTGACGATGAGCGCGCCGCCCTCACCGACCCACTGGGCCAGGGCCGGCACGTCGGCGGGATCGAGCACCTCCGCCTCGGGGATGATCAGCAGCCGCAGGCCGTTCAGGACGTCGCGGTTGAGCTTCCACTCGGGCACGGCGCGGTACTGCTGGTGCAGGTGGCAGAGGGCCGTGCCCCAGCCCCAGTGGGCGAAGATATGCGGCTGGTTGTTGAAGTCGAGCGTGCCGCCGGGGGTCATGCGCGCGAGCTGCGACGAGGAGGAGTAGTACAGGCCGATCTCCTCGACCGGGACGCGAGCGCCAAGGGCATCCCTGATCGAGCCGACGAATCCGAAGAAGGCCGAGTTGACGTCGTCGTCGCCGGTGGTCTTGTTGCCGCCGGGCTGAGGCATGGCAAAGGCGTGGTTGGCCAGGCCCTGGTAGAGGAGCACCTCGGCGATCCTGGGCTTGTGAAGCTGCTCGTCGGGCATGTACATCCACAGGTTCACGAAGCGGCTGCGGGCGTGCTCGCGGCCGAGCTTGTACAGGGGCACCCAGGAGCCGGTCGGCGGCGGCATCACGCCCCGCGAGCCCGTGGTCAGCCCCCAGCCCCAGGAGATCTCGGTGCTCACCATGTCCAGATCGCCCCGTGGCCAGCCGAGCGAGAAGATCGGGATGTCGTTGCCGCAGACCAGGGGCTCGGGCTTGCCGGCCTCGGCGGCGGCCTGCTTGATCGCCCGGTAGTAGGCCGACAGGGCCTGGGTGCCGGTCTGGCGCTTGTAGATGCAGTAGGCGCGCCACAGGGGGTCGTCCAGCCAGGGGGCGTCGCGCCACGCGCGGCTGCGCAGGTCCTCGGGCTCGCCGCCGAGAGCCTGGCATCGGGCCCGCAGGTATGCCCGCACGTCGAAGGTCTCCGAGTCCCCGACGCCCAGGGCCCGCAGCTCCGCCGGGCTGAAGCTCTCGGCCAGGTAGCGGCGGAATCCCGCCACGGACCACTCGCCGAAGGCCCTGGTGACCGGGGCGTTGCCGAAGCTGTCCCAGGGCGAGTAGTTGTCGCACCAGAAGCCGTCCACCCCGGCGTCCAGCGCCTGCAGGGCCGACGCGCGGGTGTAGTCAATCCAGGCCGGGCAGGCCGCGTCCTTGCCGGGATTGACGCTGCCGCTGTACTTGTCTTCCGCCGCCAGCAGGCCGGTAAGCGGGCCCTTAGGCTGGCCGGTGGCGGGGTCGGGCGCGTTGACGGTGGGGTTGAAGCCGTAGTCAAAGCCGACGCGGCCCAGCACGTCCTTCGAGCACGCGGCATCGAGCACCCGGCTGTTCCTCGGGTCGCCGGCGGCGCCGTTGTGACCCGCGGCGGGCGTGCCGTCCGGGTAAGCCAGAGGCGGAGCGCCGTAGCGCGGATGGGTGCGCGTGTAGGGCCGGGCGAAGTCCTCGTTGTCGTAGTAGTTGTGGACCCCGAGCCAGCGGATCTCGCCCGTGCCGTCGAAGAGCTGCCAGCCCCAGTGGTTCAGGAACACGCGCGTCAGGTCTGGCACACCGTCGTGCTTGACCCAGGAGCCGTCGGCGGCGCGCTTGAGCTGGGCGATATAGCAGTGGCACGTCCCGAAGGCCTCGGTGTAGACCACGACCTTCAGCCCCGCCGCGTGCAGGTCGTCGGCGCTCGTGCGCGTCGAGACCATGCGCACGCGCTGGGCGTATAGGCCCCAAGTCGGGTCGTCCGCGACGCCGCACATGACCGCCGACGCGTGGAATCCCCGCGCGGTGTCCACGTCCCCCGTCTGCACGATCAGCGGATAGTCGTCCCACCACGGGCGCTCGGGAGGCTGGGGCGTGGCGCCCTCGGCGGCCAGAGCCACGCAGGACAGCAGGCCGCCGAGCACGGCGGCCCCAAATGCAAAGAGAATCCCCTTCTCGCTCATGGGACGCATTGTACCTCGCCCGGGGCCTTACTCCGACCTAGTGGGGGAAGAACATGTACATCCGCTTGCCTGTAAGCATGCCCCCGAAGCCCCAGAGCCCCGGGACGACGAAGTCGCCGACGATCAGGCCCAGGAAGAAGGGCACCAGGCGCTCGTAGATCGCGAAGCCCGCGTACTTGAGCACGGCGGACTTGATGGCCCAGGACAGCAGGAAGGGCATCCACATGTAGTGCATCGAGCCCGTGTTGGCCACCGCGTAGCCGAAGGGATGAAAGGGCCAGTTGGGGATCACGCGCCGGCCCAGGCTCAGGCCCAGAGCCGCGCAGCCGCCGGACAGATAGCCGCCGATCTCCCACCAGTTCGGGCCGGCTGGGGCCGTGAGGTACCGTTCCAGAATGGCCCACACGCCGCGCCCCTCGGCGGTATACCAGCCACGGCACTTCGCCATGGCCGCGCCGTAGGTATAGAAGATGTGCAGATGGGTCCAGGTGCACCACAGGATCGCCACCCCAATCGTCACCAGCAGCGCGTTGCGGAGCTGGGCCTTCGGGATGCCCGTCTCGTCCGCCAGCTTCAGCGCGGCCAGGATGTGGGGCGCCCGGCTGTCGCCGTAGTTGTTGAACCAGCGGAACATCGCGAGCACCGCCAGCCCGCGCCTGGGCATGCCGGCCGTGCCCACTCCCTCCGAGATGACGTGCTGGATGGTGGCCTGGTACTGGCGCGTCCAGCCGCACCCCGTCTCCGCCACGACCCTCCCCCACGCCAGGGCGAAGAGCCAGCGCAGCACGAAGTACAGCGCGGCCACCAGCACCGGCATCCCGGCGGCGTTGCTCATGCCCACGAGGCCGAGGAAGCACAGGCCCGCGATGGCGAGGCTGGCGCGGCTCGAGAGTATCTGGGCGCCGCGGGGCCGGCTGCTCCCGAGCGTCCGGCGGAGATTGGCCCAGGCCACCACGAGCACCAGGACCATCAGCGTGAGCAGCGCGCCCGTGCCCTGCTGATCCAGCAGCGGCAGTTGGGTGATCCCTCGGCCCGAGCCGCGCCCGCCAAAGCCCAGCGCGGCGCAGAGCACGCACTCGAGCTTGCCGAGCCAGTAGAAGAACCAGCAGCTAAAGCTGGTCTCGGTGGACAGGAGGAACGCCACGCCGATCATGAACGGGAAGAACGAGACGTGCAGGGGCTTCACGGTGGCGAGGGGCAGGCCGGTGAGGCTCTGGCCCACAGGCCGTGCCTTGAGCCACGCCCGCGGGAAGGCCGGGTACAGGTAGTTGATGAAGTTGACGCTTTCGAGGACGCCCGCGATCCCGAAGCCCAACCAGGTGAGGCGATTTGTCCAGAAGCGCCGCTGCTCGGCTGGCGCCGTCAGGGCCAGCGGCACCTGCACCAGCGGGAAGACCAGGTGCTCGTGGGTGATCCACTGCTGGGCCAGCAGGTTGCACAGCGCGAGGGTCCCGAGGACCAGCAGGGCCGTGAAGGGCAGCCAGAAGGCCAGCGGCGCAGCCCAGGCGTCGAGGGTGGCGCGGCTGTAGAGAGTGCCGGTGGCCTCGAAGAACCCGCGCACGGCCGCGGGGTCGTTGACCGTGAGCCAGGGCGGGATGAAGTCGGAGAACTCCTCCCACTTGTTGATGGGCGTAGCGTAGTAGTGGCCGGCGGGCAGGGTCGGCACGAGGAAGGCCAGCATCCCGCTGCCGCCGATGGCGGTGGTGAGCGTGGCCATCGCGTAGACCACCAGCAGCTCCCGGCGATCGAGGCGCAGCGGCCGCGCCACGCGCCCCAGGGCGTAGAGGACGATCACCGCAACGAAGAGGGTCATCACGCCGGCCATCTGCAGGGACGTCTGGCCCCACATGATGGCCTGGACGATCTGGTAGCCGTAGGTGCCGAAGTAGAAGCCCGGCAGGCAGAAGACCAGGCCCACCGCGATGGCGCGCCACGGCGGCGGGTCCGGCACGGGCGACGAGGGCCGGCCGTGAGGCCGCTCGCGGGCGCCTTCGGAGACTGGGGCTGGCTCGTGCATCTAGGCCTTCCTCGTGCCGAGGCGCGCCCGGGCGCCAGGCGCCGGGCCCACGCGCCGCGGGAGACCCGGACGGCTCGGGCTCGCCCTCATCTCGGAAGACGCCATTCGAGGATCCCGCCCGAGAAGCCCTCCTGCAGTTGCACCTCGATGCGCAAGGCGTCGGTGGTCACGGGCTCGAAGGTCACCACGTTGAACTGATCCCGCTCGACTCCGTGGGCACCGGCGGCCTGCACGGGCCGCCACTGGTCGCCGTCGCGCCAGAGCACGCGCCACGACGCCGGCACCCGGCACTGCCCGCGTCCAGTGTCGTCGAACCAGTACACCTCCGCCTTGGCGAACGTCCTCGGCTCGTCGAAGTCGTACTGCACCCACTCCGTCGTGCCTCGGTGGTCCCACCAGGTGAACCGCGGGATCGAGTGGTCAATCGACCTGGACGGCAGCACGCCGTCTTTCAGGGCCGCCACCGAGTCCGTGGGATGGCAGTGTGACGCCGAGGCACGCGCCAGCACCGCCACCGTCAGCCCCGACAGGTCCCGCCTCGCGTCCAGCTCCGCCGGCACCCACACCACCATCTGCCCCGGCTCGCGGTTGTCCCAGGCATAGTACGGCACGGCCGTCAGCTCCGCAGCCCGCTCCTCGTAGGCCAGCGACCCATCCTCCGCCTCCGTGATCCGCCCCGCGCGTCCCCGGCCCCGCAGCACGACGACACCGCCGAGCAGGTCCGGCTTGGGCTCCGCGCGGACGGCCGTGTCTTTCGCCAGCGCGAGGCCCCCGGCGGCCTGGGCATTGTCGCAGTCCTCGAGGCAGTAGATAACCGGACCGCGAAGCAGCGCCAACCGCCCTCGGTCGTCCTCGACCCTGGGGTCCGCCCGCACGCGAAGCACGGGCATGGGCAGGCTCAGCTCGACCACGTCCCCGGGCTTCCAGGCGCGGTCGAGGGTGACAAAGCCGTCGGCCGGCGCGAGGTCGCTCACTGGCCGGCCGTTCACGGCCACCGTCGCGCCCTCGCACCAGGCGGGCACTCGCAGGTGCAGGGGGAAGCGCTGGGCGCCCCGCGGCTCGACGGTCACGCGGACCTGGCCGTCCCAGGGGTAGCGGGTCTCCTGGCGCACCAGGACCTCGCCGTCCCCGACGGGGACCTTGCCCGTGCCGCCGATGTACTGGAGCACCCACACCCCGTCCCCCTCCGCCGACCGCGCGTAGATGTACCCGCCCAGCGGCGCCAGGAAGCGCACGACGCTGGTCGGGCAGCAGGCGCAGCCGTACCATCTCTGACGGTGATGGGTGCCGCGGCTGGCCAGGGGGTTGACGTAGAAGAAGCTGGTCCCGTCCAGCGACACGCCCGCGAGCGCGCCGTTGTACAGCTCCAGCTCCACGATGTCCGCGAAGCGCCCCTCGCCGCGCAGGAGGGCCAGGCGGTGGTTCCACAGCGCCATGCCGATGGCCGCGCAGGTCTCGCAGTAGGCCTCGTCATTGGGCAGGAAGTAGGGCGCCGCGAAGCCCTCGCCGTGGCCCTGCACGCCGATCCCGCCCGTGACGTACATCTTGCGCTCCACGTCGCGCCACAGGGCCTCCAGTGCCCGCCCATAGCCCTCATCGCCCGTCAGCGCCGCCAGGTCCGCCACAGCGCAGTACAGGTACATGGCGCGGACGCAGTGGCCCACGGCCTCCGTCTGCTCCCGGATCGGCTGATGGTCCTGGCAGTAGGTGCCGAACAGCTCGTGCGTGTCGGCCCGGCCGTGCTCGTCCACGAAGAACCGCGCCAGGCGCAGGTACCGCCCTTCGCCCGTCACCCGCCACAGCTTCACCAGCGCCAGCTCGATCTCCTCGTGGCCGGGGACGTCGTGCCGCTTGCCCGGCCCGAAGATGCCGTCAATGTGGTCCGCGAGCCCGCAAGCCACGTCCAGCAACGAGCGCTTCCCTGTGGCCTCGTAGTGGGCGACCGCCGCCTCGAACAGGTGCCCGGCCGTGTACAGCTCGTGCTTAGCCCGCAGGTCCGTCCAGCGCGCCTCGGGTTCCTTGATCGTGTGCCAGGTGTTCAGGTACCCGTCGGCCTGCTGCGCGGCGGCGATCAGCCCCACGATGCGGTCCACCTCGGCCTCCAGCGCCGGATCCGGGTTCGTCGCGAGGCAGTAAGCCGCCCCCTCCAGCACCTTGTAGACGTCCGAATCGTGGAAGTAGTGCCCCTGGTACGGGCTGTCGTCCAGCCCCGCGGCCTGCGCGAAGTTCCGAATCCGCCCTGTCTCCTCGCACAGGGCCAGGTTGTGGGGCAGCGTGCGCTCGCGGTTGATCCTCAGGCGCGGCGCCCAGAACTCGTCCTCGACGGTGACATCGGTGAAGGGCACGGGCAGGAGCTTGCCGTAGTAGCGCCTTGGCCCGCCGGTCTCTCTTGCCGCGCTTTCCCCCCAGGCCACAGCGCACACGAGTATCAGGCTGGTCAGAAGCAAGCCGGTCTGCAGGCTCATCGGCGGTATCCCCCCCGCGATCAGTCGGACGCGCGACGCCGGCGCCAATCCCGCGGGCCGTGCGCCACTTGGCCGTCGCGTCGCCGACACCTTTCCCGTCCAGCTTAGCGTGGGCGTGGCTGCCGCGCACCTGGGGTCCGCCTCCACGTCACTTGCTGCCGGGCTCCCATGGTCTGGGCCGACAGGCGGGCACCGGGTTCAGCCCCGACGACCTCCACCGAAGCCGGCGAGCCCGTCGCCACGTACACGTACGATACCAGCAGCAACCTGACTGACAGGCAGGAATCGGCGGGCACGACGTCGTACAGCTACCATGAGGGGAACAGGCTGACGCTTTTGACGTGCCCGCATATCTCGCGGACGCACTTTAACCATAAGAGCGAGGGGAGGCGGCTAAGCAAGGGCGAGGGGCATAGCACGATCAAGTACCTGTACGACCAGGACAAGGTGCTGCTGGAGCGCGACGGGAGCGACAATACCGTGGCGAGGTATACCCACGAGGGTGGAGTCCTGTACCAGAGCCTGATCAGCATGCGGCGGGGCGGGGCCAGCTACCACTATCTGTATGACGGCCTGGGCAGCGTGCGCGGGGTGCTGGACGGCAGCCAGGACACGCAGAACTCGTATGCATACGAGGCCTTTGGGCAGATGACGAGCAGCTCGGAGAACGTGGCGAATCCTTACACGTACGTCGGCGCGTACGGGGTGCACTGGGACCCCACCCCAGCCCTCTACTTCATGCAGGCTAGGGATCCGGCCGAAAAGGCGGGGAGGGAGAGGTGGGTTGGGGGTAGCGAGGAATCGGCTGTGAGCTGCAGCAGATGACCGAGGG
>CAZSOQ010000046.1:0-27232 GCA_964608495.1 uncultured Armatimonadia bacterium | reverse complement strand
ACATGGCCCCCGCGCGCCCCTTAGCGCCCGCACCTACGGCCCATATCCGCTCGCCTCCGCCTGGTATGCCGCCCTGATAGCCTCCTCCGACAGCGCTCCGTTGTACACGCCCACGCCTCCCACCAGGCCGTGCACTTCGTACTGCGGGCCCGGGTCGTTGTATCGGCCCACGTACAGCGGCCCGCGGAAGGGCACCTGGACCGGCTGGGCGCCCGCCGGCAGGGGACGGCGGCCGGCCAGCTCCCCGTTGACGTACACGCGGGCCTCGCGACCGTCGAGGACCCCCACGATGTGGTACCACCGCCCCGGCTCTATTCTCCCCGCGTCCGCCACCAGCACGCCCCCCTCCAGGGCCACGTGGAAGCGCACTCCCTGCCCAATCACCTGCAGGAAATAGCCCGACTGCATCCACTGGGCGTGCGATATGAGCACGGGAATCCCCGCCAGGTCGTCGAATCTCGCCCACGCCGCCAGCGTGATCTCGCAGGGGATGTGGAACTCGGGCCGGTCGTCGAAGGCCAGCCACCGCCCGGGGCCCAGCCGCAGCGCCTTGCCCTGGCCGACTGTCACAAACTGCGGGTCGCCCTGGGCCCGCGCCTGCACCCCCTGCTCGGACTCCAGCGACCCCTGCAGCGGCAGTGTCAGCACCGGCTGCGCCTCGGCCCACGAGCGCACGGCAACCGGATCGCTCGCCTCGCTCTCCGTGCCGTCACGGGCGATGGCGGTGACGCGGTAGGCCATCTCCACGCCGGGTGCGGCGTCGTCGTCAACAAAGGTAGTCGTCTCGCCCTGCGACGACGGCACGGCGGCGGCGATCACCGTATCGGCCACCTCGGGCGACCGCCGCGACACCCGGTAGGCGTCCACGCCCGGCTCGCCGCTCGGCCAACGCAGGAGCACCCGCCGCACCATCGGCTGCGCCTGCAGGCCCGTGGGCTTACCGGGCGGCGGATAGGCCGGGGTCGTGATCTCGATGGTCCGCGCCTCGCCCTTGGTCCCGTCCCAGGCCACGGGTATCACACAGTAGGAGTATCGCGTCCCGCGCATCACGGTGAAGTCCAGCAAGCCCGCCAGCCGCGCCTCCGCCAACACCATGCGATCGCCGCCGCCTTCGCGGGTCACTTCCCAGTGATGAGGCGCGGCGCCGCGACGGGGTCGCCACCTCAGGGCCACCTGGTACGTGCCCGCGTCCCGGGCATCCAGGTCCACGCAGGCGACCAGGTCGCGGGCTGTCACCGAGGGCTCGCGGGGCGCCCACTGAGGGCCCCGATCTGGGGTGCAGAGGGTCGTGAAGGGCCCCTCGGCGCCCGCGAAGGGCACCTTTGCCGCCCTTCCGGCGGCGTCCGAGGCCGCCACGAAGCACTCAAGGCCCGGCTCCGGCAGGCGCTCGGCCGGAATCACAGCCTCGAACACCGAGCGCTCCACGACCCTCATCGGCTCCTCCGTGAACCCATCGCCGCCCAGCCGCCGCCAGTGCAGGGCAACCGTCACGGGCGGTCTGTCCGTGCGGGCGATGGCCCGGACGACCAGCGGCTCGCCGGGCGCCAGGCGGTCGGGCGTCACCGTCACCGCCAGGTCCAGGCCCTCCAGCGGCACGGGCTGAGCCGCAAGCGCCTCGGGCAGCAGCGCCGTGATACGCCTCTGCAGCTCGCGATACGCCGCATAGGCCTTGCCGTTGGCGGTGGCCAGGACGCCCTTCTCGCCCTGATTCGTCAGCAGACGCGCCCGTTCAACGAAGGCCCGGTCCAGTCCCGCCGAGCGCAGGGCGTCCAGGGCGGCCTGCGCCTGAGCCGCCGCGTCGTCCTTGCCTGCGGCCTTGGCTTGCTCCGCCTGCGCGAGGGCCTGCTCGACCCGACCGCCGGGCTGGAGCTGCATGGCCGCCGCGTCGTAGGCCGTTAGCCAGCGGATCATGTGCAGCAGGTACGCCAGCCGGTCCCGGTGGCGGGGGTCCAGACCCTCCCGCATCGCCACCAGTCGCTTCTCGATCTCCGCCAGCCTCGCCAGCTTTGCGGGGTCGGGGCGATCGTTGCTGGAGAACCACTGGAATCCGCCACACTCGACCTGACCCAGCGCCCCCGTCCAGCGCGGCCCCAGGGCCTCCAGATCGCGCAGAATCGCGCTCATCTCCCCGGCGTAGCGCTCCCCGAAGCACCGCAGGGCCAGCCCGTCGTAGAATCCCTCGTAGGTAAGCTCGGGATCCCACGCGAACTGCGCCACGTAGGCGGCCACTTCCTCGACCCCGCGCGTGCGCCAGTGGATCCCCAGCAGGCCCTGTGCGCCCTTGGCCAGGGCGTCGCGGCACAGGGCCGTGAAGGGCTTCACGTTGCACTGCGGACCCCACTGGTCCCGTCGCGTCCCGCCTCCATCGGACTCGAACCAGGGGATCGGCCAGCGCTCGCGGTCGGGCGAGACCTCGCCGTAGGCGTGGCTCACCTCGGGCGTGGCAGTGGGGTCTATGTTGTCCAGGGCCGCGAAGACTATGTCATCCGGCAGCGTGCGGTCGAGGCCCACGTAGAAGTCCGAGAGGCGCATCCACCGGTCGCCGCCCCAGCCGCTCACGATCAGGCGCACGTCCGGCGCCAGGTGCTGTATCACCTGGTGCCCCAGGTGGGCGTAGTACGACACGCGCGCGGCTTCCGCTATCCGCGAGGGATCGCCCAGGTACGCGAATTCGGCGCAAACCCCTCGGTAGTAGCTCCCAAAAGGCGTGTTCCGGGGTGGAATCGCCTGCTGCGCGCCTCCGCCCCTACCTTCCGCCTGCCAAAGCCACACATACTCGACCATCGGGTAGCGGGTCAGCAGGTGCCGCAGCCGCAGCTCCAGATTCCGCTCGTTGTCGGGGTCCGAGGGGTCGCCGTGCACCTCGAAGCCCACGCAGACGTGAATCCCTCGCTGTCGGGCGTAGGAAAGGGCCTCGGCGAGCAGGTCCTGTGCCTTCTCGATGCCCTCCTCCGGGGTGGCGTAGTCGAAGGAGGCATCCGAGCCGAAGTACTCGCGCTCGAAGCACTCGCCCGTGCCGAATCCGGACTCCTCGGTCTTCATCGGCACGGTGCCCCAGACCCTCTCGCTGGTGTTCTGTAGCGGACGGCCGAAGCGGTACGTGCCGTCCATCTTCACCGCCGTGAAGGGTTCGTAGTCGTAGGCATGGAAGCCCACGAAGTTCATGCGCATCTTTGCCATCTGGTCGAAGAAGCGCTTGTAGTCGGCCAGGTTCCACGTGGTCGGGCTGTTCAGGAAGTTGTACCAGGGCAGGCTGCCCCGGATGCGGAAGACGGGCCGCCGCGCCTCGTCCAGGGGTAGGAAGCGCAGGTCCTGGCGCTCCGGGACAGCGTCTCCGCCGAGGTAGAAGCCGAATCCGTACCTCTCCAGCAGGTCGTAGGCCGCATAGAGGGTGCCGATGGGCGTCGCCCCGGCCGCCAGGGTCATCGTGCGGCCGTCCTGGGTCAGGGTCCGCAGCACGTAGCCCTGGTCGCCCAGCTCCCCGGCGTCGAATCGCAGTGCCCCGGCGGCCACCAGCCGGCGGGTCAGGGGATTCTCCTCGGGCCCCCCGACCACGATGCACGGCCGCGATGTGTCCCCCACCACCGGCAGCAGCTCCCCGGAGGCCAGGTACAGGTACCGCTGCAGCTCGCGGGCGGCCAGGTCCGTCACGAACGACGCGCCCGCGGGCGCCACGATGGCCTCCGGGGCCTGGGCCGTCGCGGCTGCCGCGCAGGCAAGGGCCGCCAGGAGTGTCACGAGCCTGTGGCAGGTCAGCATTCGGCACCGCTCCCGTTACACTGTGGGCCGGGGAGGCCGATGCCCCGGCGGACCGATCGCCCGACCGGGGCCGGGGGAGCGGTTCGGCCCGCTCGGCGCCATTCCTCTTGCCCGCCGCCTCGCGGTGTCCTTGCGGGGCCGCGGCGCCGCGAGTAGATTGGTGCAGCGGCGAAAAGACTTCGCAGGTGGGGGACCTAGCCTATGGTGGCGCAGACGATTCTCCTCGCGGGCTGCCTCCTGGCGGCGCCGAGGCTGAGCCTTGACTTCGAGCACGGCCCGCAGGCCTGGGCGGTCGAGGGCACCACGGCGGTCGAGCCGGCCGGCGTGGGCGGTCCCGTCGAGGTCGTGGCCCGCGAGGACCAGCCGGGCAACCACTGCGCCAGGCTCACTCGCAATGCCCGCGTGCTCTCACCGGTCATCCCCTACTCGGGCGAGAGGATCCACGTCCGCCTCTCGATGCGCCTGCGGGACGTGCGGGCCGGCGAGAATCACTGGAACCGCGCCGGGGCCCAGCTCCTCGCCCTGGACGGGAACCGCGAGCCCGTCAAGGTCCACTGGGGGCACTGGGACGTGGCGCTCGAGGACGGCACCTGGCCCTGGCTCCCCTACACGCGCAGGCTGCTCCTGCCCGCCGAGGTGAAGTACCTGCGCCTGCAGTTGATGGCCTGGGACATAAGCGGCGGCGAGGCCCTCGTGGACGACGCCTCGCTGGAGCTGCGGCCCGCCGGCGAGCGCCTGCCCGAGGCGGTCCTGGCCGTGGGCACCGAGGCCGGGGAGCCCATCCGGCACTTCTGGTACGGCACCGACGCGGGGCACGCCGAGCGCATCCGCTTCCCCCACTACCAGCGCGCCCTCGACCTCCTTCCGTCCCTGGGCTTCACTATCGTCCGCGTACACACGCCCCTGGCGTGCATCAAGTACGACGAGGCCGGCACTCCGGTGGACTATGCCTTCCTCGACCAGGTGCTCGGCGACATCGTCCGGCGGGGGCTGCGCGTCTACTTCACCTTCGAGCCGATGCCCGACGCTCTCGCGAGCCGGCCGAAGACGAGTTGGTGCAACCTCTCGCCGCCGAAGGACTACGACCGCTGGACGGAGCTGTGCCGGCGCGTGGTCGAGCATCTCGAGGAGGTCTTCGGGACGGAAGAGGTGCGCCGTTGGGTGTTCTCGGTGTGGAACGAGCCCTTCGCGAGCGGCTACTTCGACGGCACTCACGAGGACTACCTGCGGGTCTACGAGGCGACGGTCAAGGGCGCCCTGGCGGCCGACGAGGGCATCACCATCGGCGGCCTGGACGGCGCCGACGACGACCTGACGCGCGAGTTCCTGGCCTTCGTCGCGAAGAACAGGCTGCGCTGCGACGTGCTGAGCGTTCATTTCTACGCCGGCTCGGGCTTTGCCGAGGCCTTCCCCATGGTCCGGTGGCTGCCGATGCGCCTGGCGAGGGTCCGGGACGCGATGCGGGCGGCCGGTCTGGACCTGCCGCTTCACATAACGGAGTGCAATCTCACCAGCTCGCCCCGGCGGTACTCGGAAGACGCCCATGGCGCCACCTTTTTCGCGCGGGCCGTCGCCGAGCTGCGTGACGCGCCCGGCCTCGAAAGCCTCTACTACTTCTGCCTTGCCGATCACCCCTACCAGGAGGAGAAGATGTTCGTCGGCGGCATCGGTCTCACCGCCCCGAGCGGCATCGCCAAGCCCGTGGTCAACACCTTCCGGATGCTCGCCGAGCTCCAGGGCCGCTGGCTGCCGCTGCGGGGCGGCGATGAGCTCGTGGGCGCGATGGCCGCCCTGCGCGACGACGGGTCGGTGGCCGCGCTGGTATGGAACTACAGCGACGACCAGGAGGAGACGGCCGCCGACCGGGCCGTGAGGCTGCGCCTGCCGGTGCCGGAGGGCACCCGTTACACCGTCTGCCTGCTGGACGATACCCACAGCAACCCCTTCGACGCATGGGAGGCGATGGGCTCTCCCCAGACGCCGACCGACGAGCAGCTAGTCGCCCTGCGCGAGGCTGAGGCCCTCGAGCAGGTGGGCGAGGGTGTGGTCCCGGCCGACGGCATCGGCCTGACCATGAAGCTGTCCTCGCTGGCCCTCATCATCGCCCGGCCCTGAGCGCGAGCCTCACCGAGGCGGCACTCGCCGAAGCGGGAGCCGGACGGGGCCCGCCCGCGCCCCGCACCGGCCCTAGGCGCAACCTGTGATACCGACCATTGACAGCCGTACGAGCCCGCCCCAGAATCTCCTCGCTGACACCTTGGCACGCTGCAGCTACGGGGGGCTGTTGCATGGTGCGCTCACTGCGCTTGGGTCGGTCGCTACCTTCGGCCTTGGTGGCGTTCGTGGCGCTACTCGTCGGCGCCTCGCCGCTGACGAAGGCCGCTCCGCAGAGAGGCCCTGGCTCGCCCAGCGCCGACGGCCTGACCACCGTCTCCCGCGGCTCCCCGGTGCTCCCGAGGACCGGCGCCCTCGTCGCCGAGCTGGGACGCCTAGCGCGGCTGCCGTCGCCGGCCCCGACCCGTCCTCCCGGGCCGCGACTCGCCAGCCTCCTGCTCCCCTCGGGTCTGCTGGGGTCGCTACCCACCGCTCCCGGGCCTGGGAGGCCGATGGACGTGGTAACGCAGCAGGCCGCCGGCCTCATCGTGCGCGTCAGCGTGGACAGATACGGCAACCAGGGTAACGGCGGCAGCTACAGCCCCGTCATCAGCCCCGACGGCCGCTACGTCGCCTTCGAGTCGGTGGCCACGAACCTGGTCGCCAGCGACACCAACGCAGCCGCGGACGTCTTGATCCACGACCTGCTCACGCGCGACACCGCGTTCGGGGTAGCGGGGCTCTTCGGCCAGCAGCCCAACCGCGCCTGCTTGGACCCCTGCATCACCGCCGGCGCGCGCTTCCTGGCCTTCAGTTCGAGTGCCACCAATCTCATCGAGGGCCAGGGCGGCGGCGTTGTAGCCCATAAGCAGGTCTTCCTTCGCGACCGCTCTACGAGTACCATGACCGAGGCCAGCGTCGCCAACGATGGCACGCCCGGACTCGGTCCTAGCTACGAGCCCAGCGTCAGCGACGACGGCAACCGCGTCGCCTTCACTTCCTGGGCCGCCAATCTCGTCGAGGACGACACTAACGGCAAGACCGACGTCTTCCTGCGCGACGTCCCGGCCGGCACGACCACCCGCGTCAGCGTCGCCCCGGACGGCGGCCAGGCCGATGACGCCAGCTCCCGCCCCCTCCTCAGCGCTGACGGGCGCTACCTGGCCTTCGTCTCCAGCGCCCCTAACCTCGTCCTCGCCGACACCAACGCCCAGGCCGACGTCTTCCTCCGCGACCTGCAGGCGGGCCAGACCGAGCGCGTGAGCGTATCCACTCAAGGCGCCCAGACCGCCGGCGAATCCACCTGGCCCTCCATCAGCGACGACGGTCGCTACATTGCCTTCGCCTCGACCGCCGGGAACCTGGTCCCAACGGACCTGACGCCCTACTCGGATGTCTTCGTCCGCGACCGCCTCACGGGGCAAACGGAGCTTGCCAGCATCGCCTCTGACGGCACGCAGTTGACCAACGCCCAGCAGCCGAGCATCAGCGGCGATGGGCGGTACGTGACCTTCGTGTGCATGACCCCAGAGCCCGCATCGGCCCAAGGCACCTCGCACGAGACCGGCATCTTCGTCCGCGACCGCGTCACGGGCCAGACCACACTCCTCGAGCTGCCCACAGGCGGGGCCAGCGCCAGCGGCTTCAACCCCGTCATCAGCCGCGGCGGTAGGTATGTCGCCTTCGATTCCTACTCCAGCGCCCTCGTGTCGGACGACACCAACGGCAGGCCCGACTGCTTCGTCTACCAGCGGCCCGCGCCCGCCGGGGGCATGGCGCGGTCCGGCCTGGCCCTGGGCCCGGAGCCTGTCGTCACAGGCATCTCGCCCAACAGCGGCAACAGCGGGGAATTCGTGACCTGCACGATAGCGGGCCAGAACCTCGATGCGGGCGCCACCGTCACCCTCCGCGCCACCTGGCAGCCCTATGTGGCCGGGCGAGTCCTCCAGGCCGCCGAGGACGGCACCTCGCTGAAGGTCGAGTTCCTGCTCCTGGCCGTGGGCAGCGACGTCCAGTGGGACGTGTACGTCGTCAACCCCGGCTCCCGCCAGGGAGTGCTGCCCGCCGCTTTCACCATCGAGGGCGGCACGCGGCCGCTATCGCTCTCCGTCACGGGGCCCAACTGGGTCCGGGAAGGAGCGACGCGCCGCGTGACCGTCACGGTGCGTAACCCGAATCCCGTCGAGAGCAAGCCGACCCTTGTGCAGATCGGCGTCTCCAACGCGGGTATTGCGGGCGTGTCCTCCGGCGGGACGAGCATTGCCGGCGGCGGCACGCCCGTGCTGGATAAGGAGGGGTACCTGCTGATCCCGCCGCTCGGCGCCATGGGCAGCCTCCAGATAGACGTGGACGTGCGCGCCAAGGGGGAATGGTCAGGGACCTCAGCCGGGCCCGCACAGACAGGCGCGGAGATCGCGATCGTCTACGTCACCTGCTTCGTCGTCAGCGAGGCCTACCGCTTCCTGTGGTGCGTGATCGATTCGGCGGGGAACATGCTCCAAGAGGACCTGACAGACGAAGAGATGATGCATCTGCTGCAATACCCCAATCTAGAAAAGGAAATCCTCAAACGCGCCCTGAAAAAGTGGGCCGACGATACCGGCACCGCGGAGTGGGGCGTGTCCACCGCGCTGAGCATGATGCTCGCCGGCACGGGCCTGGGCTTCAAGGAGGCGGCTGGTGAGCCTGCCCCGAGCTGGTGGAAGGATGAGTGGCCAAAGGCGAACTACCAGATGAAGCAGGACTGGATCTACTGCGCCGAGCGCTTTGAATCGGCCAGCAACCAGCTTAACTACCTCGGCGGCCCTCAGTCCCTCCGGGGCTTCTACGGCGTCTTCATCACCGACGACCACGTGGGCTACCTGCGCGACACCTCCGCCTGCATCCGTACCGGGGAGTCCGAGATGCGCATAATCCCTCTTGGCGTTCCGTGGGACCCCAACTGCAAAGCAGGACCCGGCGCAGACGAGGAGGGGGGTTGGAGCGCGGGCCAGACCGACCCCCTGGTCTACCACGTCTTCTTCGAGAACAAGGCCGAGGCCACGGCCGCGGCCAGAAACATCGTCGTCACCGACCAACTGTCCCCCAACCTGGACTCGACCAGCCTCGAGTCCCTGGGCGGCAGTCATCCCCAGGTCCTCCAGAGCCTGTTCAGCAAGGCCACTGGTACCCTTACCTGGCGCATGACGGGCATCAACCTGCCGCCCAACAAGACTCCGCCCGAGGGCGAGGGCTGGGTCGCCTTCCGCATCCAGCCCAAGACCGGTCTGCCCAACGGCGCTGAGATCAGGAACAAAGCCACCATAGTGTTCGATACCCAGCCCGCCACGGACACGAACGAGACGCTCGTTCGCATTGACACGCAGCCGCCCACCAGCGCCGTGACCGGCGCCGAGCCCCTCATGGGCCAAAGCTACGCCATCCACTGGCAGGGCGACGACGGAGACGGCTCGGGAGTCATGCGCTACGACATCTACCTGTCCGAGAACGACGGCCCCTACGCGGTCTGGCGCAACCAAACGGCCGACACGACCGCGCCCTTCGAGGGCCGGCCCGGGCACAGCTACCGCTTCATCTCCCGCGCGACCGACCTGGTCGGCAACGTCGAGGCGGCTCCCGACGACCCGGACCTGGTCCTCGACGTGCCCTTCGATTCCGGCTTCCTGGTGAGCTTCGACTTCAACCGCGACAATGTGATAGACGTGGCCGACCTGGCCGCCTTCATTCAGGGCTGGCGCGACGCCAACGGCCCTACCCCGGCCGAGGTGGACCCGCGCTTCGACCTGGCCCCCTGGCGCGGCGAGATCCCCGACATCGAGGCCCTGCCCGACGGCAAGCTGGACTACCAGGACGCCAAGCTCGTCCTCCAGGCCTGGTTCAAGCTGCGCGGCGCCCAGGCTGATCCCACAGCCGTCCGGCCTGAGGCCGAACCCGTGGGGCCGGCCGCGGTACCGCTGGGGCCGCGCCTCCTCGAACCCTTCGACGGACGCGTCCCGAATCTCCTCCGGCCGGGTCGCTGATGGCGCAGCCGAGCCGCCTTCCCGGCCGGTCCGCGGCGCTCTGCCGCGATTGGCAGAGGGTTCGGCCGGCAGTGGGCGGAGCCCCGCGCCGGCCCTCTGTGTGAGCCCCGCGGTCCGCTAAGTGCCTGCCGTGCCAGGCCACGGTCCGGTGCCCGGCTTCTCTGGGACGCGAGCGGACCAGTATCTGGCTCCCGCAGAGGCCAGGGGGGCGGCGCTTGGCTCCCGTGGGAGGCGAGCGGGCGATCTCTGCCCTCTCGGCCTATCGCGGGTCGGCCTCGCCCCGCACGGGCTTCGCGAGCCTTGCGGCCTCGCCCGGCCCCTTCGGCCCGGTCGGGAGTCGCGGTCGTGTCCCTGGCCGCGGCGGTGGCATCGGCCGAAGCCTCGGGTTCCGTGGCCTAGGCTGGTACTTGCGCGGCGCCACCGGCTGAGGCGCCATCACCTCGGCGGCGTCGAACAGCCGCACGACGTGGACCTCGCTGGCATTCCGCCTCGCCAAGCTCCCCGGCGCACTCGTCCCTCGTAGACGTACGTCCCGGTAAGCGGTCTCGTGAAGCCTTGCCCTGTCACAACCTGCCAGTCCCCCGCCTCGGACACCCGGTAGTGCACGATCCACGGCTTCTTCCACTCCTGCGGGATGCCCTGCACCGTGAGCCTGAAGCCTCGTCCAGCCGATCGCCACAGAGCCAGCAGCACGTTCACCGTCTTCCGCTCCTGATCGGTCGTCGCCAGGAGTGCCCGACACCAATCCGCCGCTCCTTCGTCGCCCGTGTCGCCGCCGGTTGTCGCCAGCGCATACATCCGGCCGCGCTCCAGGTCCGGGAAAAGCTGCGAGTACGCCTTGAGGGCGTAGCCCGTCTTCTTCAGTGACGAGCCGTCGGCCTGGACGAGCCCGTAGCCCTCGTGGGGCGCCCAGGCGTCTCCCCGGTAGCGGCAAGCGTACAGCAGGTCCGAGTACAGGTTCATGTACACCAGCGCCGCCGCTGTGAAGGCCGCGCCCTCCGCGTTGCCCAGCGTGGCGTTCCGCCGCTCATCTTCCGCCGTCGGCGCCTCGGCCTGGCCCTTGAAGTGCGTCGAGCTCCATTCGCTCAGCACGTTATGTATATTCGCCAGCCTCGGGTCCACGCTCACCAGCGCCTCCCGCACCTCCTGCGCCTGCTTCGCGAAGATGTACGGCCCCGCGTGCTCGCGGTTGTACGAGTGCCAGGAGTAGAAGTACAGCGGCGCGTCGCGGTCACGGCACGCCTGGGCGAATCGCGCGGCGAAATCCGCGATCTCCGCCGTCGAGCCGCCCTTGGCGCCCGGCCCGCCGATGATGATCTTGCTGAATCCCTGCTCCAGGGCGCGGCTTACCTCGGCATACAGATCGAAGAACCTCTCGCAGTCCGGGTCGGCCTGCAAGTCCCAGAACTGCTCGTGGTTGGGCTCGTTCCAGATTTCCCAAAGCGTCACGCGGTCGTTGTAGGGCACCCCGCCGCCGGCGTACCGCCGCACGGTCTCCATGCACACCGCCGTCACCTGGGTGAAGCTGCCGGGTATCTCGTAGCCCTCGCTATCCTTGTCCCAGCTCTCCCCCAGCCGGAACATCACCTCGCACCCCGTGTCCCGTATCTCTTGAATCACCCGGTCCGTATCGTCGAAGCGATAGGTACCGGCGGGCAGCACCGCGTGCGGCCCCCATCCCCAGGGGAAGACCGCCGACAGGTCGCAGGGGCCGTAGTAGTCGTGGGTCCTCACCAGCGGCACGCCCATGTCGCGATACTGATCGGTGAGCACGACGCCCGCGAGCGCTGGGTCATTCATGTGGCCGGGGCCGGCGTTCACCCCATTCAGCGGCCACACCCGCTGCCCCACGGCCGCGGCGTTCACCGCAAACTCGACCGCCGCCGGGCGGCCCACTGCCCCCAACAGGGCCAGCACCACCACCGTTGCCCTCATGCCCACCCCTCCTGTGGCCGGAATCCGCTCGCGATCGGGGCGCCGGGGAGTCGCCGAGGGGTCCGAATCGGTCGCCAGGCCTGCCCGAATCGCCCCCTAACCGGCCCCCAGATGCCGCGCCAGGTACTCCTGCACGTCCACAACCTGCCCGCTGTGGGCCGATTCCAGGGCCGCGAAGAGCAGCGCCGCGCACTGGATATTGTCCTCTACCTGAGTCGGCACCGGCGGGCCGCCCTGCAGCCAGTCCACGAACATCTCCGCCAGCCAGGGGTTCACCCACGCCGGCTGCACGGCCAGGGGCAGTTCCTCGTCCTCACGCTCGCCGCTCAGGTCCGACAGCCGCCGCAGTTGCCGGTTGTCCAGGACCAGCGTCGCGCGGTCGCATTCGGCCCGCCAGTAGTCGCGCGCCCAGGTGTTCAGGCCCGTGGCGTTGGGCTTGGCGCCCTCGTAGAAGACGCGCACGCCGTTCTCCATCTCGACGATCATCAGCCCCGTGGAATCGCCCGCGAATTCGCCCCAGGGCGGGTTCCAGGTGTTGGCGTAGACGGTCACGGCGTTGGAGCGCGCCAGGCCGCGCATTATGTCGAAATGATGCACCGTGCCCTCGATCAGCAGCGCGTCGGCCAGCTCGTGCCGCCACGCCCCCCACGACCCATACTTGCGGAAAGCCCAGGTATTGCGCCCGATGAGGTAGTCCAGGGCCCCATAAGCGCCCGAATGGATCGCGCGTTCCAGGCTCTGCTTGTCCTGGTCGAAGCGGTGGCTCATGGTGATGGCCATCTTGATCCCGGCCTCGCGCGCGCGGTGGTAGATACGGCAGGAGGCCTCGATGGTATCGGCGAGGGGCTTCTCCATGAGCACGTGCAGGCCGCGCTCGATGGCGAGGGTAGAGATGGCCTCGTGGTGGGCGGGCGGGACGACGATGACGGCGAAGTCGGCCTCGACCTCATCGAAGGCCTGGCGGGCGTCGGTATAGCAGCGGTTTTCGGGGACGCCATAGCCGTCGCGGGCGTTCTTGAGGTTATCGGGGTTGATGTCCACGGCGGCGGCGGGCTCGGCCTTTCCGAGCTTCACGAGCCTGCTAAGCACCTGGGCACACCAATACGCACCGAAACCCCCGGTCCCGACATGGATGAATCGCAGCATGTGCCTGTCCCTCCCGGGTGACGATGGCGGTACCGAAGCCGACCCCGTATGCTTCGTCACCGGCGAGGCATCCCCTCCGGCGTACTCACCGTGGGGCTTCCGGCCAGATGCACCGCCACGAGGACGGTCCGCCCGTCTGGGGCGTTTGGACTCTGCAGTCGCGGGTTGCGTGAAGCGCACGCGACAGGCGTCCGCGCCTGCCGGGGGTGGTGCTGCTGTGGTCCGGCTGTCGCGGGTTGCGTGAAGCGCACGCGACAGGCGTCCGCGCCTGCCGGGGGTGGCTTCGGGGTGGTCCGTCTGTGCGCACTGCGCAATTCCGCTTCGGCGATCACGGCGTTGGTCCCTCGGGATCGAGACTGCCGCGCGCTTGTAGTCGCAGGCTTCAGCCTGCGGTGGTGGCTGGGCGGTGGTACCGACAGGCCGGGGCCCCCCGGCCCGCCGGGGTGGCCGGGTGGTGGTCCTCCGTCCGTGCACACGGACGGAGGCCGTTGGCCTACGGCGGCCGCGGCACAGTCGTCCCATCACGACGGTCTCCGGCTGCCTGTCTCGCACTTGAGCTGAGCAGCCGGGCACACCGATATGAGCGGCAAGCGGGCGCGACAACGGGCACACGGCTCACCTGCGCTCGGGACGCCGATAGGGCGATGGATTCGCGCTATTGACATGCCGTTCGTTCTATGTCACAATACTGTGCGGCAGCATGACAGGATTCAGCTCCAGGTCCAGGAAGTGATCTAGGCCAGGCAACTTGGGGGCAAGTGACGTTGGGCGCGCGTTTCCGCCGAAGGCTGAGGGTGCCAATACCATTCGACGAGCATGGTATGATCGGTAGGCAGTGCCCCGGCGCCGAATGCCGGCGTGTCTTCCGGCTGGACGGTGCCGCCTTCGATGCGTTCGAGGGGCACCGCCTGTATTGCCCGTACTGCGGGGCAACGGCGCCGCCGGAGGAGTTCCTCACCGACCAGCAGCGTCGCTACGCGGAGAGCCGCGTGGCTAGGGCGGTAGGCGACTGGCTATCCGGCGAGCTGGCGCGCCTAGCAACGCGTCCCCGGCCGAGCTCGGGGCTCTCTCTGACCATCACCATCAGGCACACGCCGGCCCCCCTCGTCCCTCTGGTGGAGCGGCTATCCCGGCGCCACGTGGTCTGCGTGGCCTGCGACCTACGATACGCAGTCTTCGGAATGGCCTTCTACTGTCCCTTCTGCGGCTTGCGGGAGCCACTCTCAGTCTTTGACGAGAACGCGCAGGTGATCGAGCAGGAACTCCTGCTGCCGGCCCGCTTACGCAGCGTCGTGCGGCCGGAGGAGAGCCAGATCCTCCGAGAGTGGGAGGAGCTGGGGCTCCATGAGACTCTCGTGACAAATGCTCTTGTGAACGCGGTGAGTGCCTACGAGACCGCGTTGCGGGGCCTATCCCACCAGGCAGCGAACCCCGGAGCCGACCCAGGCCGGCGCGCGGTGGTAGCGAAAGAGATTGGCAACAGCTTCCAGAACGTGGAGCGTGGTCGGGAGTGTGGCCAACGCATCTTCGGCTTCGACATCTACAGTTGTCTCTCCTCGCCTGAGCTCGATTATCTGTCGCAGATGCTCCAGGCCCGCCACATCCTGACCCACAGTTCAGGGATCATCGACGATCGGTATGCGTCGGAGGCAGGCCGTCCCACCTCCGACGTCGGCCAACGTCTTTGCCTTCGGGACGGCGACATACTGCGCCTGTTGCAGTTGATGCGCGCAGTAGTGGTTCACACGAAGCAGCAGGCCGGGCTGTGACCGAGACGACCCTTCTAAGGGGTGATGGCGGTGGGCGTCAGAGAACGCAAGCAGGAAGTGAGGAATGCAGTCATCAGAGCGCTCTACCGGGTATGGAGTACGGGGACCGACCTCGGCGAGGCACTCGACATTGGGAAGGACGTCGGCGCGACCGAGGCGGAGATCTGGCCGGCCTTGACCTACTTGGACGCGCGGGGACTCGTGAAGCGGTGGGGGCAGTTTAACGCCAGGATTACGCCCGCGGGCGTGGACATGGCTGAAGAGTCGGGCCTCGTTGAGGAGGCAGAGCGCGGCACCAACGGCGCGATCCGGCTCTCGCTGCTAAGGGCGTTCTGGGATGCCGACGCGACGTCGGAGCGAGGTAGGCCCTACACGTCCTGGGACGAGGTGGCGAACGCCACCGGAATTGACGTGGAGCAGGTGCGGAGGCATCTCGACTGGCTGGAATACGTGGGGTGGATAGATCGCACGGGTGGACGCATGGTTGTCTTGACTGCGGACGGCGAGGATGAAGGTGACAAGCTGTTTGGGTAGTACACGTTCGGGCTCAGGAGGCCACCCACATGAACGGCGCAAACAGGAGCATCGAGGTGCGCAACGGCGTGCTTACCGCGCTATACGAATCGTGGTTGACGGGCGAGACCAAAGTGCAGTGGCGTTCCCTCGCACCGCTCCTGCGCGCGACCGAGGCCGAAGTCGACCACGCGATAGACTACCTCGCGCAGCGCCGGCTCATCGAGTGGCGGACGAACACCGCTGTGTGCCTTTCATGGGATGGGGTGGAGCACGTTGAGGAGGCGGGACTCGTGGGCGTGGACACCACTGAGCGCGTCACGCAGGCCCGGCTCGCCATTCTGAGAGCGTCTTACAGCTTCTGCAGGAGCAAGGGGAGAACTGGTTGGACTCCCGGTCCGTACTTGAGCGGACAGGCATGGGCGAGCAGGAGTTCGACAGGCACTTGGGCTGGCTGACAGAGCACGCCGGGTGGCTGAGGGAAGAGAACCAGCTCATGTTGTCACTGACGGCCGAAGGGGAACACGAGGCCATCCGCCGGTGGGGCTGACCTACGGGGCCGAGCGGCCGGGCGTGCCAGGCCGGTGGCGGACACCTCCGGGGGCTGGGTGAGGCGGCGCTGTCCGCACATGCCCACGGGTGTCCGTGCGTGTTGGGGACAGGTAGGGCGGCTGGCGGCGCCGCCGGAGGCCGGGCCGCCGATCCGTGCCCCCGCAGGGCGGGGGAGCGCGGTCGCCGCCAGCGTTTCTCCTATCCCCCGGTCCCCCAAGGCTCACGCAGGCGCAGCTTCCCGCTTCGCGAATACCCCATCGCCACCACTTCCAGGGCGAGCAGGTGACTTACCATGCCGGGCCGCAACGGGCGTCATATGCGCGGTGTCAGCCCGACGGGCGTTGTCCTGGTGGCATTCCTTGTCCTCGGGACGGCGGACGCGGCGCAGATCGGGTCTGCCACGGTGGACAAGCCCGAGCTCCCGCGCTTCCAGACCGTCGAGCTCGACCTTGACGTCGCCGGCCAGTGGGACAATCCCTTCGATCCCGATCAGGCCGACGTCATGGCCCACTTCATCGCCCCCAGCGGTAAGGCCCTCGACGTGCCCGCCTTCCTCTTCCAGCCCTACGAGATGCTCACCGTTGCCCCCGCCGACCGCCGCAAGACAGTCCAGTTCCTCAAGCTCTACGTCACCGAGCAGGAATGGGAGCCGGGGGCGCAGATCGAGCTGTTCGTGGACGATGTCGAGCTGATAGACGCCACGACCGGCGACCGCGTGCCCCTCGACGACTTGGAGGCCGCCGACGCCGCGCCCTGGGGGCCCGAGCAGTGGGCCTCCCGCTCGGCGGAGCTGGCCCACGCCGGCAGTCACTCCCTGCGCCTGCTCGCCACCGCCGACCGCGAGGAGAGCTGGCCCGGGGTCGTCAAGTCCCTGGGCGCCGCCGACTGGTCGGCCTACTCCGGCGTGTCGCTGTGGGTCTACCCGCGCGTGAGCCGGATCGCCGGCGCCCTGAGCCTGTACTTCCGCGACGAGCAGTCCGGCAACTCGCCCATCATGGCCTGGCGCGCCGAGGGGGGCGAGGTCCAGCCGAATCAGTGGAACCACCTCGTCTGGGACTGGGGCGACTTCAGGCCCGCCCGCAGCTTCCACGCGACCGGCGAGCCCCGCTGGAAGGTGCGATTCACCCCCGCCGAGGTGGGCGAGTATCGCTATCGCGTGACCGCCCGCGACCGCGATTCCGGCGCCGAATCCCCCGAGGGGCGGCTCACCGTCGCGCCCTCCGACCGGCCGGGATTCGTGCGCGTGTCGCCCCACGATCCGCACTACTTCGCCCACGACGACGGGCGGCTCTTCTTCCCCATCGGCCACGACGTCGCCTGGCGGCTGGACGCGGCGCTCGAGTACTTCCCGAAGATGGCCGCGCACGGCGAGAACTGCACCTACCTCATCCTCTGCCCGTGGGATATGTCCATCGAGTGGGAGAAGCTGGCCGTTTACGACCTGATGCGGGCGGCGATGCTCGACCAGTACGTGCGCTGCGCCGAGGAGAACGGCATCTACCTCAAGCTGTCCTTCGACATCCACGACGCGATGCGCGCCAACGCGCGGTGGGGCGAGAATCCCTACAACGCCGAGCGCGGCGGCCCCTGCGCGGGCCCCAACGACTTCTACACCGACCCGCGGGCGCTGGAGCTTTACAAGAAGCGCCTGCGGTACATCGTGGCGCGCTGGGGCCATAGCACCCACATCCTCGGCTGGGAGACCTTCGCTGAGGTGGACGGCTCAACGGAGCTGGACGGCGGCGGCGGCTGGCGCTATCCCGAGCGCGAGGGCGGCGACAGGGTCTCGGCCATGCTCGTCAACTGGCACCGCGCGGTCTACGGCTACCTGCGCGAGCTGGACCCCTACGACCACCTGTTGACCCTGTCCTTCGGCGGGAACGTCAGCGATCCGAACATCTGGGCCATGCCGGAGATCGAGTACACGCAGATTCACCAGTACAACGACCCCGACGCGGCGGCCGTGATCAGCGCCTGGTGCCGCAAGCTCACGGCCGAGTACGCCAAGCCGATGATGGTGACCGAGTTCGGCTGGTACTCGGACTGGAAGAAGACGGCGAAGGTGGACCCGGGCGGAATCTGCGTTCACAACGGGATCTGGGCCAGCGTGATGTCGGGAGCCGCCGGCGGGGCGCAGACTTGGTGGTGCGACCGCGTGGACGAACTGAACCTGTACCCGCACTTCCAGGCGCTACGTAACTTCGCGCGCGACGTGGCCTGGGACAGGGAGGGGTTCCGCCCGGCGGAGGCGTCGGTGAGCATCGCCGATCCCGACCACTTCGTCCCCGTGATCCTGCCCGGGCGCGGGCCCTTCTCGGGCGGCACGGCCAGCGAGTTCACGGTGGCGCGGGACGGGTCGGTCGAGGACCCCGCGCAGGTGCCCGCGACCTTGCTGGCGGCCGGGCGGCCCGAGCCCCACGTGGTGCCCGTGTTCCACGTGGACTACCCGGTCGCGGGGCGGTTCGTCGTGCACGTGGACGCGGTCTCGCCCGACGCGCGGCTGGATGTGTACCTGGACGACGAGTTGGCGCTGAGCTGGGAGTTGCCGGCCTCGGGGGTCGAGGGGAAGGAATGTGTCTTCGACGATCGGTGGCAGGTGTGGCGGTGTGTCTACAATGAGGACTTTGCGATTGACGTGCCCGCCGGCAAGCACCGGATCCGCTTGGAGAACGGCAAGCCGGGCATAAGCTGGATTCGCATCGCGCGGTACGTGCTGACGGACTACTCACTGCCGGCGGTGCGGGCGATGGGGCTGACGGGGCGCGAGACGACGGTGTTGTGGCTACAGAACCCGGAGAACACGTGGGGGAACGACGAGCTAGGAGTCAAGCCCCAGCCCATCACAGGCGCGAGCGTCGCCGTGACCAGCTTGAGGGACGGCGCCTACGAGGTGGAATGGTGGGACACCTACGAGGGCAAGCCGACGGGCAGGCAGGCCGTGGCGTGCCGCGATGGGCGCTTGACTCTGGCCGTGCCGCCGCTGACCACCGACGTGGCCTACAAGATCCGCCGCGCGCGGTGATTCTGCGGGGAGAAGGGGTGGCGCGCAGAGTGCCACAAAGGCTCGCAAGAGCACGCGAACAGCCGCCTAGCTGGTGAACCCGTTTCACCCTCGGCGGAGCCGTCGAGCTAGTCGCCGGCCCCCAGAACGGCCTCCAGCACCGCCTGCGCGTCGCGATGGTCAACCAGCCCATCGTGCAGCGGGATCTGGCCCATCTGCGTGACCTCGTGAGGCGCCACGTCGTAGGCCTCCTCGTACGCCCCTGGGCCCTTGTGGCCGGCCGCGAACCGCAGGAAGGCGGTCAGGTCGTCCAGGTCCACATCCCCGTCGCCGTCGAAGTCACAGGCTCGGGCCCTCCGGACCTCGGTGACCACGTCGTTGGTGTCCAGCGGCTCTTCCTGGTCGAACCATACCCGCGCCTGGGCCCGGACCTGGGTGCCGTCCACCACGTCGGGCCTGACCATCGCGCTGAAGTGCAGCCAGCGGGATTCGCGGGGTTCGAGCCCGGCGTCGTGGAACTCCCAGATCAGCCGGCGGGTCGCGGGATCGTAGGCCGGCTGCGGGTCCAGGGCTTCCAGCGAGAGCTCGTCGAGGGCCCCGTCCAGCACCGTCTCGACCCGCACGTACTCGGCGGCGATGTTCCCCACGTTCTCATACTCGATAGTGTGGGACAGCCTGGTGGTCGGCGGCACGGGTCCCTCCGGCTCGACCGACAGGTGGTTGGGGTCAATGGCCCCCACGACCCGTGTCCGCACCTTGCTCGTGCTCCGCACGTACCGGACGGGCATTCGGTAGCCGTCCTGGGCCGGCGGATCGGGCAGGGGCGGCAGGTTCACCATCTGCTCGACGATGGCGCCGACGGGGACATCGGGGCGCAGTTGCGTTACCACGCTGATGGTCAACTGCTTGCCCGCCAGGTCCGCCAGCTTCCGCAGGTAGAAGCTAATCGTGTGGTCAAAGGCGTCGTACTCCGCGATCCCGTCCGGCTCGGCGCGGACGAAGGTGACCTCGCGCGGGAGACGGTCCTCCATGACGATGAGGCTGGCGGCCACGTCCTGGCCGTAGGCCGCCGCCAGCTCGCTCAGGTCGGTCGCCAGGTTCCACAGCGTCACGTAGTAGATGATCTCGCTCTGGCGCCTGGCCTGGTCCGGGCCCGCCTTCTGCACGCTCAGTAGTATGGCCCGTTCGTACAACTGCGCCCGCAGCGGCTGGGTCTCCTGGATATGCTGTCCCTGCGCGTCGCGGTACTCGAGGCGTGGCGTGAGCGTGGTGGGCCCCGGCTTGACCTCGGCAGGAGGCACAAGCTGGAACTTGGCCCAGGCGGCGGTCTGGGGCGCCAGCACCTCAAGCTGGACGACGGGGACATAGGTGGCGCCGGCCTGCGCGGGACGCGGCGCCTGCGCGGTGATGGGCCCCACCTCGATGCCCTCCACGACGAAGCCCTCGGGCAGGTCCAGCCCCAGCTCCACGGACGACACGGGCGAAAGGGACGAGTTGTAGCAGGTGAGCGTGCACAGGGCCCGCTGCCCGGCGTAGAGGTCGCGCGGCCCCTGCCACCACAACTGCACGCCGCCGTGCTCGGCGCCCCGGTCGTGGAGAAAGACATCCATCAGGCCGTTGGTGTCGCCGGCCACCAGGTTCGCGGTCCCCGATGAGAGTGCCACGTACCGGCCGTCGCCGCTGATCGCGTCCGCATAGCTGTTGTAGAACATCACGTCCTTTGGGGGCCCGCCGCCCGCGGTCAGCCGCTCGGTGACCCCGGTAACCAGATCGTGCACGAAGACGTCGAAGAAGTGTGTGCCGGTCCCGTCTGCGTCCAGATTGCCCGCGGAAGACGAGAAGGCCACGGTCCGGCCGTGCGCGCTGATCACCGGGCCAAAGCTCGCACTATCGCCTTCCGTGCCGTCGGCGGCCACGCTCACCCTCTGCGTCGTGCCTGCCACGCGGTCGCGCACGAAGACGTCGCGGCAGTCGTTGGTGTCGTCCGGCAACAGGTTGGCGGCCTCCGAATCAAAGGCCACATACCGGCCGTCCCTGCTGATCGAGGCGCTCTCGCTTCCGCCGGTCGCCTCGGCCCCGGCGTCCGAGACGCTCACGCGCTCCGTCCGGTCGGTCGTGCGGTCGTGGACGAAGACGTCGGCTATCCCGTTCGTATCCCCCGGCACGAGGTCCGAGGCCCAGGACACGAAGGCCACGTAGCGCCCGTCCGCGCTGATGGAGACGCCCAAGCTGCCCCCGTTGGCCTCGGCCCCATTGCTGGCGACGCTCACCCGCTCGGTCTTCCCGGTCGCCCGGTCGTGGACGAAGATGTCCTCACACTCGTTGGTGTCGCCGGGCGTCAGGGCGCTTGCCGCCGAGCTGAAGGCCACGCACTGCCCGTCCGCGCTGATGGTGGCTTCGTGACAGTCGGCGTTGGCCTCATCCCCGTCGCTCGAGACGCTGACGCGCTCGGTCCTGCTGGTGAGGCGGTCGTGGACGAAGATGTCCGTATAGGAGCCGAAGTCGTCGGCCACCAGGTTGGGCGCCCACGACTCGAAGGCGACGTACCGGCCGTCGGCGCTGAGAGAGGGCCGGTCGCAGGGGTTGTCCGCCTGGGCGCCATCGCTCGCGACGCTCACCCGAGTGGTCGTACCCGTCACACGGTCGCGCAGGAAGACATCGAGGCATTCGTTCGTGTCGCCCACGACGAGGTTGCGTGCGAAGGAGGCGAAGGCCACGTAGCGACCGTCATCGCTGACGGAGGCCGACCGGCTCCAACCGTTGGCCTGTCGCCCGTTGGGGCCGAGGCTCACGCGCGTGGTGACACCGGCGGCGGCCAGGGAAGAGGCGGACATCGCGAGCGCGAGGAAGGCGCGCACAGACCATGGCGCCCTTCGGTGGGCCGGCGAGGCGACGCCACGGAACATCCAGACTAGAGGTCTCATCGGCGGCTGTCCCTCCCGTGACAGGTGGAAAACCGACCGCCCGGTGTGTGGCCGCGGGGACCTTCCAGCGACGGTGCGCGAGCAAGCGCCCTAGCCAGTGGAGTCGCCCTGAGGCTCGTCTTGGGACTCCTGATCGGCCGGTGGCTGCTCGGGCTCGGCGCCTACCTGCTGGCCGCACTGGGCGCAGAAGCGCGCGCCGGCGGCAAGCTCGGCCCCGCACTTGGTGCAGTGGCTCGCGGCCTGCGCGACCGGCTCGCCGCAGCCCGGGCAGAACCTGGCCCCCGCGGGCAGCGCGGCGCCGCACTTGGCGCAGTGTCCGCCCGCCGCCGGTTGCTGCTGCTGCTGTTGCTGGCCGCCCTGCTGCTGCTGGCCACTCATGGCGCCCGTGACGGCGTGGGCCATGGCCGCGCCCATACCGATGCCCGCGCCGATGCCGGCGCCGGCTGCCGCGGCTCCTCCGCCTTCGCCTCCGGCCCCGGGCATATCGCCGATGGCCTGGGCCGTGCGGTACAGCAGAAAGCGCTGCTGGTCGCCCACGGCCTCCATGGCCGCGCGCTGGTCTATCATTCGCACGACTTCCTCGGGCGGCACGATGGCCTCGATGAGGAGGTCAATCAGCTCCATGCCGTAGCGCCCGAAGTCCTCCTGCAGGCGCGCCTTCACCGCCGCGCCCAGCTCGTCGTAGTGCTGGGGCAGGTCGAGGACGGTCTCCACGACCTCGCCCAGGGTGTCGTTGAAGCGCGCCACGATGAAGTCCCGCAGCCAGTCCCCGACCGTCTCCGTGTCGTAGCGGTGCTCGGTGCCCACGACGGTGTTCACAAAGAGCTGGGGGTCCTGGATGCGCATGGTGTACAGGCCGTGGGCCCGCAGGCGGACCATCGCCAGCTCCTTGTCGCGGAAGATCACGGGCGACACCGTCCCCCAGCGAAGCTGGGTGAAGGTGCGCATGTTGACGAAGTAGACTTCGCTCTGGAAGGGCGTCTGGCCCCCGAAGGCCAGGTTCACCAGTTGACCGAGCAGGGGCAGGTTGAGGGTGGTCAGGGTGTGGCGGCCGGGCCCGAGGACGTCCAGGGCCCGCCCGTCCCTGAAGAACACGGCGCTTTGGCTCTCCCGCACCACCAGTTGCGCACCGAGACGGACCTCGCCTGACCCGTAGGCCGGCCAGCGGTGCACGATCTCCGTTCCCGTCTCGTCTCGCCATTCAACGACCTGAAGTCCCATTGCTTAAGCCTCCTGTGAAGGGTCATGCCTGGCCGTAGACGCTGACCGCCGAGGCAGGCATGGCACGCGCGATGAAGCCCAGGTGGCGTCGCGGACTGCTGAAGACCACCAGGTAGCAGGTCTCGATCAGTGAATCGCCTGGGGCCGCGCCGTCGGCCACCGCCTGAATCCCCCCGGCCCGCCCCTCGGAGATCAGGTTGAATTGCCTCAGCGAGACGGCGCTCTCAGCGGGACCCGGCTCCAGCTCCGCCTCCCCACCGCCGGCCGACACCTGACGGTACACGGCCAGGTCGCCGCGGTCGAAGACCCTCGGCTTCCCCTTCTCCTCCGCCTCCAGGCTCGCGGGCCCGTAGCTAACGAGCTCGAAGGTGGCTCCACCGAGCACCGCCCTGTCGCCCTGCCGGGGCGGCCCCGAGGGCCCTCCCGCGACGCCCTCGACCGAGGCCGCCTCGTAGAACTCGGCGTCCCTGAGGGCCAACATGCACGGCCCCGCCGCGCCGGCCGCCGACAGACGCGCCACTTGCCAAGTGCCTTGCGTGCCGGCCAGGCGCGACACGGACTGCACGACGTAGTCTTCGCCCTCCACCGCCAGGACCTGGTCAATCGAGAAAGCCAATGCCATTTTGGTACCCCCGTGCGACCGGCCTAAGGGACGAGGCGCTCGACGACCTCCCCGCGATGCTCCACCATCCCCTCGAGCTCCAGGATGGCGCCGCTGAGCTCGCTCAGGGCCGGCGCCAGCGCCGGACCGTCGGCCGCCATCACTGCCTCCACCTTGCCCTGGATCGCCGCGATGAACTCGCGCAGGGAGAGATCGTATTCATACAGGCGGTCCAGCTCGTCCTCGCGGATCTGGGGCGTGTCGAACCAGCCGGTGTACCCGTAGTCGGCATAGCGAATCTTGTCCCGCACCTTGGTGAGCTGGCCCAGGACTCTGTCCAGATCGCCCACGGCGTCCAGCGCGGCGGCGCGGCTGAGGTCCGCCGCCTTGCGCCGCAGCTTGGCCCGCTCGCCGTCGAGCAGGCCCACGAGGTGGTCTCTGAGAAGCTGATCGCCCCGCCGCCGAAGGTCGCGCTCGCGATAGCCCTGGAAGCCGGGGATGAAGTCGAGCAGTCGCTGCAACGGACTCTCGTCTTCCCGTGCTCGGTCCCGCAGATCGGACATGTCCCGTGCCTCCCGCACACCGTTCGCCTGCCTTATGGTGCGGCCGGCGGAACGATGAAGCCGTATGGTACGAGGTAGTATAGCCTAGAACGCCGGATTCGGGGATGGACTTCCCGGCGCCGCGGGCCCGGCCTTGCCCCGGCCTGGCGTGCCCTGCCCGGTTCCGTGACCACTGCCCATCCGGGCCCCCGGCGCGAGGCTTATGGCGGCCACGGCCCGCCCCGTCTATAATCCCGACTGAGCTGAGGACTGCCGCCATGCCCGCCTCAAAACTCCTCTGGGCAGCCTGCATCCTCCTTTTCGGCGCCGGTCTCGTCTGGGCTAGCGTGCGCCGCCTCGCCGGCATCTCCCGTCGGCGTCGCGTCCTGCTGGCTGCCCTGCGAATGGCCGTCGTCCTCTCCGCCGCCCTCCTGGCGGCGGGGCCGGCTTGGCTTGTGTGGCGGACAGCCCGCCAGCCGGGCCCCGTCCTCGTCGCCCTCGACTGCAGCGACAGCATGGACCTGCCCGACATGCCCGGCCCCACGACCCGCCGCGAGGCCGTGACCAAGCGCCTCCTGGCGCCCGGCGGTCTGCTCGACAGGCTGGCCGCGGACCGTCCCGTCGAGGTCTACCGCTTCGCGGACCTGCTGCTGCCTCTGGCGGCGCGGCAACTCCCCTCCGGGGGAAGCACCACGGACCTGAGCGTGGCCCTTCAGCAGCTCCAGGTCGAGGCGGCCCGCAGCCATGCCGCGGCCGTGCTGCTGGTCAGCGACGGCGTGGACACCGAGAGGATGACGCCGCCCTATGCCGGGCGGCTGGCCCGCGGCCTGCCGCCCGTGTTCGCCGTGGCCGTCGGAGCCAGGCAGGCGATGCCGAACCGCAAGCTCCTGGGGCTGCGCGCCCCCCGGCAGGTCAGGGCCGGCGAGAGCGTGAGCGTCGCTGCTCTGGTCTCGTCTCCCACTGAGCCGGGGGGCCAGGTGGCGGGGCAGTGGGGGACGAGCGCGGGCCCCACGGGAGCCCTGACGGCCGGTCTGGGGGACGACGGCACGGGCAGGGCCCAGTTCGCTTTCGTGGCGGCCAAACCCGGCCGTCACCGCGTCCTCGTGCGCCTGGACGCCCTGCCCGCCGAGATCAGCCGAGAGGACAATGCGCAGGCTGTGATAGTGGACGTCGTCCCGGCGGAGCGGCGGCTGGTCTACCTTGACGGCTCGCCGCGCCCGGAGATGGCGGCGCTCAGGCGGCTGCTGGCCCGCCTGCAGGAGATCAAGGTCTCCCTCGCGGTGCGCAAGACGGCCTCCGCGTGGTGGCAGGAGTTGCCCGAGGCCAGGAAGCTCGACGACGCCGCGGGAGTGGTAGGTTTCGACGGGGCCGCGGCCTACGTGCTCGGCGACCTCTCGGCCGAGGCCCTGACCGCGCGGGCCCGCGGCACGGTAGCCCGGCGCGTGAGCGCGGGCGACGCCGCCTTGCTGGCCCTCGGCGGACCCCGGGCGCCCGGCCTGCCGGACGAGATTCAACAGCTTCTTCCCACGCCGATCGGCTCTCACCAGGCGCGGGCGGTCTTCGTGGCCGCGCCCGACGGCGGCCCGCCGCTCGAGCTTGACGCGTCCCTGTGGCAGGGCCTGCCCGCCCTGGCGGCCGTGAATGGCCTGGGCAGCCCGCGCGCGGGCAGCCGCGTCATCCTGCGTTCGACCGACGGCGGCCCGCTCCTGTGCCTCCGCGACGACGCCGCGGTCCGCAGCGCCGTGCTGGCCACGGACACCACCTACCGCTGGCTGCTCAGCAGCGCGGCCGGCGACAGGAGTCGAGCCGCGCATCGCGACCTGTGGCTCAAGCTCGTGGCGTGGCTGCTGGCGCCGCGTCCGCCGCGGGCGGTCACCCTGTTGGCGGACAGATTGACCGCCCTGGCGGGCGATCCCATAATGGTCACCGCCGAGGTGCGGCAAGGCGTGGACGCTGTGCGCCTCGACGTCTTGCGCGCTGAGAAGGTCCTCGGCAGCTTGTCCATGGAGGGCGCGGGACCGGGGAAGCGCCGGGCCCGCCTGCCGTCCCTTAGTCCCGGCAAGTACCTGCTGCGAGCTCAGGCCACCAGCGCCGGCAGTCGGGCGGGTGAGGATCGGCTGGAGATCGAGGTGGTGGCCACCAGCAGGGAGTGGCGCTGGCCCAGCCCCGAGGCGCCGATGCTCCGGGCCATCGCCGAGGCGACGGGTGGTCGGCTGCTGGCGTGGGAAGGGCTGGACCAGGTGGCGCAGTGGCTGCCCGGCGAGGAGCGCTCGGTGAGCAGGCCCCGGCGGCTGGACCCGGCGCGGGGCCTCGGCCTGGGCCTGGTGGTCTTGGCGCTCCTGGCTAGCGACTGGCTTCTCCGGCGAAGGTGGGGCATGGTATGACGAAAGTGAGGCACGCGCCCGGCAGGCCCCCGCACGGCACCGCGCCGGCTCCCTGGCCCGCGCTGCTCGCCGTGGCCCTGGGCGTGGGCCTGCTGGCCTCGGCCCAGACGCCTGCCTCGGCGGCCGTCAAGGCCGCGCGCCTGAAGTATGGCGGCGGCGGCGACTGGTACGTGAACCCGACGGGCCTGCCGCGCCTGCTCGCCGAGGTGCGCGGGCGCACGACCGTGGACATCGAGGCCCAGCCCGACACCGTCGAGCCCCGCTCGCCCCGGCTGTTCGACTACGCCCTCGTATTCGCCACGGGGCATGGTAAGATCGCCTTCACGCCGGCCGAACGCGAGAACCTGCGCCGGTACCTCACCAGTGGCGGGTTCCTACATGTGGACGACAACTACGGGATGGACGAGTCCTTCCGCCCGGAGGTCAAGAAGCTATTCCCGGACCGCCCGCTCGTGGAATTGCCCCACAGCCACCCGATCTATCACTGCTTCTACGACTTCGGCGGCGGCCTGCCGAAGATCCACGAGCACCACGGGGGCCCGCCCCACGGCTATGGTATCCTTCACGAGGGGCGAGTCGTGTTGTTCTACAGCTACAACACGGACCTGAACGACGGCTGGGAGGCGCCCGAGGTGCACAACGACCCCCCTGAGCTGCGGGAACAGGCGCTCAGGATGGGCGTGAACATCGTCACCTACGCTCTCACGCACTGATCCGAGAGGCGCGACACGAGCGAGATTCGACACCATGACGAAGGTTGTCGTCACAGGGG
>CAZSOQ010000045.1:14065-27597 GCA_964608495.1 uncultured Armatimonadia bacterium | reverse complement strand
GAGCCGGTGGCGCGGTTCACGACGGACAGCGCCACCCACATGCTGCCACGGTACCTGCCGCCCTTCCGCGTGCCGCTGGACATGGTACGCGAGTGGGCGCTGAAGCCGGAGACGAACGCCGGGCTGCTGATCAGGGCGGCCGTCGAGAGGCAGGGCGAGCGTTTCGTGTACTTCATAGCCTGCGAACACCAGCGCAGCGACTACGGCTGGCACCTGCGCCATCCGGAGCTGGTGCTCACGTGCCTCGACCGAGAGGCCCTGGCCGGCGCGCCGACCGACCGGCTGGCCGCCGGCGGCAAGAGCATGCACCTCATCGTGATCCCACGCGAGCCGCAGGGTAGCGAGCGGCTGGCAGCGGACGAGCTGGCCGATCACCTGCGCCGCCTGTCGGGGGCCGAGCTCACGATCCTGCCGGAGGACGTGTACGACCCGAGCTACGGTCCCGCCTTCAGCCTGGGCCGCACGGAGATGAGCCGCCGGGCCCTGTCGGACGAGGAGCTGGCGGAGCTGGGCGAAGAGGGCTACGTGCTGGACCGGCGCGGCCCGGACGTGTTCATCGCCGGCGGCGCCCGACGCGGGACGCTCTACGGGGTCTACGATTTCCTCGAGAGCCTGGGCGTGCGCTGGCTGACGCCGCAGTGCACGCTGATGCCCGAGCGCACGGGGCTGGACTTGCCCACCGGCCGCAAGCGCGTCGTGCCGAAGGTGTTCTACCGCGACCAGCTCTGGAACAACGCGCCCACCCCGGAGTGGAAGGCGCGGATGCGGCTGAACGGCGAGTATGCCCGTCTGCCCGCGAGCATGGGCGGGTCCACGGTGGTTCGGCATGGATGCCACTCCTACCACGCGCTCGTGCCGTGCACGGAGTTCGAGGGCCACCCCGAGTGGTTCGCGGTGAAAGAGGACGGGAAGCGCCATCAGGGCTCCGAGCGCGGGGTCGAGCTGTGCCTCACGAACCCCGAGCTGCGGCGGGACGTCCTCGAGCGCGTCCTCGAAGACCTGGCCGCCAATCCCGAGATCGAGCACTACTGGGTGAGCCAGGACGACGGCTTCCGGACGGGCTGCTTCTGCGAGCAGTGCACGGCCGAGCGCCGGGCCCACGGGGGCGAGGACCGATGGTCGGCCAACACCATCTCCTTCGCCAACTACGTCGCCCGTGGGGTGCGGGAGCGCTTTCCCGGGGTGCTGATCAAGACGCTGGCGTACTCGTACACCGTTGACGCGCCCGAGAACCTGGCAGTCGAGGACAACGTGGTGGTGGTGATCTGCGGCCCCACGGGCTGCTGGTTCCACCCCTACGCGACGTGTCCGAAGACCCAGCCCTGGCGGCGGAGCCTCAAGCAGTGGACGCGGATCGCCCGGAACGTGCAGACGTATATGTACGGCGGGCCGAACTACGGCTACTGGTGGCCCTTCCCGACGTGGCTGACGATGGCGAGGAACTACGCGACAGCCTACGAGGACGGCGTGCGGGCCGTGTACCGCCAGGGCACGGCGGCAGGCTACGGGGCCGAGTTCACCGAGCTGCGGGCGTACCTGTCGGCGCGGATGGCCCTGGACCCGGAGCGGGACGCGATGCGCGAGATCACGGAGTTCACGGACGGCTACTACGGCCCTGCGGGGCCGGTGATCCGGGAGTACCTGACCTGGTACGACGGGTACATCGCGACGAACCAGATCCACGGCCATCACTACTGGGGCGACGCGCGGGGGTGGGCGAACTATGTGAACGACGAGGTGGTGGCGCAGGCGGATCGCCTGTTCCGCGAGGCGCTGCGGGTGACGCGGGATGAGCCTGAGTACCACAAGCGCGTGCGCGAGGCGTACCTGCCTATCCTCTTCGTGAAGGTCATGTCAGCCGGGCTGGCGGAGCCCGAGATTCGCGGCGACGAGTACCTGCTGCTGCCGGGGGACGCGGGCGACGAGGTGCGCCGCGCGGCGCGGCTGTTCACCGAGACCATGGCCGAGGCGGGATACAACCGCTGGAGCGAGGACGCGGCCTACGACCCGGAGACGAACCCGCTGGTGGCCCTGGGCAAGCGGCATCGGGTGTACGCGCTGGACAACGGCCGCGACAGGGCCTACGTCGTGCCGTCGCTGGGCGGGCGCCTGGTGCGGTGGGACGTGGGCGCGGCGGGCGGCAACATCATGCACCTGCCGGCAGGCAACAACGGGAGCTACCCCTACGCCGGCGGGTACGAGGAGTACAGCCAAGGCGGACGGGGGACGCCGGGCTACGCGGCCGACTTCCGGGTGACGGCCTTCGAGGCCGGGCGGCGGCTGGAGATGAGCGCGTCACTGGCCAAGGGGCTCGAGGTGACGCGGGTGATGGAGCTGGCGGCCGATGCGCCGCGGCTGGAGATAACGTCCACCTACCACAACGCGGGCGACAAGCCGGTCACGGTTGCCCTGCGCTCGCACCCGGAGTTCGCGTACGACGTCTTCGAGGGCTGGAAGCTGTACGTCCCGGGGGCGGACGGCGCGTGGCAATCCCACGAGCTGGCCGCAGCCGGCGGCGCGCCGGTCGAACGCAGCTTCGAGGCGGGCAAGGTCGGAGGGCGCGCGTGGCTCTTCGGCGATGCAGAGGGGAACAGGGGCCTGGCCGAGGTCTTCGAGCCGGCGCAGGTGAAGACGCTGTATGCCTTCTGCGGGAAGGACTTCGGGGCGATGAACCTGGAGCTGTGGGGCCCGCAGGGAGAGCTCAAGCCCGGGGAGGCGCGCGCCCTGACACATGCGTATGAGTACGTGACGGACCTGCGGGGGTACCTGGCGCGGATGGGGGCGGGGCAGTGAGGACGGCGGGGCTAGAGACGCGCCCCACAAAGGGACACCTCCATCAAAGACCGACCACCGGGGGGCCACCACCGCGGGCGTGCGCTTCGCGCGACCCGCGACTACAAGTCCGGACTAAGGGGGGCGGGCCGCTCCACAAAGCGGGCGCGGGCGAGTCAGGGCTTCGTGGTCGCGGCGCGGGGGTTCACACGACGGTACAAGAAGGCGTGGCCGCGCTTGCCCACGTGCCGTAGCACCCCGCTGTACCGAAGCGTGTAGGCCATCTTGCCCGCGAGCCTGCGGCCGATGCCCAGCCCCTCCGTCAGTTCCGGCACCGTGAAGCGCTCCGGCAAGCCCTCGGGCAGCAGGCGCAGGAAGTCGGCGGGCGCGTCGAAGCGGTGCGTCTCCAGGACCTCCACGAGCTCCCGCCCGACCAGGGAGACACCCCGGCGACGCCAGCTTCCCTGCCCGTCGTCGCGGCGCAGGTCGCGCTCTACGGTCATCACGACCTCCAGGCCCAGGTTCTCGGCCTTGAGCAGGCGAGCCACCGACGGCAGCTCGTAGAAGACCTCAAGGAGCTTGCCGCGCTTGGGGGAACGGCGGCAGGAGACTTCCTCGCCGGTCTCGGGGTCCAGGCGGACGATGAACTTCCTGGCCGGGACCGGGTAGACGAGAATCACACGGCGGCGGCGGGCCAGCCTGCGCAGCTTGTCGCGGATCGCCCGGAAGGAGCCGGTCTGGATCTCGTAGATCACGTCGCCGACCAGGACGTCCGCGCGGTAGGCGTCCACCGGCTCTTCGATCCGGCCGTCCTCGCCCGCGTAGTGCTGCTGCAGCGCAGTGTGCAACTCGTTGGCCATGGCTTGTGCCTGGCGACCGCGAGAGCGTCGGGCCCGGCCTAGCGCCGCAGGACCACTCGCGCGGCCGCGGCGGGCAAGGCAAACCAGGTCTTGCCCTTCTCGTGGCGCGTCTCGAGCGTGCCCAGGGTCTTGCCGTCCGCGTCGTAGGCCTCGACGCCCCCGGCCTTGCCCGCCAGACCGACCCGCATCTCCTCACCGATCGGCACCGGCACGACCTCGAGACCGCCCTGGACTTTGCGCACGACCACCGCTCCGTTGGTGGCCACGGGCCCGAAGTCGAGCACCCGCTTGTCGCGATTGGCGCCCTCGAGGTAGGGCGCGGGGTCCGCGCCCGGGGCGAGCTCGGCACCGGCGGGGCGCAGCTCGATCTTCGTCACTCGGTCGCCCTCGCGCGTGACCTCGAGCGTGGCGACGCGCACCTGATCGGAGCCCTGCACCAGCGGAGCGCGGTCGCCCTCGCCGTACAGCCCGACGTAGACATCATACTCCAGCTCCTGCTGGTCGCGGCGGACTTGGACCCGGTAGGGCCCGTCGGCCACCGTCTCGCCGACGCGCCAGGAGGAGGTGGGCCGGCTGGGCTTGTGGTCGCTCTGGAAGAGGATGAGTGCGCCGCTCTTGAAGTGCCAAAAGATGGTCCAGTCGCGGTCCAGGGCACGCTCGGGGCGCCAGTTGACCGTCAGATCGAAGGTGCCGTCGCCGTTGTCCTTCCACTCGCCGAGGCTGGGGGGCACGGGCGCCGGGGGCTGGGGGACGGACCACTGGTGCGAGCGCGCGTCCGCGTACATCACGTCGTCGTAGGCGGCGTAGTCCGCGACCTGCCCGTCCACCAGGGCCGTGTAGGCCGTGCCGCGGGGGCCGGTGGTCAGGCAGGCATGGGCGGGCAGCGTGTGCCCGGCCACGCGCCAGGACTCCTCGGACAGGTTGACGTAGACCTCCTGCCCGCCCTCGTAGGTAGCCCTGAGCCGCTGCCACTGCTGGTGGCGGGCCGCCGTGCCCGCGTCCACCCAGCCCTGCCAGACGCCGTCGTCCACGTAGTAGGCCAGCCCGCGGAGCTCGCGGCCGGTGTAGGCGCGGGCGAAGGCCTGCATGAGGTGGTACTCGCGGACGACGCCGTGGGGGTGCTTCATGAGCTGCTGGCCGATGAAGCCCGTGCGGCCGAAGGCGACCTGCGTGGCGCGGTACTTGTCCAGCTCCCGGTTGGTCATCACGTAGTGGCCCCAGCCCGACCCGTAGCCCCAGGGCAGCCACCGCTCGTAGTAGCCGAAGCCGTGGTTGGACATCTTCGGGTGGACCTTCAGCAGCTCGAAGGCGACCGCAGGGGGTGTGCGGTAGGTGCCCCTGCCGTGGTTAGAGCCGCCGTCGTAGACGCCGGCCAGGCGCGGGTCGGCCGCCTCGAAGACCACCGGCCCGCCGAACAGCTCCCGGTCGTAGTCGCACAGCTCCCGCGTGTACTCGTGGGTCTGGCGCACGATGCCGCTGTTCTCGACCCGGGCGTCATAGTCCACGTACCACGTGGGCATGATGTCGTGGTAGGCCGCGTTGCACGAGTAGCGCTGCTTTACCTCGGGCGTGAAGCGGTGGGCGTAGTCCATCAGCTTCGACGGCTTGAGGATGACGGCACGCACGCTCCCGTTGTCCCAGCCCGGGATCGTGTTGCCGTCGGGCGTGAGAGCGCAGTCTTCCTCCCTGAAGGCCTCGGCGTTCGGGTAGTAGTCGTAGAAGTTCTCGTGCACGCAGAAGAGGTGGCCCAGCTCCTGGGCCGCCAGCGACAGGCTGCGCAGGGCCTCGTCGCCGCCCATCGCGGCGTTGGCCGGCATCACGTTGGGGTAGGTGTGATCGTAGCCGTCGCGCTGCCATACGTGCTTGATGATCAGGAAGCTGTCCACGCCGTAGCGGGCCATGTCGCGCAGCCACTGCTCGTTCTCCGCGAAGGAGCCGCCCCAGGCGTCGAGGACGACGCGGTGGGCCAGGTCGCCCAGGTAGGGCGACGGGCGGGTCGGAATGTTGGGCAGCACCTCGTCGTAGCGGCGGCTCACGGTCAGGTAGAAGGTGTCGCGCAGGGCGCGGCGGGTGCCGTCGGTCAGGGCCGAGTAGGTGGTCTGGGCCGACGCGCCGCCCACGCCGGAGGCGTCGGACTGCCAGACGTCGGCGAAGGCCGACGTGTAGTAGCCCTGAGGCAGGTAGCGCCGCCATCCGGTGGAGAAGGGCGCCGGCATGTCGCTTCCGGCAGAGGCGAGGACCTGGAACCCCGCAAACCGGCCCGCCGGGCCTTCGAGTCGCAGGGCGAGCGACTTGCCCTCGGCGCGTAGCCGGGCCGTGAGGACGGCCACATCGGCCACGCCCTCGGCGCTATACTCCCAGCGGCAGACGAGCGCGCCGTCCTCGATCTCGGACGAGAGGAGCCTGGCCGTGAGCGAGGGTGACTGGGCCGTGAACTCCTGGCTGCCCAGGAGGACACGCGGGCCGCCGACGAAGGGCGCCGGCGACAGGGGGCCTTCGGTCGTCACCACCGCGAGCCCCTTGAGCAGGCCGAGCTGCGGGTTGAGGCGGTACTCCAGGCGCTCGGTCCGCCCCTCACAGCTCAGCACGTACTCTTCGCCGTCGAGCTCGAGGCGGTTGCGTACCGGCTCGGCGGTGCTCGGGCAGGCCGTGTCCACATCGCCGCGCGCCAGGGGGGCCAGGTCGGCACGGGCAAGCTGGGCCGCCGCGGCGAACTCGCGGCGCCGCTGCTCGCGGCGCTGGGCCTCGAGCCGCTCGCGGGCCGCGCGCACCTCGGCGTCAGTGCCCGCCACGATCTCGGCCTTGCCCCACAGCGACCAATCGTCGGTGGTCTGGCGCTCCGGGCCGGGGTCCACCTCGAGCCGCAGGGTCACGGTGCGCCCGGCGTAGGGAGAAAGGTCCACCTCGAACTCGCGCCACTTCCGCCAGGTGCAGTGGCTCTCCCACAGCTTGCGACCGTCCACGGCCACACGGAAGGTGACTCCGTCCGAGCCCGCGGCGCTGGCGCGCAGGGCCGT
This sequence comes from uncultured Armatimonadia bacterium, assembly GCA_964608495.1. Classification (GTDB taxonomy): domain Bacteria; phylum Armatimonadota; class Zipacnadia; order Zipacnadales; family FEN-943; genus JAKORR01. Next base: position 20,948 of record CAZSOQ010000045.1, on the reverse strand, counting down.
GCTGACCAGGAGGCGGAGGCGTGGGTTCTTGACGAGCGCGAGGCGGTAGTCGGCGAAGGCAACGCCGGGCCCGCCCCGCCAGGGGCAGTGCATGAAGACCTGCAGGCCGGTGTCGGCGTCGGTCTCGGGCACGAAGTAGACGCCGCTGACCGCATCGAAGCCCTGCCACTGCCAGCCCAGGATGCGTGGCTCCTGGCCGTCGTACTGGTAGCCCACGGTGCGGTTGGGGTTGGCCAGGAGGTCGGTCACGCCGACCGGCACGGGCGAGGCTTCCTGCTCGCCCGCGCCCCAGGCCCCGGCGGCGGCACAGACCATGGCGAGAGGCAGTACAAGGTGTCGCATGTCGGGTCAGTCCCTCCCGGAGAGGTGTGTCGGATCGGGCGCGCAGGGCCGCGCGCACCGCAGGGCGGCGCTATCGCTCGCCGTGCGCGCCACCAGACCGCCGCGCCCGTCACCGGGCGGGCCCAGCAGGCGAGGCCGGGGCTGAGGCCGCCCTAGTCGTAGCCGTACCGGGCATCTGAACCGTTCACGTAGTAGAACCAGTGAGCGTCGTAGACCCAGGTGCCGGTGCGCGCCGGGAGCTTCCAGACCTTGGCATGGCCGTCGGCATAAATGGCGTTGCAGATGGGCTGGCCCAGAGCGGGGGCCTGCTGGTATAGACCCCAGCGGCCGTGGTGGAAGTCGAAGCGCTCGTGGTAGACGACCTGCTCGGCCGGTCGGCAGAAGTGGGACTCGGCCAGCGTCATCCACGCCGTCTGCCAGGCGATGACCCAGCGGTACTCGTAGGAGAGCGTGGTCGTGGGGGCGGTCGAGTGGGTGGTGGTGTCGCTGAGGCACCAGAACAGCCCGTCGTTCTTGACGTAGGGCTGCAGCAGCGATGCGACGCCCCGGACCTGGTTGATGCACCACCAGGGCGAGGTGGCGTAGTCGGTGGTGTAGGGCGGGAACACGCGCATGCTCGGCCAGATCTCGTCGTAGTCCTGGATGTACATCATCAAGGCGATCCCTATCTGCTTGAGGTTGCTCAGACAGGACGAGTCCCTGGCCTTTTCGCGTGCCCGGGCGAAGACGGGAAAGAGGATCGCAGCGAGGATCGCGATGATCGCTATCACCACGAGCAACTCGATCAAGGTGAACCCGAGGTAAGGCCTCCTGCTGGATACCATGGCTGCCACACCTCCCAAGGCTCTGAGCCCACGCGGGCTCAGGCAGTCAAGATATTCTTCGCCGGCAAGCCGCCGATACCTGCCGCTCCGCCCTGCCGAAAGCCGGCGCGCCGTTGGCGCCGCGGCAGGGGCACCACTGGGAAGCGCCTCGTGACGGTCGGGAGCCGGGCCCCGTGCTCGCGCGTCAGTCGGGGGCAAGCGCCTCCCGGACCGTGCAGGCGGCCTGGGTCTCGAGCAGGTCGGCGGCTTTGGAGGCCATGAAGTCGAGCTGACCGGTCTCCTCGCCGACCCAGAAGAGCTCGAGGGTCGTGACGCTGAAGACCCGCAGCTTACGCAGACTGTCGGTGAGGCGCTCGCCGTTGGCGAGGGCCCTCGCGGCCCGTCGGATGGGCTCGGCCACGTCGGGCGGGTAGACCTCGGCGGCGGAGTCCACGGCCCGCAGGACGGGCACGCCGGAGGCCAGCATCAGGCCAAAGGCGCGGCAGAAGAGGATTTCGCTGAGGCGGGCCTCGGCGCGGGCCAGCGCCTCGTGGACGCGCCTCTCGGCCTCTTCGCCAGTGCTGGCGCTTCTCAGCCGGGCCAGCTCGGCCCTAAGGAAGAGCCACTCGCGTAGCTCGAGGTCCTCCCTCAGGTATTGAGCCAGGCGCTCGGCCGTGACGTCCAGCACTCCACCTACCTCGCCTGCACGCACCATGTAGACGGCGACGGTCGAGAAGACGTCCGGGTGGTCACACATTGCCTGGGAGAGGGTCTTGCCCGCCTCGACGGCCTCCGCCAGCCTGGCATTGACCTCGCGCAGGCGCTCGTCCTCAAGGGCCTCGCTCAGGGCGTGCAGCGACCGCAGGAGCTGCACCCCCGCGCCGAGCATGGTGCCGAGATTGCTGAAGTAGACCACCAGGGCGTAGGGACTGATCGCTGCTTCGCTCATCCTGAAGCCTCCTCGTTGTCTTCGGCGGTCGCATCCAGCAGCCACTTCTCGGCCTCGCGCCGCAGCTCCCGGCGCGCCCGGTGGATCCGGCTCTCGACCGTGCTGACCGGGACTCCGAGGAAGTCGGCGATCCGGCGGTAGGGCAGGCCGTGCAGCACGTGCATGAGGAGCGCCAGGCGGTTGTTCTCGGGCAGCTCGCGCAGGGCGGCCAGGACGTCGCGCAGCATCATCCGGCGGACCGCGACGCGGTAGGTGCTCTCGGCGGCGCGGGTCTCGGGCACGACGAGCCCGGCGGCGCTCTCTCTGGGGCGGCGGAAGTGCAGGCGGGAGCGGTTGAGAGCGATGGCCCGCAGCCAGGCGGGAAGGGCAGCCGGGTCGCGCAGATCCCCGATGTGACGCACGGCTTGCTCCATCACGTCCTGGGTGAGGTCCCGGGCCGTGCCCACGTCGCCCACGCGGTCCAGGGTCAGCGCCAGGACGGCGGGCCTGTACCGCGCGAGAAGCTGAAGCAGGGACTGGTCTTCGCCCATGGATGCGTCCTCTCGCGATTAAGGATGCATCAGGGAGGCAGAAACTTGCGGGCGGTGGCACGCCGGCGTGGGCGCCTCGCGCGCCGCCGAAGCGTAAGGGCCGCCCTGGGGCGGCCCGACGCGGATCGGTGCCACGTCCTCACCAGATGGGCGCTATTCGCCAGACGTCCAGCGAGGTCACGCACGCGGCGCCGCCCGTCGCCAGCAGAGCCACTCCCAGGCTGTCGGGCCGCGACGGGTAGATGCGGCTGGTGAGGCACGCGCGCCCGTTGGCGAAGACCTCCAGCACCGAACGGTCCAGGTAGACGTGGAGCCGGAGCGGCTCGCCGGGGCCGAGGCTTAGCTCCCCGCCGCGCACGTCGCGGTCGGTCTGCGGGCTGAGGCTGGACCGCTGCCGGTCCACGGCCAGGTGCCCCGTGGACCTGTCGTAGATCACGAGCGTCTGCTCGGTGCCGTCGGGCGAGCGCCGGAGGGCGAGGGACACTTGGTCGGCAGTGCCGGGGTCCACCTCCGCCTCGACCTCGAGGCAGTCTCCCTCGGCGCCGATCTGCAGCAGCGCGCCCGGCTGCAGCGACAGGTCCCGCTCGCTCCAGCCATCGCCGCGCAGGCTGCGCAGCTCGGGCACGGACTCGTACCTGAGACGGCCGTCCGATCCCAGCTCCAGGATCCGCGGCAGGGACTGCACCCCGGCCCATCCTGTTTCGACCTGCGCCTCGCCGCTGCGGCCCTCCCACATCCATCCCCAGAGGATTCTGCGGCCGCGGTCGTCGAGCAGCGTCTTGGCGGCGTAGAAGTGGCCGCCGAAGTCCGTGTTGCCTGGGACGGCCGGGGCGAAGCTGAGGTCGGCGTAGGTGCCGCTGAAGTACAGCGTCGTGCCCAGGACCGACACCAGCAGGACGTGCGCATCGCCGAGGGGGAAGAAGTCCGGGCACTCCCACATCTCGCCGGTGGCCGCCTTGTCGCCCACGCAGAGCGGGTGCAGGTACTCCCAGTCGGCGAGGCCCGGGCCCCGGGAGGCATAGAGCAGGGCCGCGCCGCCTCGGTCCCTGAGGCCGGAGCCCACGGCCATGCACCAGCCGTCGCCTTCGCGCCAGGCGCAGGGGTCGCGGAAGCCTGTGACGTCCAGCCCCGGCGGCGGGGCGGGGACCACGGGATTGCCGGGGTGTTTGGCCCAGGAGAGCAGGTCGTCCCGGCTCGTCGCGAGGCACTGGACCTCGGGCCGCACGCCGGTGTAGAGGACGGTGGGCACGCCGTCGTTGTCCACGGCCGACCCGGAGAAGACCCCGTCCTTGTCCGGCCCGTCGGGCGTGGGCGCCAGGGCGATGGGCAGATGCCGCCAGTAGACCAGGTCGTCGCTCACCGCGTGGCCCCAGTGCATGTTGCCCCACTGCGGGCCGAAGGGGTTGTGCTGGTAGAAGAGGTGGTACTGCCCCTTCCACTGCAGCAGGCCGTTGGGGTCGTTCATCCAATTGGCCGGCGGGAGGAAATGGTAGCGTGGGCGGTGGGGGTCTCTGGCAAGCTTCTCCAGCAGTGCGGCATCGGCTTGGGTCTCCATCGGCATCATCTGCTCCTTGTCGCTGGGCCCGTCCTGCGGCGCTGTGGCGAGCCGGGCGCTACTCCTCGGGGGCGTGGTCGTCCTGCGCCGTGTCCTCGAGGATGCGCTGCAGATTCACGACCGTGCCCGGGTTGAACTCGCCGTGCTCGCACAGGATGCACCAGTCCGTGAGGTTCTCGAGGGAGTGCGTGCCGCGCTGGCCCTCGTGCATCCGGGCGATGTAGTAGGGCTCGTTGACCAGCGTCGCGTCCACCTGGTCTCCGTTGATGGCGTGGACCTCGAACCACAGGTGCTCGCGCTCGTCTTCTTTCTTGGCCCCGTCCATCTCGAAGCCCAGCTTGACCAGGAACGCGAACTCCTGTCCCCCGTAGGACTGGAACAGGTTGACGAACACGTCCAGCCGCTCCCACGCCAGCATCCTCATGCGGTCGGTCTCCATCGTGGAGATCCACAGGAGGGGGTTGTCCTCGAGGGCGGGGATGAGAACCGACGGGTTCCTGTACCTCCTGCCGAACAGTCCCCGGGCGGGCACGAAGAGCACACCGGAGGGGAGAGAATGGTATTCGTCGCGGTCGTCGCCGCCGCCGAGGCAGCGGCGGGGGGCCCTGCGGAGGGCCTCTTCCCAGGGCAGCCACACGAGCGCCAGTCCCTGGCCGGGCTCGAAGGGCTCACCGGGGTCGGGCACCCCACGCTCGATGAAGAGCGGCGCCACGACGTTGAGGAGCTGGCCCAGAGAGCCGGTGCCGTCGCGGCTTACGTTGAGCATCTCGAGCTCGAGGCTGCCGCACCTGAGCAGGCCGTGGGTGTGCATCCAGACGGTCTTGCCGCCGGTCTCCTCATCCCAGACGGCGTGGATGCCGTAGAGGGCGTGGGGCGAGGGCGGCACCGTGGAGGCCGCGACCTCGAGCACCCAGTCCCAGGAGTGCTCCAGCCCGACGTCGCGGGCGACCACGGCCTCGGGCGTCACGGCCGCGAGCACCTTCACCTGGCGGTGATAGTCCCACAGCGGCCTTTCGCCGAACCGCGTGGAGACGCCGAGCGACCACTGGCTGTCCCTGGCTTCCTGCCTCTCCTCCGGCCTCAGCCCGGCGTCCACCAGGACACGGTCGCTCATTCGCTCGGAGGGCACCAGCCAGACACGGTAGGCCACCGGCTCTTCCTCGTCCTCGAAGCGGATGGTGACCTCCAGCTCCCACTGGGCCTCGCGGACCTCAGGCGCCGAGGCGGGCTCGATGGAGGCCACGTCCAGGTCGCTGAGCGCCAGCAGCGATTCCGCCTCGCCGGCGTCCGGCGCGGGCACGGGGGCCGGCAGCGCCGCGACGAACCACGAGTCCGGGCGTTCCCGGCCCTCGATCACGTCGCGGTAGGACTCGGGCAGTCTCATCCGCTCACCTCTGTGGGGCAACAGGCCGATAGGGGAGCAGGGGATGCCCCGGCCTCATCGTCGCCGGCGACGGCCGGGGCCGTGTCCCCGCCGTCCGCGAACCCGGCCGGACCTTCCGCCACGGGACAGGGGATTCCTCCGTGACGCCGCGGCGGGCGTGCCGGCGCGGGCCTCCCGAGGCCGCGCGGCTCGCGGTCAGAGCTCGCCGAAGTCGTAGCGGTCCTGCGACACGGTGAGGGTCCGCGCTCCCCGGTACCGGTCGGCCACGGCCTCCATCTCAGGGACGCCGTCGAAGAACCCCACGACGTAGGCGGCGCCGAGCCGGCGGCCCTCCTCGACCCGGAACCCGCCGATCTCCTGGATGAAGCACACATAGCCCCGCTGGTGGCACCACGCCTCGGAGACGACCGAGGGGTCCAGGGTGATGCTCGCCAGCCAGGGCCCCGGCCGGCCGCCGGGCCGCGTCTGGTAGGCCCGGACCATGCGCTCAGGCATTGCCTGCGCGCCGCGCTGGTAGAGAAAGCGCGCGTCGGGCGCAAAGTCGTCGCGGAACTCGGCCGCCGGAAGGAAGCCGTGGTAGGACAGGTAGACCTGCTCGAAGCTGTCGCCCGCGTCGTGCTTGAGGTGGCCGGGCATGTCGAGGCGCAGCGTGAGCTGATCCACCGTGTTGGCGCTCGTGATGGTGTCGCAGGCGAGGAAGTAGCGCGTGTGCTCGGGGAAGACCAGCGTCTGCTCCCACAGGGAGCCGGGCCTGCGGCCGTAGGTCGCGGTGGTGTAGCGGAACCACTGGCGCACGGCCAGGAAGTCCGGGCCGCGGATGAGCTCGTGCTGGACGCTGCGGGCGCCCGTGCAGATCTGGGGAAGCTCGACGTAGCGCTTGGGCATGTGCCCGTGGAGCATCACGTCGCGGCTGTAGGGGTGCTCGGCGCCCGGCTCGTCGGCGAGGGGCTCCAGGAGGAAGTCCACGATGTCCAGGCCGAAGCCCAGGTCGCGGGCGCCCGTGGCCTTGTCCAGGAGTGTCCCTCCGGCCACGCCGCTCACGTAGCCGGTCGTGTGGACCTCCGCCGCGAGGCAGGAGGTCTCGAGGACGATCGTGCGATTGTGCTCGGCGGCACGGAGCATGGTCGGCGCCTCCCGTGGCGGGACCTGTCCTCAGCCCTGGCCGCCCATCCCTATCGGGCCCTCAGCATCGGCTCTCCCCAGCAGGCCCAGTCGTAGTAGAAGCTGCCATCGGCATCGGTCGTCAGCGTCAACACCACCGGCTTGCCGGCCCAGGGCGACAGGTCGCAGGTCACCTCGCGCCACTCGCCGGGCAGCATC
>CAZSOQ010000045.1:0-13965 GCA_964608495.1 uncultured Armatimonadia bacterium | reverse complement strand
CTCGTCCGCCGGCAGCCGGTTGGTGAGGAAGACGGCTCCCGGGAAGGCGCACCGGAGGGAGTAGCGATCGCCCGCGGGCTCGATCGCCTGCAGGCTCGTGCCGGTCAGGGCAAAGGCCCAGCGCTCGGGCGACACGATCACCATCTCGCCCTCCGCGGCCAGGCTCTTCTCGACGCGCGGCCGGCCCCAGTAGCCCCAGTCGTAGGTCGCGGACCGGGCCGGGCCAGGCCCGCTGGTCAGCTCCAGGGCGATCGTTCTGCCCGCGAAGGGCGTGAGATCGAGGGACAGGGCCTGAGGGTCGGTGGTCGCGTTGTGCAGCTCGGCGTGCAGCTCCTGCTGCCCGGACCGGGCCGTGACGCCGTAGGTCACGCCGTCGGTCTTGCCCTCGCCCACGGAGCCCGGCTGCATTGCCACCTCGCTGAGGAAGCGCAGGCCCACGCCCGCGGGCAGGGCCAGGTTGTAGACGGCGTAGGTAACGCCCGTGCCGGCGGCCTCGAGGACCCCCGTCTGAGGGTTCTCGCGCTGGGCCTTCCACGGCGGGTGCGCGAAGAAGCCGGCGTCCATCGCGTGGAAGCTGGCTCCGTCCGGGGCGGCCAGCGGCCCCGTGGTCTCGACGGCCTCTCCCTCGAAGGGACGCGAGCCCGTCGTCGCCTCGTCGAGCAGGTCCAGCAGATTCGCCACCATCACGCCGACCTGCTTGGTCCTCACGATGGCCAGGTCGGCCCGCTGCGTGACCTCGGCCGCCGTGAAGCCCTCGGGCAGCTTCTCGACGTGGAAGGCCTTCGGGTCGCGCGGGTCGGTCACGTAGGGGTACCACTGCTCAGGGTCCAGCCCGAAGACCCGCTCGGCGTCGTACACGCGCCACCCGGGAAGCGCGCCGGGCAGCTTCACCTCCATTACGTCCGAGAGGGTGCGGCTGATCTCCCTGTCGCCCCACAGGAGGACGCGGTCGGCCGTGCGCGCGGCCCGCTCGCCCGCTGCGGTCTTCAGCGGGAAGAAGACGTCCTCGGGCCACGGGCCGTCCACGTCCGGGTCCACGCGCTGCTGCTGCCAGAAGGCCACCTCGTCGAAGAACTGCCGCGAGAAGCCTTTCGGGTTGGCGATCTCGGGCAGGCTGGGCTTGAGGGTGGGTATCACGCCCCAGTGCTGGTAGGCCTCGTTCCAGGCGGCATAGAGCTGGCCGCTGGTCGGCGGCGCGCAGCCCAGGTAGCCGTAGATGATCGTGTAGGGGCGGAAGAGATAGGAGCAGATGGGGTGCGCCAGCCGCAGCGGCGCCCGCGACCACGTCCCCTCGGTGTGGCTCACGCCCCAGACGTGCCGCTGGGCGAAGGCCTCGTAGCGGTAGGTCACCTCGTTCAGCCCCTCGCCACTGAGGGCCACGTCCGGCAGCGCCTCCCGCAGCTCCCGGTGAAGCGCGATGCTCCCCTGCAGCATGGACTGGCCGTCTATCAGCCCGTTGTGGTCGTTGTAGATGCACAGCGTCTGGTCCAGGTGCAGGGCGTCCACGGCATAGTCCGCGCACAGCTTCTCCATCCGCTGGACGAACAGGTCCCGCCACTGCTTGCTCGCCGGGTTGATGTAGGCGAACTTGATGATGGGGTCCGCCCGTTCCCACAGCCACCACTGCTTGTCGTGGTTGCCCCAGGGGCTGCGCACCTGCAGCGGCTCGAACCGCTCGTACAGCGGGTTCAGCGGGTCGCAGCCGAAGTAGTTGACGTGCAGCATCACGCGGTAGCCCAGCTCGTGCGCCCGCTTCAGGAAGGGTTCGAGCCCCGGCAGCACCTCGTCGTACACCGGGTAGTCGCGGTCGTAGCCCGCCTTGCGCCAGGAGGCGACGTACAGCAGCGTCTGGGCGGGGTCCAGGCGCTCCGCCAGCGCCTCGATGGTCGGTATGTGCATGCCCATAATCACGCAGCAGCGGATGTCCTTCACCCAGCCGGGCCGCTGATCCTCGATGCGCGTGGGCCGCAGGTGCTCGTCCGCCCAGTCGCGATAGCGCCGCGCCGGTACCCGCCAGTCGCCCTCGTAGACGTTTAGGTGCCAGCGCACCGAATCGCAGGTCGTTTGGTCGTCGAAGGGTGCGTAGTTCACCGTCGCGAAGCTCAGCCTCCAGCCCTCCCGCCGGCGCTGAACCGTCAGCCGCTTGTAGCGGCCCTCCCCATCCTCGGCCCACACGTAGAAGCCTCGGCCCCGGCCCTCGGCGATAACGAGCTGTGCCTCCCAGCCGATCGGGTAGTCGAGCACGTGGGACGTCCCCGGCGCTTTCCTGTCCAGCCGCACGCCCGAGCGGGACGGGGTGATGATGCCCATGTCCAGAGGCACGTTCTCGAGGCTCCACTCGACGCCCCAGACGGCCTTCTCCGGGGACCGGGCCTGCTGGGTGATGATGAGGTCACCCGACGTGGGGTCCAGCCCGTAGCTGGTCGTGATGGCGCCACCCTCCAGGTCCGCGAGCTCCCTGCAGGTGCGGGTCACGGGCCCCGCGGCGGGCAGGCTCGTGGGCCCGTCGTCGCTCAGGGCGCGATGGTCCTGGCCCACGCGCCGTATCGCCGCGCCGTGGTCGTCCGAGGCACCGGCGACGAAGGTAGTGCCGGCGGCGTCCTTGAGCGAGACCAGCGCGCCGCGCGAGAACTCCGCGACGAAGCGGTCCGTCCGCACCTCCAGCGGCTCGGCCCAAAGGGCCGCGGCGATGACCACCAGGGCGACAACACAGGCGAGTGCTCGGTTCATGATGCACCCTCCAGTCTCAGACCTTGGCTGGGGCCCAACAGCAGGGGTCTTCATCCCCGCCGGGGCTGACTCCTTCGAGGCCGGCCCGCCTTGCCCGGCCCGCCGCGCGGCCCGCCGGAGGGTAGGGGCCGCCCCGGGGCGAATTGCGCCGCCAGCCGAAGTCCGACCACGGAGGTCCTCGATCGCCATGAGCCAGGTTCCCGAGGAGGCCCAGGCCGTCCACACCTGCCAGGTGCTGGTCATCGGCTCCGGCGTGTCGGGGTACTGCGCGGCCATCCAGGCCGGGCGTTGCGGGTGCGAGACGGTCCTGGTGGAGAAGGACGAGGTGTTGGGCGGCAACTCCGGCCCCAACCTCGGCGTGGGCATCACCGGCGCCGAGCGGTACAACGACTACGGCGTCGAGACCGGGCTGCTCCAGGAGCTGCGCGAGGAAGGGTGCTGGGTGGATGCTCCGACGCATACCGGGCGGGGCTCCATGGGCTACAGCATCTCGCGGCGCTTCGAGGCCGTCGTCCAGAGCTACCTGGAGGCCGCGGGCGTGCGGGTCCTCAAGCGCCACTATGCCCGCAAGCCCCTCCTGGAGGGCGACCGGATCGTGGGCGTCCTCGCCGAGGACCTGGGCGCCTTCCGCCCCGTGCGGATCGAGGTCAGCGGGCTGGTGATCGAGGCCTCGGGCGACGGTGAGATCGGCGCGCTGGCGGGCGCCGACTTCGACCTGGGCAGCGAGGGCAGGGACGAGTTCGGCGAGCGCTCGGCCCCCGACCAGCGCACCGACTACGTCCAGGGCACCAGCCTGGTCGCCATCGCGCACCGCACGGACCATGAGGTGCTCTTCGTGCCTCCGCCGGGCACGCCCGAGCACACGCCCAGGGTGTGGCACGGCAGGATGTCGTCGTGGCTGCATCACCACGGGGGATGGCTCGCGCGGCCCTCCGGGCTCATGTTCCTCTACGTGACCGAGACGGGCGGCAACCGGGACACCATCCGCGACGACGCGGCGATCTACGAGGACCTGCTCAAGCAGCTCTGGGCCGAGTGGGACCATATCAAGAACGGGCCGCACCGCGAGGAGGCACTGTGCTGGGACCTGCTGTGGGTGAGCCCGAAGGCCGGCAAGCGCGAGAGCCGCAGGTTCCTGGGCGACTACGTGCTCACGCAGAGCGATGTGGAGGAAGGCCGCCGCTTCGAGGACGACATCGCCTACGGCGGCCACGACCTGGATGACCACATGCCCTTAAGCGAGGGCAGCAACATCTTCGCCCACAGCATCCCGCCCCTGTACGGCATCCCCTTCCGGTGCTGCTACTCGCGGAACGTCAGCAACCTGCTCCTCGCCGGGCGGCTGATCAGCGCGACGCACCTGGCCCACGCCAGCACGCGCATCATGGGCACGGGGGGCGCCATCGGCCAGGCCCTGGGCATCGCGGCGGCCCTGTGCCTGGAGCACTCCTGCACGCCGCGGGAGCTGGGCCGGCAGCACATCGCCGAGCTGCAGGAGGAGCTGCTCGACCGGGACGGCACGATTCTGTGCCGCCCCAGCCGGGGCGAGGGTGACCTGGCGCGCCGCGCGCGGGCCACGGCCTCCAGTGAGCTTCGCCTCAACGACCAGACGCCCGGCGCCTTTGTGCCGCTGCTGGCCCCGGCCGGCGTGGTGCTGTGGGACTGGCCCGCGAGGCTGGATCGCGCCGAGGCCTTCCTGCGCAACGACAGCGGGAGCGACCAGGAGCTGGTGCTTACCGTCGCGCGGGCGCGGCGCGAGCGCAAGTGGCTGGTGCCGGACGAGTACCACCAGTTTCGGTGGAACGACCTGCGCGACGAGGCCTTCACGCCGCTACACTCGGCCGGGGCGGTGCTGCCTGCGGGCTTCGAGGGCTGGTTCGCCTTCGACCTGGGTGGAGTGGAGGTGGGGGAGAAGGACGCCGCGAGCGATGGGGATCGCCTGCTGGTGTGGATGGCGCCGGCGGGGCAGGTGCGTGACGGGCTGCCCGTCAACGGCGATCCGCCTCGCGTCATCACCGTGAGCTGGGCCATGGCCGAGCGCCCCTGGCTGCTGGCCGAGGCGGTCGAGCATAGCTACCACCTGCCCACCTGGCGCGGGATGGGCTGCATGGGGACGCTCCGCCTCACGCCCGCGCCCGCCCTGGGCGAGGCGGCCAACGCCGTCAACGGGTTCCATCGCCGCTTCAGCCGCGGGCCGACGAACCTGTGGATGTCCGATCCCGCCGACGGCCTGCCGCAGGACCTCGTGCTGCGATGGGACGAGGACCAGACCTTCGACCGCGTGGGGCTGACCTTCGACACCCTCTACCCCAGGATGGAGGACCACCCCTGGCATACCGGGGCACGCGTGGCCGAGATGCTCGTCGCGGACTATGAGCTGAGCGTGCTGGAGCCGGGGCGGGAGGGCTCGGCCCGGGGGCCCGATGACGCGTGGCGCCGGATCCTCGCCGTGGCGGGCAACTACCGGCGGTGCCGCAGCCATGACTTCGAGGCGACCACGACCCGGGCCCTGCGCCTACGAGTGCTGCGGGTCCACGGCGAGGGCCAGGGCGCGAGGGTGTACTCCGTCCGCGTCGGTAGAGCCGGGAACTGAAGCTTCGGTCCTCGCGAGGGTGCGCCTAGTCGAGTCCTGCGCGCAGTGCCGCCAACTGGTCTACGAACTCCCCGGGGATCAGGCCGGTCGTCTGGATCGGCACGTCCCAGGTCACCACGCCGCCCTTCTCCACTATGCCCCGTGTCATCTCGACGACCCGCTCGTCCGAGAAGCGCGGCGGACCGGCGCCCCACCACGGACCGAGGTAGCTCAGCATGTGGTACTGGGCCGTCCCGATCCATCGGCCGGGGCACACCACCTTCTCCGGCTCGTTGATCTCCCCGGCCGTGTAGTCCTCGTGCTCGGTCATGGTGATGATGGGGTCCTTGACGCCGGGGTTGAAGGCCACGATGCTGTCGGGGTTGCCCGCCCGCGCCGCGGCGGCGAAGCTGGCGAAGTTGGGCGGCTCCTCGTGCCGGTACATCTCGTCCGGGCAGTAGCAGCCGTCGAACCACCAGCCGGCGACCTTGCGGCCCCAGCGCCGGGACCACTCGGCGATCACCTGCTCCCACTTGATCTGGAACTCCCGGTTGCGGTGCGGCCCGCGGGTCCACTCGAGGCCGGCCATCGCCGTCTCGTCGTGGTCGGGCGCGCCCGCCGGCAGGTAGACCAGCAGCGTGATCCCGCGGGGGTGCAGGGCCTCGTACAGGTCCGCGATCAGGTCTCGCCGGGCGCACTTGCTCGGCCTGAGGTCCACGTAGCGGTCGTAGGCGGCGTTGGGCGTGCAGTAGTGACCCGAGTTCTGGCCCAGGGTGATGAAGTAGTAGGGCGCGCCGATGTGGGCAAGCTGCTCGGCCAGGCCCCCCACGTCGAAGGCGTCAACCTGGGCGTTCCACTCCTCGACGGTGGTCTCGTCGCCGGTCAGGTAGTGGGCGAAGACGCCCCGGCGGGCCTTGTGGAACCAGTCGGCCCGATGCCCGCTGGAGGGATCTGTCTTCGCGCCGGCCTCCACGCAGAGCAGCAGCACAAACGCAAGGGTGCACAGAAGGGCAAGCCACAGATGCAACTTGGGTTCCTCCCTTGGCTGGACGTGCGGTAAGACCGGACGCGGCAACCTGATCCAGACAACGGCCACGCCATACCACGAGCCGCCGGCCTCAGGGATGAATGACGGCCTTGATGACCTTGTCCTTGTTGGCGTCCACCCACCTCATCGCCTCGACGGTCTCGTCGAGGGGGAAGTGGTGGGTGACCATGGACTTGACGTCCACCGCTCCCGCCGCCGCCAGGGCGATGGCTGGTGGGTAGCAGTTGACATACCGGAAGGTGCCGCGCACGGTCAGCTCGCGGTTGATGATCTCGAAGACGGGGAACTGGGGCATGAGCTCCTGGGGGTTGCCCACGAGCTGCACGGCGCCGCGGTTGCAGGCCACGCGCAGAGCCTGCTGGATGGTGAGCTCCGAGCCCACGCAGTCCAGGGCCGCGTCCACGCCGCGACCGGCCGTCAGGTCCAGGATCGCCTCGACGGGGTCGCACTCGCCCACGTTCACCACGTGCGTCGCGCCCATGCGCCTGGCGTTGTCCAGCCGCGGCTGGACGAGGTCGGTCACGATCACGGTCGTCGCCCCGTGGGCGCGGGCGGACATCATGGCCGTAAGGCCGATGGGCCCGGCGCCCAGCACGGCCACGCTGTCTCCGCCGCGCACGCCCGCCAGCCGCACCGCGTGCAGCCCCACGGAGAGCGGCTCCATCATGCCGCCCTCGTCGGCCGTCATCCCTTCGGGCATCTTGAACACGAAGTCCTCGGGCCAGACGAGGTATTCGCAGAAGGCGCCGTCCACCGGCGGGGCGGCCAGGAACACCACGTCACGGCACAGGTTGTAGTGCCCGGACTTGCAGAACTCGCACCGGCGGCAGGTCTTGCCCGGCTCGATGGCCACCAGGTCGCCCGGCTTCAGCGTCGTCACGGCCGAGCCGACCTCCACCACCTCGCCCGCGCTCTCGTGGCCCATGATCGTGGGCTTCTCGAGGATGATGTTCCCGATCCGCCCGTGCTTGAGGAAGTGGATATCGGAGCCGCAGATACCGACTGACGTGATCCGCAGCAGCACCTCGTCCGGCGCCGTTATCTGCGGCTTGGGCACCTCGTCTATCCTCATGTCCTCGATGGCATGTAGCACCGCGGCCTTCATGGTCTCAGCCATGGCCCACACCTCCCTACCGGCGTTGCGCTGAACTTCCCGCCATCGCCTGCGGTACCTTCGCACCGGCCGCAGCCGCGGCCCGCCGGTGGTAGACGACGACCTCCGGGCTGCCGTAGGGCCACAGTCCCCACGGGTGCTCGTCCGCCGCCGTGCCGGCGCGGAAGACCGGCTCGTAGTCGCGGCTCAGTAACGACCGCAGCTCCTGCTGGTGCCGCCGGAGCAAGGGCTGGAAGTCCCTGGGCGCGCCGGCCGCCGCGGTCTGCTGGTAGCACAGGTTCACGATGACCCACTCGGCGTCCGCCGGCAAGGGCGGCACCAGATCCGCGAGGCTCTCACCGGGGGCCAGCCATTCCGCCTGCCTCTGGCGCAGCCTCAAGTAGGTGCCGGGGCAGCAGCGCGCGAGCCGCCGACCCCAGGGGCCGTCCAGGATCGCCCTCAGCTTGAGGCCCGCCTGCAATCGCTCCGGCGACCCCGGCAGGACCCACTCGAGCGCATAGCGCTGCTCGGGCAGGTCCGGCCCGGCCCAGAGCCACTGGGTCAGCGCCACCTTGCCGCCCTCGGGCACCCTGTCGCGCACCCACTCGGTCACGGCGGCGCGACTGCCGGGGCGCAGGAGCAGCCGGTCGTACCGGACCTCGTGGGCCACGGGCCTCGCCAGCATCGCTGCCAGCGCCAGGCCCGCCACCAGAGACGCCGTCCGCCCGGGCCGGAGGGCCGCCTCGGCCAGCCGCGCCAGCGCCAGGCCCACCCCCAGCGCGACGAAGGGCATCAGCATCTCGTACCAGCGAGGCAGGAAGCGCGTGGTCGTGGCGAAGGACAGGTACACCAGCGCGGGGCCGCTGAGGACCACGGCCGCCTCGCGGCCGCGCCGCAGGGCGAGCCAGCCCAGGCCGCCGAGGGCCAGCAGGTTGAGCGGCCATCCCATGCCCGCCACGGGGGTCATCCCGAAGAAGAACCGATGGACCTGCCACGCCGCCTCCGGCCCGGTGCGGTTGTAGACCGACTGGTAGAGCAGGTCCGAGGCGAAGGTGGCCCAGTCCAGCAGCGCCCACGGGCAAAGCAGCAGGAACCCGGCCGCCGCCCCCGCCACCAGCAGCGCCACTGCCGCCGCGCGGCTGACAGCGGGCCTGTGCCGGGCCGGGCTGGGCGAGCCCTCCCGCGCATCGTCCGGCGGGTCCGCCGACGGTCGCGGCGCGAGCAGGAGCGCCAGGACCATGCCCACCAGCGTCGCGCCCGCGGGATACTTCACCGCCGCCGCCGCGCCGGCTACCAGCCCGCCGACGAGGTAGTGGCGCCTGGTGGGCGTCCCGGCATATAACCCCAGCGCCCAGACCGAGCCCGCCAGAAGCACCAGCGCGGCCGGCGCATCGGTCGTGGGGTAGTGACAGCAGACCACATCCAGCCCCGCGAAGGCCAGTGCCGCCGCCGCGAGCCAGCCGGCCAGGGGCCCGCCCAGCCTGCGCCCCAGGCGCCACACCAGCACGATCGCCAGGCAGGACAGCAGGCTGCCGAGCACCCGGGTCACGGCCGCCAGGAAGCCGGGGCGGCTGTAGTACAGCTCGGCGAGGCCCTTCAGCCCGTCCACGGCGCCGGTCGCCACGGCCGCCGCGCCCGTGACGGCGTAGACCAGGGCGTTGAGGTAGATGTACCCCGTGGGGTAAATGAACTCGCCGGGATTGAGGCGTGGGGCCCTGGGGTTGATGCAATTGCGGGCGTGGATGACCACATCGCGGTCGGGGTACCAGCAGTAGGGATAGTCCGTCCACGCGCCGACTACCCGCAGGGCCAGAGCGCAGGCCAGTAGCACGGCGAGGCCCGCCATCCCTCGGCGGCGGCTAGCGGCAGGTGGGTCGGCCGCGCTCACGAGGAACTCCCCTCCCGACGAGTGTCGTTGCCCCCCAGGCCCGCAGCCCCCCGGGCCGCGACGTACTGCCACGTGCGGGGGCGAAGGAACGGGCACCGGCAGAGCGCCCGCCCCTTCGGCCCGCACGATCCCGCCAGAGCCGGCCGCGCCCTAGCCTTCGAGCTGGGCGCGCAGGTAGTCCATGGACTTGGGCAGCTCGACGAAGGGATCGCCGGGGATGCCACACTCGAAGCCCAGGTAGTCGTCGTAGCCGATCTCCTGCAGCGCCCTCAGGGGCTCGCCGAAGGCGGTGTGCCCGTAGCCGGGCAGCAGGCGCTGGCTGTCGGCCAGGTGGACGTTGCGGATCCACTTGCCGGCCGCGCGGATGCTCGCGGCGAAGTCCGCGTCCTCGATGTTCATGTGGAAGAAGTCCGCCATGATGACGACATACTCGGAGCCCACGGCCTCGCAGAACTCCACGCCCTGCGCGAGCGTGCAGGGCCACCACTGCTCGTAGCGATTCAACGGCTCGATGACCATGCAGGCACCTACCTTCTCGCAGTGGGGGACGATGTCCTGGCGCATGATGGCCGCGAGCAGGTCGAACTCGAGCTTGCTCGTGCCCGCCAGAGGCGACAGGTCCGGGATCCTCGGCCTGCCCTGCATCTTGACGTGGATCAGCGGCGGGACGATCACGCCCACGCCCCCGGCCTGGCCGCACATGGCCAGGGACGTCTTGAGGTTGTCAATCGCTACCTGCCGCTCCTCGCGCCGGGCGTCGAGGATCGCGCCGCTACCGACGGAGAAGATGTTCGGCACGATGCCCGTGGCCTTGGAGGCATCGAGGATCTCCTCGAGCCCGTCGGGAGTGGAGCTGCCGACGATCTCGATGCCCGAGAAGCCCATCTGGGCCAGGTTCTCGAACTTCTCCGTGATAGTCCTGCCGGGAGCCATCGACTCGCGAATGGAGAACTTCATGTCTGCGACCTCCGTGGTCCATGTCTAGGATTTCCGCGCCGCACCCAAGCCTGATATAATCCTGTCCGCCCCGCGCGCCCGATCCGGGCCATTTTAGCGCATGGGCGAAAGGATAGGTAGAGACGATGCACAGGATAGCCGTGCTCCCCTGCGACGGTGTGGGTCCCGAGATCATCCGCGAGGGCCTGCGCGTCCTGGAGGTCGCCTGCGCCAAGCACGGGGTGCGGTACGAGGCCGTGCCCTACGAGATCGGCGGCGAGCGGTACCTGCGCACGGGGGACCTGGTCACGGCCTCCGAGCTGGAGGAGCTGTCGCGGATGGACGCCATCTACCTGGGGGCCGTGGGCCATCCGGACGTGGCGCCGGGCGTGCTCGAGCACGGCATCCTCCTGCGACTGCGGTTCGAGTTCGACCAGTACATAAACCTGCGCCCGGTGAAGCTGTACCCGGGCGTGTCGTGCCCCCTGGCCGGCAAGGGCCCCGAGGACATAGACTTCATCGTCGTGCGCGAGAACACTGAGGACATGTACGTCGGGGTGGGCGGCTCGATGCGCAA
Organism: uncultured Armatimonadia bacterium; assembly: GCA_964608495.1. GTDB lineage: Bacteria > Armatimonadota > Zipacnadia > Zipacnadales > FEN-943 > JAKORR01. Next base: position 3,121 of record CAZSOQ010000045.1, on the reverse strand, counting down.
GGGGACGCCGGACGAGGTGGCCATTCAGACCGCCATCTACACGCGCCGCGGCACCGAGCGCTGCATCCGGTATGCCTACGAGCTGACCCGCAAGCGCGCCAGGGCCCACACCCTCACGCTGGTGGACAAGGCCAATGTGCTGACCTACGGCCACGACCTGTGGCGCCGCACCTTCGCGGAAGTAGGCGCCGACTATCCGGACATCAAGCGGGAATTCGCCTTCGTTGACGCCTGCTGCATGTGGATGGTCAAGAACCCGGAGTGGTTCGACGTGATCGTCACGACCAACATGTTTGGGGACATCATCACGGACCTGGGGGCCATGATCCAGGGCGGCCTCGGCGTCGCCGCCGGCGGCAACATCAACCCCGAGGGTGTCAGCATGTTCGAGCCCATCCACGGCTCGGCGCCCAAGCACGCCGGCAAGGCCGTCATCTGCCCCATCGCCGCCATCCTGGCCGGCGGCATGCTCATGGAGCAGCTCGGCGAGGAGGCCGTGGCCCGCGAGATCGAGGAGAGCACCTGCGCGGCCCTGGCCACCGGGCGCTTCGGGGACCTGTCCACCTCCAGCGGCATCCGCACGCCCGAGTACACGGACTACATCATCGGGATCATCGAGGGCCACATCACGCCCGAGCCGGCCTGACCGCCCCGCCCGAGGGGTCCGACGGTTTCGGCGCCCGCACCAGGGCGCCCCAGCCCACGAGCCGGAGGCCTGGTAATGAGCGCGCCGCTGATGCGCAACTTCCAGCTCAGCTTCCTGGCCTGTGGCTGTAACAGCCGTTGTTTCCACTGCAGCTTCGCCAACAACCCCGAAGCCGTCGAGCCGCTGCCGCTGGACGACCTGCGCCGCTGTGTGGCCGCCGCGGAGGGCATGGCTTTGCGCGTGCCGCCCCTGTACGAGCGGCTCAACGTGATGTGGGGCGCCGAGCCGGCCGACTATCCCCAGCTCGCCGAGCTCGTGGCCCTGGGCGTGGAGCGCGGATGGCGCACGGTGCGGACGCTGGCGACGAACGCCGAGCGGCTGGCCCGCGAGCACGAGCTGCTACCGCGGCTCCGCGACGCCGGTCTGGAGACGGTACAGCTCAGCTTCTACGCCTCCGGCCACGATCACGACGCTCTGGAGGGGCGGACCGGCGCCTGGGACGACAAGCTTGCGGTGGGACCGCGCGCCCTCGACGCGGGCCTGGACGTGGTGTCCCGGCTCTTCCTCCGCGCCGGGCATGGCTCCGAGCTGGCCCCCATCATCCAGGCCCTCGAGGAGGCCTGCGACGGCCGCGTCCGCCACACGGTAGACGTATGGATGCCCGCGGGTCGCGGGGAACACCTGGATCGCTGGGTGCCCACGGAGGAGGACTTCGAGGCCCTGCCGGCCTCCGTCCGCGGGCTGCCCAGGCTGGACGAGTATCGCTCGGAGGCGCGCTGGGTCGAGCTTGCCCGGGACGGCGCGATGGCCGAGATGCTGCGCGCCTTCGCCCTGGACCGCGAGGAGCGCGGCAACCCCGACGCCCTCCTGAATCTGAGCCGCGACACCGTGCCGCGGGCCCAGGCCCTCCTGGACGAGCTGCACGCCGAGGGGCTCGCCTCGGGCCGGGTCTCGCGGGCCGAGGAGCTGGGGGGCGCGCCCGTGGCCGCGTGGGCTGAGCTCGTGGGCCGGCCCGGGTCCAACCGCATGTACTCGGTGATCTCAATGCGCCAGGAGTGGCAGAGGCGGGCTTCCCGAGCCTGACGTGGAAGGGCGCCGCGCCGGGCCTGGGCACCCCGGACGACCTGCAGGCCCGCGGCTCGTGGGGTAGAATGGGTCCAAGCTTCGGAGGTGCATCAGGTATGGCCCATCGCGATGGCCGGAGGGGCTTCGGGAGTCGGGTGTGGCTGGGAATAGCGGCCCTGCTGCTGGTTGCCTGCGCCGCCGCCTACGCCGAGGACATGCTCGTGCCGGTGTATGTGGACGGGACGCTGCGGAAGTTCAAGCCCCGGGCGCGCGTGCGTGACGGCACGACCTACGCTCCGCTGCGCGCCGCGGCGGAGGCCGTCGGCGCCGAGGTCAAGTGGCATGCCGCGAGCCAGACGGCGATCGTGTGCCTGGACACGCGATGCGTGCCCGTCCGCAAGGACCAGGGGATAATGGTCGAGGGACGTCTGCTCATCCCGCTCCGCCTGATGGCGGCGGCCCTTGCGTGCGATGTCTCCTGGGACGCGGGGGCCAAGGCCGTCCGCATAACCACGGCCAACTGCGGCCCCAGCGGCTGAGGCGTGCGGTAGCCGGGCAGTTGGCCCGGCCTCTCGACCGGCCCGACGGCCCCGACGTTCCGCCGCGCGGGGTGTCAGTGTGTGCGTCCCCGGGTGATGAGGTCCGGTTGCGCGCTAGCCCGCCCGCCTTGGGGGCTGTCCCCGAAGGGTCGCGATCATGACCGCCCCCAGCGCCGCGAGCGCCGCCGCCAGCAGCCACGCGGTCTCGGCGCCCACCTTGTCCCACAGCCACCCCACGACCCAGCTTCCCGGCAGCATCGCGAGCCCGCCGACGGCTCGGTAGGCGGCCATGCCCGACGCCCGCAGCTCCCCGGGCAGGAGCTCGGCGACCAGCGCCCGTACCGCCGACCCGTCGCCGGCCAGGACGATGCCGTAGACGGCCGTCAGCGCCACCGCGAGCCATGCCAACCCCGTCGCCGCCAGGCCCAAACACACGGCCGCGTGCAGGAGCATCGTCAGGAAGGTCGCCCGCCTAGCCCCCAGGGCGTCCGAGGCCATGCCCGCCGGCAGCCCGGCCAGCGTGTACACGATGTTGTGTAGCAGGTAGACGGCAGGCACCCACGCCTCGGGCACGCCCAGCTCCTTCGTGCGCAGAAGGAAGAAGGCGTAGGTCACATTCCCCGCGGAGAACACGCCGTAGCCGGCCACGAACCACCAGAACCGTGCCGGCAGGCCGCGCAGGGACACCTTCTTGGCGGCCGCCGCCCGCGGCTGTGGGGGCTCGCGGACCACGGCGATCAGCACGACCACCGCCCCTACGCCCGCCAGCGCCGCCCACGCGAAGGTCGTGCGATAGCTCCCGGTGGCGCCGAAGAGCCACAGCGCGAGCAGCGTGCCCAGGATCGCTCCCGCCGAATCCATGGCGCGGTGA
>CAZSOQ010000044.1:0-27842 GCA_964608495.1 uncultured Armatimonadia bacterium | reverse complement strand
CAGGGCGAAGACCTTGGTGCCCTTGCTGGTCTCGGTGCCGATGGAGGAGAACCACTCGGCGCCGTTGAGGATGATGGGCGCGATGTTGGCGTAGGTCTCGACGTTGTTCAGCAGGGTGGGGCAGCCGAAGAGGCCGCTCTGGGCTGGGAAGGGCGGTCGCGGGCGCGGCTCGCCCCGGCGCCCTTCGATGGACGCCATCAGGGCCGTCTCCTCGCCGCACACGAAGGCTCCTGCCCCCATCCGCAGCTCGATGTCGAAGCTATGGCCCGAGCTGAGGATGTCCTCGCCCAGCAGGCCGTACTCGCGGGCCTGGGCCAGGGCCACGGACAGTCGCGCGATGGCCAGGGGGTACTCGGCCCGCACGTAGATGTAGCCCTTGTTCGAGCCGATGGCGTAGCCGGCGACGGCCATGGCCTCGATGACCGAGTGCGGATCGCCCTCGAGGACGCTGCGGTCCATGAAAGCGCCTGGATCGCCCTCGTCGGCGTTGCACACCACATACTTGGGCGCGCCCGGCGCCTTGGCCGTCAGCTCCCACTTCAGCCCCGTGGGGAAGCCGCCGCCGCCGCGTCCGCGCAGTCCCGAGGCCTTGACCGTCTCGATGACCTGCTGGGGCGTCATCTCCGTCACGGCCCTGGCCAGGGCCTCGTAGCCGTCGCGGGCGATGTACTCGTCTATCTCGCCGGGGTCTATCTCGCCGCAGTTGCGCAGCACGATCTTACGCTGCAGGGCGAAGAAGGGGATGTCCTCCATTCGCAGGGCCGGCTCTTCCTTCTCCGGCGGGACGTACATGAGCCGCTCGACGGGCCGGCCCTTGAGCAGGTGCTCGGCCACGATCAGCGGTGCGTCCTCCACCGTGAGCTTCTGGTAGAAAACGCCCTCGGGGTAGATCACCGCCACCGGCCCGAGATCGCACGCACCCATGCAGCCGGTGCGCACCACCCTCACCTCTTCTCCCAGCCCCTGCTCGTCTATCGCCCTCTCCAGAGCGTCGGCCACCGCTTCCGAACCCGAGGAGATGCACCCTGCCCCCGCACAGACCAGGACATGGGATCTATAAGCGCGCATGAAGCTTCCTCCTCTTGCGGACAGGCTCCCAGCGGGGTCATTCGTACCTGCTGAGGATCTCCGCGACCTTCGTGGGCTTGACCCGTTCGAAGATGTCGTCGTCCACGGTCATGACGGGCGACAGGCCACAGGCCCCAAGGCACCGCACCACGGCCACACTGAACCGCCGGTCCTCACTGGTCTCGCCCACCTTGCAGCTGCACTGCTTCTCGACGGCTTCGAGCAACCGCTTGCCGCCGCGCACGTAGCAGGCCGTGCCCTGGCAGACCTTCACCATATGCCGGCCTCGCGGGACGGTGGTGAAGAAGCTGTAGAAGCTCACCACGCCCTCGACCGTGCCGGGCGGCAGCCCCAGCTGGTGGGCGACGTACTCCTGCACGTCCTGGGGAAGGTAGCCGACCTCCTCCTGGACGGCGTGCAGAATCTCGATCAGCGAGTCCGGGCTCTTCCCCTTCGCCTCGATGATCGCGTCAATCCGCGCGCTGGCTTCGGCGTCGAGGATGTCCAGGGCCATGGCTCATGAACCCTCCGTCTCGGTCGCGATAGCGTACTCCGCCACCACGTGACCGTTCACGATGTGCTCGGCCACGATCCGGCGCATCACGGGCGGCGTGACGTTGCCGTAGGTCGCGGTGGGCCCGCCGGGCGTGTGCACCTCGACCATCGGCTCACGGTCGCACAGGCCCTTGCAGCCGGTCTGCGAGACGGTCACGTCGGTGAGGCCCCGCTGGGCCAGCTCCTCCATCAAGGCCGACAGCACTTCCCGCGCGCCTGCCGCGATGCCGCAGGTGCCCATGGCGATGACGACTCGCACTCCCCCCTCCTGATCACGCACCGCCAGGGCGGCTCGGGCGCGCTCACGTATAGCCTGAAGCTCCTCTCGGGTTCTCACGCTGCGAATACCCCCTTACGGGCTGTGAGGCGTGCCCAGTCCGTCGGAGGGAGGTCAGGGTTCCGTACCCCTCCGGGCCGGGCGTCGCCACTGATAGGAATCCGGTACTGCCACTGCCCGATCTGACTGCCACTGCTCCGGCGTACTTCCCAGCCGCACTTGCTCAAGCCCTGCTGCCGATCGCTCTGAGTTGTCTATTGACAAAGTCCGCCAACCAGTGCAAGACCACCGGGTTCGTCAGCGGCACACCGTCGAGGTCGCGTTGCAGCTCCTCGCTGCCGACCTCGAACTCCCGGTCGCCGACGACATGCCTGTAACGAAAGGCCGCGCGGTCCGCCTCGCAGGCCAGCGCCTGGATCACCGCGCCCATGTTGCCCAGCGGCGGGCAGTCCAGGTGCCCAAGCGTGAGCCGCGCGCTCACCACCGTGCCCTCGCCCACCTTGGACACGACGCGCAGCTTTCCGTCGCTGCTCTCACAGGTCGCCTTGAACAGCGCCAGACCCAGACCCCAGCGGCGCGTGTCGCGGGTCGAGAAGAAGGCGTCCGTGGCCCTCTCGACCATGCTCTCGTCCATCCCGGCCCCGTCGTCGCGCAGCTCGATCTCGAGGCTCTGGCGCTCGCAGTTCTCGACGATGGTGAGAATCACCGTCGTCGCTCCCGCCTCGATGGAGTTGCGCGCCAGGTCCAGGATGTGTAAAGCCAGCTCACGCATGGACTTCAGTTGGCGCCCGCTGTGAGTTCGGCGGCGAGTAGGCGCCCCCACTCCAAGGCGCCGACGTCCGCCAGGGCCAGCTCCTGCGAAACGCAGGTGGCGTGCCGGCCGATGTCGTCCAGGTAATGCGCGTCCGAGGCGGTCATCAGGGGCAAGTCGCGAAGCTCCGGCCACCGCTGCCGTGCCTCGTCGGGGTCCATGTGGCGGGACACCTCAAAGGCCTGGACTTGCAGGTCCGGGGGGACAAAGCCCAGCACCGGCAACAAACCATTGGCGGGGCGGTCAACATGCGCTGCTAGGCTCATGCCGCCCCGCTCCCCTGTCATCTTCGCGAGCCGCTCGATGCTCAGGTCGGTCCCGGCCACGAGCAGTCGGTCGTCCTTGCCCAGGACCCGTCCCATCTCATCGAGCAGGTGTTGCTCACCGAACAGCCTCTCGTTATTGGGCAGGCCAGGTAGGTGCGCTGCTACAACAGCGTCCATGTCCACGGCTGCATCGAGTGTGTCAAAGAGCGCCAACAGGTGGACACCTTCCGCGCTCTCCACTTCCAGTCCCACAAAGACTCGCACGTCAAAGGCCTCCGCCGCTTCGACGAAGGCCCACCCATTTCCAGCAGTGCTATGATCCGCTACACCGAGCATTCTAACGCCGCGTCGCTCCGCCGTCAAAAGCACTTCCGGCGGCCTCATCTCCTCCCCGCCGCACGGCGACAAGGCGGAGTGCACGTGCAGGTCCACCTTCACACGCCGCCTCATGCCTCCGCCCCTACCGCACTCCCAGCTCGTAGAGCCTGCCGGCGATGCGGAAGGCCGATTCCTCGCCCACCAGCACCGGCGTATTCTCCTCGTCGGCCCTGTCAAGCGTCTCCTCGCCAGGGTCGAAGCCCGCGGCCACCACTATGCCCGCCAGTCTCGCCAGCGCCGCCACCGCGATGATGTTCGGGTGCGTCTGAATCGTTACCCACAGGTCGCCTGCCCGCCCCTGGGCCATCACGTAGCTGAGCAGGTCGCTCACCTGCGCCCCCGTCACCACCTGCCCCAGCCCCTCCTTGCCCGCCATCACCGTCAACCCCAATTCCTCCGCCACTTCTCTGATCGTCCGTTGGGTTCTCTCATCCATCCCGGCGTTCTCCTCGCTGGCTGGGACGCCCCGGCCGCCGGAAGGTTATCACGAGCTGGACTCCCTCCCCCACGGTGCTCTCGATCCGCATCTCGTCGGCCTGCTCGCGGATGTTGGGCAGCCCCATGCCGGCGCCGAAGCCCAGCGACCTGGCCTCCTCGGACGCCGACGACCACCCGGGCTTCATGGCCAGCTCGATGTCCTCGATCCCCGGCCCCTGATCCACCACCGCCACGACGATCCGGTCCTCGTACACGCTCACCGCCACGTAGCCGGACCGGGCGTGGAGCACGACGTTCATCTCGGCTTCGTAGCAGGCGACACTGACCCGCTGAATCGTCTCCTCGTCCACGCCGGCCTCGGTGAGACACCGTTTCACCGAAGTGGACGCTCTACCTCCCAGGAAGTAGGCCCTGCCGAGAATGGGGAACTCGTAGTGTGCCAGAGGTTCCTCGTCCATGATCGCCGTCCGGCGCGGGGGTTAGCGGGAGCCGGCGGCCCGTCGGCGGCAGGGCCTCAGGCCCGCCTGCATCAACAGGGCGCAGGCCTCGTACTTCGACAGCGGCGTACGGTACACCGGTGTGCTTTCCTCGCGCGCCGCCTCTCGCATATCACTACCGATCTCCTTGCCTTCGATGACGATCACCGCGGTAAGGTGGCGAATCGCGGCCGTCCGGATGGTCTGGTCGGTGGTCAGGCCGGTGATGAGCAGGGAGCCGGGGGCCGCGAAGGCCAGCACGTCACTCATGAGGTCGGCGGCGAAGCAGCCGGTCAGCTCCACGCCGGGGTCGCGCGCGGCCACCTCTTCCTCTGCCTTCACGACTTCAACGGCTTCGGCAAGCGTCAAGGCCGCTCCCTCCTCCCGGACTCCGCGAGCCCTGGCGCTCGACGGGCACTTCCCTGCGCCACCTCATGCCGCGCGGGCTCGGGCCATTATACTCACAACCAGGTTGGCCAAGGAACTCTCGTCTGCCACGCCGCCGCGTCAGCGATCGCGTGCTCGCCTGCCCCCGAGCCGCCGGGCCTACTCGCCCTCCTCGCGACTGGGAGCCGACTCGCCCGTCAGGTGCGCGTGGATGGCCGCGGCCGCGCGGCGGCCGGCGCCCATCGCCTCGATCACCGTCGCGGACCCGGTGACGATGTCGCCGCCAGCGTAGACGCCGGGCAGGTTGGTCGCCCCCGTCGCCTCGTCGGTGACGATGTAGCCGCGGCGGTTGATCTCCAGGTCCGGGGTGGTGCTGCTGATGAGGGGATTGGCGCCGGTGCCTATGGCGATCACCGCCACGTCAATGCTCTCCTCGTACTCCGACCCCTCGATGGGCACGGGCCTGCGGCGGCCGCTGTCGTCCGGCTCGCCCAGCTCCATCCTCTGCACCACCGCCGCCCGCAGCCAGCCGGTCTTCTCGCCGAGGAGCTCGACGGGTGCAGTGAGCAGGTGGAACTCCACACCCTCCTCCTCGGCGTGGTGAATCTCTTCCACCCGCGCGGGCATCTCCTCGCGCGAGCGGCGGTAGGACAGGATGACCTTCTCGGCGCCCAGGCGCAGCCCGGTGCGCGCCGAGTCCATCGCCACGTTGCCGCCGCCCACGACCATCACGCGCCGGCCCCGGGCTAGGGGCGTGTCGGACCGGCCGAACTCGTAGGCGCGCATGAGATTAGAGCGCGTGAGGAACTCGTTGGCCGAGTAGACGCCGAGCAGGTTCTCGCCGGGAATACCCATGAAGGAGGGCAGGCCCGCCCCGGTGCCGATGAAGACGGCGTCGAAGCCGTCCTCTTCCATTAGCTCCTGGATGGTCGCGAGCTTGCCGATGACGGCGCTGGTCTCGAGTTTGACGCCCATGACGGCGAGCTGCTGGATCTCGGCCCTGAGGATGCGCTTGGGCAGGCGGAACTCCGGGATGCCGTAGATGAGGACGCCGCCCATCTCGTGCAGGGCCTCGAAGATAGTCACGGCGTGGCCCTGTCGGGCCAGGTCCGCGGCGCAGGTCAGCCCCGCCGGCCCCGAGCCGATGACGGCGACCGACTTGCCAGTGGGCGGCGCGATCTGGGGCTGCTCGATCGCCCCGTGTTCGCGGGCCCAGTCCGCCACGAAGCGCTCGAGCCGACCCACGGCCACGGGCTCGCCCTTCATCCCCAGCACACACAGCACCTCGCACTGACTCTCCTGCGGGCACACTCGCCCACACACCGCCGGCAGCACGTTCGTCTCCATGATCTTGCGCGCCGCCTCCGCGAACTGCCCCTCGCGCGTCAGGCGGATGAACCCCGGTATGTCCACCGCCACCGGGCAGCCCTCGATGCACCGGGGCTTCTTGCAGTCCAGACAGCGGCTCGCCTCCGCCATCGCCTGCTCCGGAGCGTACCCCAGAGGCACCTCGTCAAAGTTGCGGACCCGTTCCTCCGGCTTCTGCTCCGGCATGGGTTGGCGCGGAAGGTTGGTTGGGCGAGCGCACATCGGCGTACCTCCAGCTCAGGCCCTGCTGGGCCGCTTCGTTGCCCGGACTAAGGTTGCTCCGCAACCTCAGTCGCAGGAGCACCCTCGGTGCGGGCCTCGTTCCGCCGCCTCCCGCTCCTGGGCCTTGTAGGTCCCCTGCCTCTTCATGAGCAGGTCGAAATTCACCAGATGTCCGTCGAACTCCGGCCCGTCTACGCACGCGAACTTGGTCTCACCTCCCACCTCCACTCGGCAGCCTCCACACATCCCGGTGCCATCCACCATGATCGGGTTAAGGCTGACCATCGTCTTGATTCCGTATCCCCTCGTCAACTCCGACACCGCCCGCATCATCGGCGTCGGCCCCACGGCCAGCACGAAGTCTATCTTCTCACCTTCGTCCAGCAGCTTCTGCAGCACGTCGGTTACGAAGCCCTTGTGCCCATAGCTGCCGTCGTCGGTCGCCACCTCCAGCCGCCGGCAGAGCTGCCTGAGCTCCGCCTCCAGGATCACCAGCTCGCGCGTGCGCGCCCCGACGATGCCGATAAGCTCGTTGCCCGCCTCCCGCAGGGCCACGGCGATGGGCAGGACCGGCGCCGTGCCGTAGCCGCCGCCGATCACACAGGCCGTGCCGTAGTTCTCGATGTGGGTAGGGCGCCCGAGCGGTCCCGCCAGGTCCAGCAGCGCGTCGCCCACCGCCAGGGATTCCAGCTCCCGGGTCGAGTGGCCCACAGCCTGGAAGATGAGGGTGACGCTGCCGGCCTCAGGGTCGGAATCGACAATAGTCAGGGGAATCCGCTCGCCGCCCTCGTGGATGCGGAGTATCACAAACTGCCCGGCCTGCCGCTTGCGTGCTATCTTCGGGTGGTGGACGACGTAGCGGTAGGTGCTGGGGGCTATCTCTTCCCTGGCGAGGATCTCGTTCATGGGATCACCTTAAGGCTGCGTGCCCGCCTCGGCTGCTTGCCAACCTCCGTGGCTCGCCGACCTCCAGAGCTCGGGCGAGCGGCCGGGCCTGCCGTCGAGGCCTGGGCAACAACGCGCCCAATGTTGCCTCACCGCCGCGGCAGGTGTCAAGCCGGCAATTGGGGGCCTTTGCTGCCCGATCGGCGCCGGGATTCACCTCGCCGGCCCCAGGGACGGCACCGTGCCAGGGCGCCTCGTCCTTACCGCCGCTCACTCTTGACATGAGGCTGCACGGGTGCTACAACACCCGCGCCTGCTTGACTAGCCCGGCGCCCGGGCTTATACCCCCCTTGGGTAGACGCCCTCGCGTCGGGGAATACTCAGAGTCCGCAGGCTTTACCGATCGCGGTAGGGTTGTCTGAGATTTCGGGTCGCCGTCCTCGTCCCGGAGTTGATCGCCCGGGAAGGGCTCAGCGGAGGCCTGATCAGCGCCGCTCGAGTCTCGTCTGGAAGTCTACGGCGAGGGGACGGCTGTCTGCATCGAGATCGCCGCTGGTGGCGGGGTGGACGGCACGGCGCGGCGACGATGACCAAGGAGGTGGGCCACGTTGGCATTACTTACATGGCCCGCCCCCTCTAGGGGGCGGGGCTAGGCTAGGCCGGTAAGCTTTCCCGGCTGAACCTGGTATCTGCCGGCGGGTGGGGCCCTGGGTCCCGCCCGCCGTTACTTTTCGCCCCCCCGCGAGGGCACCCGGCCTCGGGGCCCTCACACCAGCCGCCGGAATCCCGACTGCCTCACGGGGCACTCCAGCAGGCTCTTCACGTCACCCGAATCCAGTGCCCTGCCCATCACCTCGAAGCTCTCCGCCGCCGCCTCCAGCACCTGCTCCAGGTCCCGCCCGGTGTGCTCGACGCAGAGGTAGTTGACCGTGTGCGCGAAGACCCCGCGCTTGGCCATCTCCTGCATGTACAGCGTCGTAAGCTCCTGGTTGACCGCCGCGTCCTCGTGCCGGAAGCTCAGGAAGGGGAAGGGCGCATACCCGCCGCAGGCCGCCGGCACGGAGCTGTCCTCGATGACGGCGGTCAGGCCGTCCATGAACCGTCGCCCCAGCTCCCCAACCCTCTCGGCGGCGCCCACCTGCCGCATCGTGCGCACCGACGCCAGCCCGGCCGCCAGGCCCGTCGCCTCCGCCCAGTACACGCTGCTGATGAACATATCGCGGGCCGGCTCCATCACCTCGCGCCTGCCCACCACAACCCCCAGTGCGAAGCCGTTCGAGATCGCCTTGGCATAGGTCGCCAGGTCGGGCAGCACCCCGAAGTACTCCTGCGCGCCCCCCAGGGCCAGCCTGAACCCTGTGACCACCTCGTCGAAGATCAGCACGGCCCCGTGGCGCGTGGCCAGCTCGCGCACGCCCTCCAGGAAGCCGGGCTCGGGCTTGTAGGAACGGCAGGCCTCCATGATTATCGCCGCCATCTCGCCCTCGTTGGCCTCCAGCACGGCGCGCAGCGAGTCCAGGTTGTTGAACTCGAAGGGAATCGTCGTGCCGGCCAGGCCGCGGGGGACGCCGGTGGGGCTGATGCCCGGCATGAGGTACGAGTTGAGCGTGCTTTCGTCGGCCAGGTTCGCGGCCAGGTACCAGTCGTGCCAGCCGTGGTAGCCGCAGAAGGCCACCTTGTCGCGCCCGGTCGCACCCCGGGCGATCCGGATGGCCAGCAGGTCCGCCTCCCCGCCACCCTTGCACAGCCGCACCATCTCGGCGCAGGGCAGCACCTCGATGAGTAGCTCGGCCAGCTCGACCTCCAGCGGGTGGTTCACGGACAAGCCGGTGCCCCTGGCCGCCTGCTCCCGGACCGCCGACACGACCGCCGGGTAGGCGTGGCCCAGGAGCACCGCGCCCGCGCCCATCATCAGGTCCACGTACTCGTTGCCGTCCACGTCCCAGAATCTGCCGCCGCGCTGGCGGTCCGAGTAGACGGGCGAGACGCCGTGGGCCATCAGCTCGGCGCGACGGCCGAAGAGGTGCGTGCCGCCGGGGATGCAGCACAGAGCGCTCTCGTACAGACGCAGCGATTCAGCCACACTGTGTTTGCGTTCCATGGGCGTCCGGTTCCAGCCGCAAGATCCTTTGCCTTCCCGACGCGTCCGCCGGGCAAGACATGGGACGACCCGGGCCGGGCCACCTGGGGCCGCGCGGGACCCCGCGCCCGCGTCGCCACCTACCCTCCAGCCGGCCGATGCGCTAACATACCCCAGGCCGGCCACCACCCGAAGGAGCTCCCGAGTCCCGCAGAGGCATAGTCATGACCGAGGACCTCCGTCAGCCGTCCCCCGACGCCGGGGCGGCGCAGTCCGACGCCGGGGCGGCGCAGTCCGACGCCGGGGCGGCGCAGTCCCCGAACACGCCACGCGGTGCGTCCCGCGAGGTTGCGCAGCAACCTCTAGCCTGGACGCTGTTTGCCCTGACTCTCCTGGTCTATCTGGTCACAGCGAAGGGTTTCTCGGACCTGAACGACGCCGAGGCCTACTATCTGGTCACCAAGGCGCTGGTCGAGCGCGGGGCGGTGGACGTGGAGCCGGAGCTCACCGAGCCCTCCACCAAACTGTACTTCGAGGGCCCCGACGGCAAGCTCTACGCCCATTTCGGCATAGGCTTCCCCCTCTTCGCCGCCCCGCTGTACGTCATCGGGCAGGTCGGCGGCTGGGCCCTCGAGGCCCTCTCCCCGCGCCTGGCGGGGGTATCCGACATCTTCCCGCGCGTGGCGGTCACCCTGGGCTGTGCGCTGGTCGCGGCCGGCAGCGTCGCCCTGCTCTACCTGCTCCTGCTACGCCTGGGGTTGGGCCCGGTCTGGGCGGTGTCCACAGCCCTGATGTACGCCTTCACCACCTACGTCTGGGCCTACAGCAAGATCGGCTTCTACGACATCCACCTGGTCTTCTTCGAGGTCTCGGCCCTGCTGGCGGCTGTGCTCTACCGCCAGACCCGGCATCTGGGCTGGTGTCTGCTGAGCGGCTTTTCCCTGGCCTGGGGCACGGCCACGCGCCCGACGCTGGGCCTGGCCCTGCCGATCCTGACGGTCTACCTCGCCTGGGCGGGCTGGCGGCACTGGCAGGACGCTGCACAGGCTCAGGAGCGCAAGCTGCCCGAGGCATCCCGCGCGAGGGCTCTGTGGGCCCTACTCAAGCCCGCCGTGGTCTTCGGCCTGGGGATGGTGCCCTGGCTGCTCATCGTCCTGTGGTACAACTCGCTGCGCACCGGCGTCACCGGCGACTTCGGCTACCCCGGCACCGATTTCATACCCACGCGCAGGATACTGAGCTTCCTGAAGGCGGTCTACGGCAACAGCGTGAGCCCCGGTCGCGGGTTCTTTGTCTACTCGCCGACGGTGCTGCTGATGTTCTGGGGCATCGGGCCACTGTGGCGCCGCTGGCGGGCCGAAAGCCTCGTCCTCTGGCCGCTGGCGCTCCTAACGGCGGCCTTCTTCTGCGCCCGGCCCGGCTGGGAGACCGTCTGGCCCTGGGGACCCCGCTACCTGCTCGTCCTCACGCCGCTGGTCATGCTACCTGTGGGCTTTGCCCTGCCGGTCCTGTGGGCCCGTCGCTCCGGCCGCGCCCTCGTGCTCACGCTGTTGGCCGTCGCCCTGGTGATCCAGATTCTCTCGATCGTCGTCCCCTTCGGCACTTTCCTGCACTACGTCAAGCAGGTGGCCGGCAGCCCGCGCGTCGCGGCCCTGAACCTGCACTACATCCCGATTCTGGGTCAGGTCCACACCCTGGAGCGGGTGCGCTTCGACCGCGTGCCCCTCAAGGCCCTGCGAGGGGGGTACGTGGCCCGCGACATGAAGATGAACCTGCGCCACAGCCTCGACTTCTGGTTCATCTATGCCTACCGCCTGGGCGTGCCAGCGGCTCTGTGGGTGCCGCCGCTCCTACTGCTCCTGGCGGCCACGGGGCTGACCGCCCGCCGCCTGCAGCGGCAGGTGGCGCGCCTCGAGCCGGGCGGCGGATAGCGCTGCGGTGGCCCACTGTCCGCCGCGCTTGTCTTTTGCCCCGACCCTTCGTACACTTGGCCCGGAAGGGCGTTCCACGCCGGGGAGAAGGGCCCGCCGGTCCCCGCGGCAGGTTAGGGCGGGGCGCGGACTCGGTGGAATAGATGAAGCTGATCGTCCAGATCCCGTGCCTCAACGAGGAGCAGACCATCGCCCAGACCCTGGCCGACATCCCGCGCCGGGTGCCGGGCATAGGCGAAGTCGAGGTGCTCATCGTGGACGACGGGAGCACGGACAACACCGTCGCCGTCGCCCGCGAGGCCGGGGCGGACCACGTCCTCAGCTTCCCCCGCAACCGGGGCCTGGCCGCCGCCTTCAGCGCGGGCCTCGAGGAATGCCTGCGCCTGGGCGCCGACGTCATCGTCCACACCGACGCGGACAACCAGTACCGCGGCGAGTGCATCCCGAGCCTGGTACAGCCGATCCTCGAGGGCACCGCCGACATCGTCGTCGGCGTCAGGCCCATCGAGGATATCCGCGACTTCTCCTGGACCAAGAAGCGCCTGCAGCGCCTGGGGAGCTGGGTCGTCCGCAAGGTCTCGAACACCGACGTGGCCGACGTCACCAGTGGCTTCCGCGCCTACTCGCGCGAGGCCGCCCTGCGCCTCACCGTCGTCTCGGCCTTTACCTATACGCTGGAGACGCTCATCCAGGCGGGCCGCAGTGGGCTGGCTGTCTGCCAGGTGCCCGTCAAGACCAACCCCCAGACCCGTCCATCCAGGCTGTTCAACAGCATTCCCGGCTACCTGTGGCGGTCGGTCAAGACCATCTTCCGCATCTACGCCGTCTACGAGCCCCTGCGCTTCTTTGCCCTGGTGGGCGCGCTGTTCTTCCTGCCCGGTCTCGCCCTCGCGATCAGGTTCTTGTACTACTACATAACCCAGGGCGGCCAGGGCCATGTCCAGTCCCTGGTCCTCGCGGCCGTGCTGATGATGCTGGGCGTCCAGGTCGCCGTGCTCGGCGTCCTAGCGGACCTGATCGGCGCCAACAGGAAGCTCATCCAGGACACGATGTACCGCCTGCGCCGCGGACCGACCCGCTTCGGCGACCGTGGCTGAGCCGGCGCCCTGCGCGCCCGCGCCGTCGAGGGGTGCCGCATGAGGGTCACCATGCTCACAACCTCCTTCCCCCTGTCGCCGGGGCACTCCTCGGGCGTGTTCATCCGTGACCTGGCGACCGGCCTGCTGGCGGTGGGCCACGAGGTGCGGATCGTGGCTCCCCACGCGCCCCCGGCCGCCCGCAGGGAGGTCATGGAGGGCCTGGACGTGCGGCGCTTCGTCTACGCCCTGCCCACCAGCCTCGAGACCCTGGCCTATGGCGCGGGCATCCCGACCAACCTCCGCCGCCGCAAGTCCCGCCTGCTGCTCCTGCCCGCCTTCGTGCTCGCCTACCTGGCGGCTGCGGCCGCGGCCTGTCGCGACTGCGACCTCGTGCACGCGCACTGGACCTTCTCGGGCATGATCGGCCTCCTGCTCCAGGGCCTGGTGCCCCGGCCGCTGGTCGTGACGGTCCACGGCAGCGACATCAACGCGCTGCCAGTCGCCGGGGCGGCGCGATCCGTCGCCGGGGCGGCGCGACCCGTGGGCGGGCCCGCCATCGGGCTCACGCTCGCCGTCCTGCGCCGGGCGGACGAGATCATCTGCGTCAGCGAGGACCTGGCCCGCTCCGTGCGCCGCCTGGGGGCCGATCCCGATCGCGTGACCGTGGTACACAACGGCCTGGACCTGTCGCTCTTCGACGCTGCGCCGCGGCCGGGCGGCAGGTTGCGCCGCCTCGGCGACGGATTGCGCCGGCTCGGCGACGGTCACAGACTGCTCTGGGTGGGCCGGCTGTCCAGGGAGAAGGGCCTGCCCTCCCTGCTGGAGGCCCTGCCGCGCGTCCTCGAGGGCTTCCCCGACGCCCACTTGACCCTCGTGGGAGAGGGAGAGGACGAGCCGGGCCTACGGGCCCTGGCCCACGGTCTGGGCCTGGACGAGGCCGTGACCTTCGCCGGGCCTTGCGCCCACGACGAGGTGCCCGGCTTCCTGGCCGATGCCGATCTCTTCGTCTTCCCTTCGCTGCAGGAGGGCCTGGGGATCGCCGCCCTCGAAGCGATGGCCGCCGGGCTGCCGGTCGTGGCCTCGTCCGCCGGCGGGATCCCGGAGGTCGTCGAGGACGGCGAGACCGGCCTGCTGGTGCCGCCAGGGGATCCGGCGGCCCTGGCGGAAGCGATTCGGCGAATCCTGGGCGATCCGCCCCTGGCCGCGCGCCTCGGCGCCGCCGGACGCCGTCGCGCCCACGAGCGTTTCTCGCGCGAGCGGCAGATTCGCCTCACGCTGGAGGTCTACGAACGGGCGCTGCGCGCCCGCGGGCCCGCGCCGACTGGCGCGAGGACCGAATCGCCCCAGGAGACGCGGCGGGACCGGGGGACCCAATGAGGATCTCCGTGGTGGTGCCCTCCTACAACTCGAGCCGCACGATCCGCGCGTGCCTGCGGTCGCTGATGGCGCAGGAGCGCCCGGCGGACGAGATCCTCGTGGTGGACAGCTCGGACGACGAGACCCCGGGGATCGTCGGGGGCGAGTTCCCTGGGGTGCGCCTGATCTACCTGGCCGAGAAGACCCTCCCCGGCCCGGCACGCAACCGGGGTGTCGCGGAATCCACGGGCGATGTCGTGGCCATGACCGACGCCGACTGCGTGGCCCACGCCGGCTGGCTGGCCGCGCTGGAGCGGGGCTACCGGGACGAGCCCCGGGCCGCCGCTGTGGGAGGTGTGGTCGGCATCGCCAACCCCGAGAGCTTCCCCGGCGCGATAGGCTATATCCTGGAGTTCAGCGAATTCATCCTCGGCACGCGGTCCGGCCCCCGCGACACGATGCCGACCTGCAATCTGTCGGTGCGCCGCGAGGCCTTCCAGCGCCACGGCGGCTTCCCGCAGGACTTCTTCCCCGGCGAGGACACGGCGTTCACCCACCGGCTCACGCGCGCGGGCGAGCTGCTGCTCCTCGTGGGCGACGCCGTCGTGCTTCACCACAACAAGGACGCCTGGCAGGACGTGTACCGCCACCAGCACAGCCTCGGGCGGGCCTTCGTCGCCTCGCGCCGCTGCGAGCCCACGCTGCCGGGCGCCTTCCTGCTCCGGCACCCGGCCCTGGCGGCCCTCCTCCCGGCCGTACGCTGGCCGCGCATCGCCTGTCGCCTGGGGGCCAGAGACCGGCGGCTCCTGTGGCGATTCCTGGCCGCGACCCCCTACGTCCTGCGTGGACTCATGGCATGGCGCAGGGGGTTTGCGGAGGCTCTCGCGGAGGCGGCGGCGCAAGCGGGCCCGCGGCCGGGCGGCCCCGGACCGCCCGAGTAGCCCCTGCCCGGCGGGGTGGGATATACTGAGGCCCGCAGCGTTACGGAGGCGCGACGGGGCCGCGCATCCGAGGGCGGCTGGTCGCAGTTGCCTCCAGCGTGTGCCTTGGGCAGCACGGGGGCATCCTGCATGAATAACGTGATCGCCAGGATACAGAGCACCGGGAAGGTGCTCGGCCCGGACGGCGAGGGGTACGAGGCCTTCCCGACAAGCATGAGTCGCAGTGAAGGCGAGGCCGTCTACGAGATGGTCAAGGGGATGGGGGCCCGGCGGACGCTGGAGGTCGGTTTCGCCTACGGCATGTCCACCATGCACATCTGCGAGGCACTGCGGGGCCGCAACGGCGCGCTTCATGTGGTCATCGATCCCTTCCAGTCGTCCACATGGCACAACATCGGGCTGCTGAACCTCGAGCGTGCGGGCTTGCGTTCCCTCGTTGAGTTTCACGAGGCCTCCTCCGACAAGGTCCTGCCCCAGCTTCATGCACGGCATCTGGAGTTCGACTTCGCCCTGATTGACGGTGCGCACCTCTTCGACTACGCCTTTGTTGACTTCTTCTACGTGGACAAGATGCTGCGCCTGGGCGCCGTGGTGTGCATGGACGACCTCTGGATGCCGGCGATGCAGAAGGTCTGCCGCTACTACGTGCGCAATCGCGGCTACCAGATCGTGCGGGGAGTCATCCCGCGTCCAGTCCATGCACGGATCCGGGAGCTGGCGAAGGCGGCGCTGGGCGCAGCGACCACGGCTGCCCTCAGACGGGCAGTGCGAAGGACGCGGGAGAGTGGCACGGCGACGACGCCGCTGCTGTTCCTGCGCAAGCTCTGTGACGTTCCCAGCGTGGACCGGCGGGACCACCACATGGCGGACTTCTGAGCCGCCGGGCGCTCCGACCCGCCCGGGTAGCCCCTGCCCGGCGGGGTGGGATATACTGAGGCCCGCAGCGGATCCGCGGGAGGTCGGCGGGCAGTGAGCCTTCCCGACAGGCCCTTCGTCACCGTCGTTCTGTGCACCTGCAACCGCATCCAGGACCTCCCCGAGGCCGTGGAGGACCTGCTCGCCCAGACCTACGGCAACCACGAAGTACTCATCGTGGACCACAACAGCACCGACGGCACCGCGGAGTATGCCCAGCGCAAGGCCCGCGAGGAGCGCCGCGTGAGCTTCCACAACGAGCCGCTGCGCGGTCTGTCCCACGCGCGCAATCGGGGCATGGGCGCCGCGCGGGGCGGTATCGTGGCCTACGTGGACGACGACTGCCGCATCCCTCCCGGGTGGCTGGAAGCCCTCGTCAAGGCTTACCGCGAGACCGACGCGGGGGGCGTGGGAGGACCGGCGAAGGCCAGGCTCGAGGGGCGGCCCTCGTGGCTCGTGAGGGAGCTGCTGCGCATGAGCCTGATTCCGGGTGTTTACGACAGAGGGCCCGATCGCCAGGAAGTGGACTGGCTGATCGGGTGCAATCTGTCCTTCCGGCGGGATGTGCTGCAGACTGTGGGGCAGTTCCGGGGCGACCTGGGCGCTGGATCGCCCCGCGGCCTGGCGGGGGAGGAAGTGGACTTCTGCGCACGGGCCCTGCGCGCGGGAGCGCGGCTGGTGTACGAGCCAGGGGCGTGGGTGTGGCACAAGATACCCCGACGGCGGCAGACGCTGGCGTATGCGCTGCGGTTTTCCTACGTAGTGGGCATGTCCAATGCGCTCATCCAGCGGCCCGTCAATCGCCAGGCGATCAGGTCCCTGCACCCGCTCAAGCTGCTCGTGAACGTCGCCGGCGCCGCCGGCCGGCTGTACGCTCGAGCCGTACTCAGGCCCGCGATGAGGCGCGAGCTCTCTTCAGCCGCGGGCGCGGGAGGCGAGGATGCTGGCCGAGACCGCGCCTGACCCGCGGGAGGGGATCCTGGGCCGCTGCTCGCAGTACACAGACCCGGCCGAGGCCGCCGGCCGCGACGCACTGTTCGATTCCGAGGAGCGACATGACGCCGTTGCCCGGGTCCTGGCAACCCAGGGCGCCGACCTCTATGCCCGCCTGCACGTGGAGCGGTACGAGTTCGCCGCGTCGCTGACCAAGGGGCTGCGCGTCCTCGACTGTGCCTGCGGCGCGGGGTACGGGTCGTGGATCATGAGCCTCCACGGCGCGCCCAGCGTTCTCGGCGTGGACCTGGACCGCGCCACGATCGAGTATGCCGACCGTTACTACCGCCGGTCGCCCAGCGTGGCCTTCCGGCGCGGCGACGCCCTGGCCCTGTCGGACCTGATCGAGGACGACGTGGACTGCGTAGTGTCCTTCGAGACGCTGGAGCACCTGCCCCAGCCCCAGGTCTTCCTCGACCAGGTGCAGGCCCTGCTGCGCCGGACGGACGGGATGCTTGTGGTATCTTCACCGCCGCCCAGGCGATGGAGCACCAATCCCTACCACCTCGCCGAGTGGCCTCTGCGCGTCTTCGCCAGCGAGATCAGCCGACGCTTCGGCGAGGTAGAGCTGTTTGCCGAGCTGGCGGGGCGGCGGAAGCCGCTCAGGGAACTGGCGAAGGCCCTGGGGGCGAAGGGCCGAGAGTGGGTCGAGCGGCCGGTCGGGATCCGCCCGCTCTCGCAGCTGGGCCGCCTGGGCCCGTACATCACGAGGATCAGTACTTACCTGGCGATTGCGAAGCACCCGACGCTCGCATAGGTGACTCCCTACTCATGGCTGAGAGACCCAACCTTCTCTGGGTGATACTGGACGCCCTTCGCGCCGACCATGTCGGCTGCTACGGCTATCCGCGGCCGATCACGCCCAACCTCGACCGCCTGGCCGAGCAGGGCTTGCTCGCCGAGACCGCCATCGCGCAGAGCGGGTGGAGCCTGCCGAGCTACGCGACCATGATGACCGGCCTCTACCCCTTCGAGCATGGCGCGCTGGTCACGGCCGACAGGCTGTCGCAGGACGTGGCCGTCCTGCCGGAGGTCCTCTCCGCGCATGGGTATACCTGCGGCGTCATCTCCGCCAACCCGTTCATGACGGAGCACTGGGGACTCAACCGGGGCTTCGACGAGACGCGGGGGCGTATGCGCGGGAGCATCAGTGACCCGGCGCGACTGAACCGGCCCTGGGCCTGGGAGGACGTGCGCCGGCGCCTGATGTGGTACCTGGGCCTCTGGGACAAGGGCGCGGCCGCCATCAACCGCGAGCTCGGCTCCTTCGTCACGTCCACGGACGGGCCCTGGTTCCTGTACCTGAGCTACGTGGAGACCCACGGGCCCTATGCACCGCCCTGGCGATACCTCCTGGGGCTGAGCCGCAACCCCGCGTACCTGCTCACCCATCCCGCCTTCGCCCGGCGCGCCGCCAGGGCCCAGCGCAGGCGCGCCATGGTCGGCACGCCCGACCTGGACCGAGTCCTTGCGCTGTACGACCTCGAGGTGGCCTACTCGGACGAGATGGTCGGCCGGGTGCTTCGGTTTCTCGACGGCCGTGGAGTCCTCGACAACACGGTAGTGGTGGTCTGCGCCGACCACGGGGACATGTTCGGCGAGCACGGAGGCCATGTTGACCACTCGGTGGGCGTCTTCAATGCCCTCGTGCGAGTGCCGCTGATCGTGAGGTGGCCCGGCCGAATCGCGCCCGGCACGCGTACCAGCGTGCCCGTCGAGCTGCGCGACGTGCCCCACTTCCTCTGCCGGTCGCTCGGCATCGAGGGCCTCAGCACCACCTGCAGGCCGGTGATTGACCTGACGGACACCGAAGGCGACCGCGCATCGCCGGGGCGGCGCAGTCATCGGTCCTTCGCCTACGCACAGCGCGAGAGGGAGCACTTCGACAGCCGGGAGGGTGCCGCTCCGCCCAGGCTCCAGGTGCCCCTGGACGAGCTGCAGGACATGGAGCTCCTGCGCAGTCGCGACTGGGAGTACCTGGCCTTCGAGGACGGCACCCGCGAGCTCTTCCGCATCAAAGAGGACCCCGCCGAGACCAACAACGTCATCGCTCAGCACCCCGACATCGCCGTGGACTTCGAGCGCGAGCTTCAGGCGATCCAGGCCCTCAAGCCCACGCGGCAGGAGCAGGAACAGGTCGAGGACCTGCCCCAGGACGTCGCCCGCCGCCTGCGCGACCTGGGCTATCTCTAGCCGGAGGTAACCAAGACGACCCCAGGCCCTGACGAGCAACAACAGCCGGACGCCGACGAGGAGCGGGAAGCCGAGGACTCCGCCGAGCAGGACCCCGGCTGGATGGCCTCCCTCCCGGAGTCCGAGCTGGAAGGGCCGCAGCCCCGCACCACCGCCAGGGGGGCCGTCAAGACCTCGCTGTCGCGCCTGGTCATGGTGGTCTGCGGCCTGGCCATCCAGGTCTTTCTGGCCCGCGCGCTCCAGCCCGAGCTGTACGGGGTCCTGGCGGTCGTCACCTCCGTGATCGTCTGGTGGCAGTTGCTGGCCTACTCGCTCCTGGGCAACGCCACCATCCGCTTCGTGGCAGCGGCGGGGGACGCCTGGCGAGAGGTCGCCCGCACATCCCTGCGGGGCCAGATGGCCTGGGGGACCATCCTCGCCGTCGCCTGCTTCCTCACCAGCCCTCTGATCGCTCGCCTCCTGGGCGACCCGGGGCTCACGCCCTACCTGTGGCTGTTCACCCCCGTCATCCCCATCTACGGCATGTTCGAGGCGGTCAAGCGCGTCCTGATCGGCCGGCGGCGCTTCGGGGCCGACGCAGCCTCCTGGGTGTGGTACTGGCTCGCCAGGCTGGTGCTTATCTACCTCCTCGTCGGGCTCGGGTTCGGCGTGCCGGGCGCGATCCTCGCGGGCATCGCGGCGACCGCCGTCAGTCTGATCCTGGCCTGGCGCATGGAGCCCGTGGGGCTGGCCCGCGCGATCTTCCCTCTGCGTCGCCTCGTCCTCTTCGGCCTGCCGCTACTGGCCGTGGCGGTCCTGGCCAACACGGTCACCCAGATGGACCTGTGGTTCGTGAAGGGGCTGTTGGCGGACAAGGACGCGGCGGGCCACTACGGCGCCGCCAAGTACGTCTTCCAGACGCTCTTCATCATCGTCGCCGCCATCGGCGGCGTGGTGCTGCCGACCCTCACCAAGTCCCTGGCCGAGGGTCGGCGCGAGTCGGTGGTCGAGCTCGTCCAGCAGGGGTTCCGCTTCGTCCTCATGGTGATGCTGGCGGCCGCCGCGCTGGTGGGGAGCTGTGCTCTGCCCGTGGTGACGCTGGTGTTCTCCCAGCCCTACGCGGCGGCGGGGCCACCGGCGGCGTTGCTGACCCTCGCCGCGCTGGGCTTCGGCCTGCGGGGCCTGGGGGGCGGGATCTTGGCCGCCGCCGACCGGCCGATGGTGGTGCTGTGGGCGACGGTGCCCCTGGTGCCCCTGGAGATCGCCCTGAACCTGTATCTCGTGCCCAGGTACGCGCTGGCGGGGGCGGCGCTGGCCACCACGCTCGGGGGCGCGATCTCCGCCGCCATCATGCTCGTCCTCGTCTGGCGCGAGCTGCGCGTGCTCTTCGACCTGGTGTCCCTGCTGCGCATCTGCCTGGCGGCGGCGGTGACCTACCTGGTGGGCTTGTTCCTGCCCGCGGCCGGGCCGCTGGTCCTGGTGAAGCTGGCGGCCTTGCTGGGGGTATACGGTCTGATGCTGGCCGTCACGGGGGAGCTGACGCGACGCGACCTCGAGCCTCTGCTCTTCTGGCGAGGCTGAAGCCTCGTCCCACGGCAGCAAGCCCGCGGGCCTGCGCTACATCCGCCGGAGAAGGTTCAGTAGCCAGAGGAAGATGATCGCGCCGAGGATGGCGACGACCAGGCTGTACACGTTGAAGCCCGTCACGCCCACGCCGCCCAGGGCACTGAACACCGCACCGCCGATCACGGCGCCGATAGCCCCGACGATGATGTCCACCAGACACCCCTGCCGCGGGCGTCCCATCAGAGCCCGGGCGATCAGCCCCGCGATGCCGCCGAGCAGCACCCAGGATAGCAGTCCCATGCCTGCGCCGAAGTGCGCGCCCATGTCACGTCACGTCCGTGGTCCTGTGCGCCAACACCCCCACCACCCCCGCCGAAGCCGGGCCTTGCACGCCCGCCGCGTCGTCTCCCAGCTCGGATTCCTGATGAGCTCGCCATCGCTGATACTGGCGACTCTGGTGCTTGTGCCAGGCCGGTACTAGGGAGCCGCTTGGCTTGCTGACGAAGTCGGCAAGCCAAGCGACGACAGAGCTTTCTGGTGGAGGGGGCGCGGGGGAAGCCCCTCTTGGCGTTTGAAAGAGGGGTCTCCCCCGCGCACCTGGGAATTGTCCTGAGTAGGTTAGCCGTTAGCCACGCCGCGCGCAACGGCGTATCCCATCGGTCCCGTCGCCCCGGCGGTTCGGGTCATCGCCGCCGCGGGGCCGCCGGTAGGGATTCCGGCACCGGAGGGCGAAGGGTAGCCCCGAGCGATCGTTCGACCAGACCGCCGGCCAAGGCGCCGGCGCCCGAAGGTGGGACCCTGATGCCGGCACTGCTCGCGCACCGCAAACCCAGGTCCGTCCGCTTCGCGAGCCTCTGGGGCGTCACCGGCGCCCTGGTGGGCCTCGCCGCCGTGTGCCCGGCGGCCCCGAAGCTGCCGCGGCCGGCCCTCGTCATGTACGGCTACTCCGACAGCCAGAAGGCCCTGTGGAGCGACGGCCTGCGGCACTTCAACATCATCACCGGCCAGACCAGGGACCCAGAGTTCGTCGAGCAGCTGCGCGATAGGGATGTCCTGTTCGCGTACCACGTGACCAACACGCCCGACGAGGGCCGCACCACGGCGCGGGAGTTCGCGGACTACTGGTGCCGCCCGCTGGAGGAAACCTTCGCGGACCGTCTGCCCGGCGGGTTCGACGCCATCTCCGTGGACGAGTTCCACTCAGCCCCCGACGGCTCGGAGGAGAGCGAGAGGACCATCGAGGCCCTGCGGCTGGTCCGCCAGCGCCATCCCGACAAGCTCCTCCTCGGCTGGGGCGTCTGGCGCCTGGCCGACGGCGGCCCCAACAGCAGGCACGGCGACCCCAAGGTCCTCTACGACCGTCAGCTTGCGGCCATCAGGGACTGCTGTGACCTGTTCATCCTCGAGTGCTACATCCGAGAGGGCAACCCGCAGCTAGAGCTCCTGCCCCAGCTCGCCCGCAACCTGGAGGAGCGGTGCCCCGGCCTGGTGCGCAAGACCATCTACGGCCTCTACATCCCCCAGTCCGAGCCTTTCATCGCCGACGACTCCGCCGAGTACGACCTCAAGGGACTTCTGGACGAGCAGTGCCGGGTGATTCGCGAGGACCCGGTGACCAGTGCCATGCCCGGCGTGGGATTCTGGGCCTTCTATCGCGCGCACATGGACACCCTGATCTGGGCGGGCCAGCTCGTGGACCACTACTACCGCAAGGGCTCCCGCGCGCGGCTCCACCCCCACGGCCCGGCGCAGCTAGTGCGCGACGGCTCCTTCGAGGCCGCGGGCGACGAGGACGACGGCTGGCAGACAGAGGAGGCGGCGCCGGGCACCTGCGCCCGTCGGGCCTACGCGGACCTGGGCGGCGTCCCGCCCGGGCACGGCGCGGCCAAGCACGGCGACAGGGCGCTGGTCATGCACAGGCGCGCTGGCAGGGTCAACGAGGCGCGCCAGGCCCTCGCCCTGCGCGCCGGGGAGTGGTACGCAGCGACGGCCTACGCGCACGGCCACAGGAAGGCGGAGATGGGCGTGCGCTGGGCGCGATCGGACGACCGGACGGAGCTGTACCGCGTGGAGAATCCGGACTGGGGAGGATGGGTGAGGCTGGGGCTGGCCTTCCGTGCCCCCAGGGACGGCAAGGTCGTCCTGTCCCTCGGCGACTCCGGCTGCCCGGAGGACAGCACCACCGTCTGGGACTTCGTCGAGGTCGGGTGGCTGCCGCCGGGCTGCAGGCCCCTGAAGGCCCTCGCGGCCATCTGGGACGGGCTGCACGTGGTCTCCCGGGGGGAGAACCTCGCGCCGGGCTGCGGGGCGATCATCGGCGCCAACGAGCTCGAGCCGGCAGCCTGGGCCAGCTTCCAGGAGAGCTCCTGGCGGGCCCGGGTGGGCATGACCTTCCGCGAAGCCCGGCTCGAGATCACCTGGCCCCAACACACGCTGATTCCCTACAGCAGTTCCTGCCCGGTGCTGCTGAGGTACTAGACCGCCGGATGGGGACCCCGACGGCCCCCCCGGCGCACATGTGAGTCACCCGGTACATACTGGTCCCGCGGGCGGCTTGCCATCCGACGCCGCCCGCTCCGGTGGAGGCGATTGCCATGAAGCTCCTGCCCATCAAGCGCGAGCCCGACGCCCGCCGCTTTCTCACCGCCCTTCGCGGCGGCGAGCCCGACTTGGTGCCCTTCATCGAGCTCAAGCATGACCCGGAGATCTTCGAGCAGCTCCTCGAAGGCCCCCTCGTCCCGCCCGACACACCCGCGGACCGCGTCGTCGAGACCGACTGGGCCAACCGCATCCGCTGTCTGGCGGCCCTCGGCTACGACCACATCCGCGGGGCCTGCGACATCCCCCTGCTGCGCGAGCTCGTCACGGGCGACGACACCGCCACCTACTCCCGCGGCCGGCGCGCCTGGCAGCCCGAGGGCGAGGGCCTCATCGCCACCGAGGAGGACTTCGAGCGCTACCCCTGGCCCAGCGCGCGGGACATTGACTACACCGTGGTCGAGACCGCCGCTCGCCTGCTCCCCGACGGCATGACGATCACCGCGTCCACCCACGGCGGCGTGCTCGAGTGGGCAATGTGGCTGATGGGCTATGTGCCCTTCTCCTACGCCCTGTACGACAACCCCGGGCTGGTGAAGGCCGTCGTGGGCCGCCTGGGCGAGCTGATCCTGGCCGCCGCGGAGACCATGGCGGGCATGGACCGTGTGGGCGCGCTGTTCATCGGCGACGACATGGGCCACAAGCACGGCACCCTCGTCTCCGCCGACGTCCTGCGCGAGCTGATTCTCCCCTGGCACAAGCGCATAGCCGACGCGGCCCACCGTCAGGGCAAGCCGTACATCCTGCACGCCTGCGGCAACGTGTCCGAGATCATGGACGAACTCATTGACGACTGCGGCATAGACGCCAAGCACTCCTTCGAGGACGCGATCATGCCCCTGCGAGAAGTGAAGCGGCGCTGGGGCGACCGCTGCGCCATCTGCGGCGGCGTGGACGTGGACAAGCTGGCCCGCCTGCCCGAGGAGGAGCTGCGGCGATACGTGCGCGGGATTCTCGACGACTGCTCGCCCGGCGGCGGCTACCTGCTGGGCTCGGGCAACTCGGTCACCAACTACGTGCCGCTGGGTAACTTCCTCGCCATGCTCGACGAGGGGATGAGGTTCTGCGGCGGCTAGCCTCTACCAGCCGTGAGTTGAGTGTGGCCCATACCAGCAACGCTCGAGCGAGCGGCAGCCGGACCCGTCTGAGGCCCTCGCCTATGTCCGCCGAGCCTGGCGCCCGTCCCAGACCGACACCAGTGAGCCGCTTGGTGCAGCCGACGAGGTCGGCAAGCCAAGCGGCGACAGAGCTTTCTGGTGGAGGGAGTGCGGGGGAGGCCCCTCTTGGCGTTTGAAAGAGGGGTCTCCCCCGCGCACATCTGAACTCCGCCGGATAGGCCCGTGGGCCGTACCCCTTTGCCAAGAGCATGGCTTTGTATTACTTTCTACCGACCACGGCCTTCCAGGCGAAGGGGGTTGGTCCGATGTCAGAGCGCTGGATCTGCATGGTCTGCGGGTATATCCACAGGGGCGCCGCGCCCCCCAATCGGTGTCCCTCCTGCGGCGCGCCCTTCACCGCCTTCCAGCGCCGCGAGCGCGACCCCAAGGCGAAGTTCCGGCGAATCCCCATCGTCGAGGAGCGGGCCCCGCGGTTCCGCTACGTCATCATCGGCAACAGCTCCGCCGGCCGCGCCGCCGCCTTCGCCCTGCAGGCCCTCGACCCCGACGGCTCCATCACGATCCTCTCGGAGGAGCAGGTGGACCTGTACGCTCGCCCCATGCTCCCCGACTTCCTCGGCGGCACCGACCGGCGCGACCTCTTCGGCGTGGGCGACACCTACCCGGCCCGGGGCCTGGAGCTGGTCCTCGGCGACGCCGCCGTGAGCCTGGACCCGGCGGCCCGGAAGGTCCTCTGCGCCAGCGGGCGCGAGGTGCCCTACGACGCCCTGCTCCTCGCCACCGGCTCCGCGCCCATCCAGGTCCCCTGGCCCGGGGCCGACTGCGAGGGCATCGGCTACTTCAGGACCTTCGCCGACGCTGACCGGCTTCTGCAGTGGGCCCAGAGCGCGCACCATGCCGTCGTGGTCGGCGGCGGCCTGCTCGGCCTCGAGTTCGTCCGTGCCTTTCACCTGCGCGGCCTGCCCGCCACGCAGTTGATCCGCGGCACCGTGGTGGGCTTCCCGGCTCTGGACGAGGCGGCCGGCGCGATCCTCGAGAAGGCCCTGCGCGAGTGGGGCGTTGAGGTGGCCCTGGACGAGGAGGTCGAGAGCTTCGAGTCCAGCGACGGCCGCGTCTGCGCGGTGAACACCACCCGGGGCCGCAGGATCGAGTGCGACCTGGTGGGCGTGGCCGTGGGTGCCAGGCCCAGGGTCGAGCTGGCCCAGCAGGCGGGCCTGACGGTGGACCGCGGGGTCGTCGTCAACCGCCGCTTCCAGACCTCCGACCCCGCCATCTACGCCGCGGGCGACGTGGCCCAGGCCTGGGACCAGGTGTGGGGCGAGCAGCGCGTCAACACCTCCTGGCGCAACGCCAGGGAGCAGGGGGAGTTCGCGGGCGTGTGCATGGCCGGGGGCGAGGGCGAGTACCCCGGCGCCGTGGCCGCCAACTTCCAGCTTGCCGCGGGCCTGCCCTTCTGCGCCCTGGGCATCTCCAGCCCGCCCGACCCGGAGAACTACCAGATCGAAGCCACGGCGGACGAGCAGGCCCTCACCTGCCGCAAGCTCGTCCGCGTCAACGGCGTCCTGGTCGGCGCCTGCCTCATCGGCAGTCTCGACGAGGCCGCCGACCTGGAGGCCGAGATCCGCGAGAGCGACAAATCCGCCTTACCAAGGCCCTCGGCCCGGTCCGACCGGGCGCCCGCCCCGGCGCCCGAGGCTCAGCCCGGGGCCGAGGAAGGCCCACCCGAGGAGGAGAGCACCATGCACGAGATGACCAAGCAGAACCTGGAGGCCGCCTTCGCCGGCGAGAGTCAGGCCCACATGAAGTACCTGAACTTCGCCGTCAAGGCCGACGAAGACGGCAAGCAGAACACCGCCCGCCTCTTCCGCGCCGCGTCCTTCGCCGAGCAGGTCCACGCCACGCGTCATGTCGAGGTCCTCGAGGGCATCGGCGGCACCAGTGAGAACCTGGACGAGGCCGCCGGCGGCGAGGGCTTCGAAGTGGACGAGATGTACCCGGCCTACATGGCCGTGGCCGACGCCCAGGAAGAGGACGACGCTTACCGCAGTTTCGACTATGCCTACCAGGTCGAGCAGCAGCACCTTGCGCTATACCAGAAGGCGAAGGCCGCGGTCGCGGCCGGCCAGGACGCCGACCTGGGGCCCCTGCAGGTGTGCTCCTATTGCGGGTGCACGCTGGAGGGCGAGGCGCCGGACAAGTGCCCGGTGTGCGGCGGGCCGAAGTCCGGCTTCGTGGCCTTCTGATTCCCCCGGTCCGCGGCGCCGGTCTGCTGTAGCCCAGGCCTCCGGCAGCGCCTCCGCACCCGGGCACTCCCTTGTAGGGCGGGGCTTCAGCCCCACCGTCCGGCCCTCCGCGACCGCCCACGGTCGCTGTGCAGGCTGTCATCCATCCGGGAGGGACCCGCAATGGCCCGCGACGAAGAGCGATACGTCACCGAACCCGCGCGCGACATCCCCATACGCTGGCAGGCCGACGTGGTGGTCTGCGGCGGCGGACCGGCCGGCACGGCCGCCGCCATCGCCGCCGCTCGCCACGGCGCCGATGTCCTTCTCCTCGAACGCCACGGCTGTCTCGGTGGCCTGGCCACCGGCGGCCTCGTGGTCGCCCTGCCGCGCTTCACCGATCTCGGTCGCCCCATCATCGGCGGCCTGGGCCTCGAAATGCGCGACCGCATGATCCAGACCGGCGAGGCCGTCTTCCGCGAGGGTCGCGACGCATCCCTCTTCGACGCCGAGGCCCTCAAGTGGCTGTCCGTCAGCCTCTGCCGCGAGGCCGGGGTGAAGATCCTGCACCACGTCTGGGTCTGCGGGGCTGTCGTGGCCGGCGGCCGCGTGCGCGCGGTCATCCTCGAGAGCAAGGCCGGGCGCCTGGCCGTCGAGGGCAGGGCCTTCGTGGACGCCACCGGCGACGGCGACGTCTTCGCCTCCGCCGGGGCCGAATTCGAGACGAGCAACCAGTTCATGGGCCTGCCCTTCCGCGTGGTGCAGGTGGACTTCGAGGCCTGGCACCGCGCCCGGGTCGAGAACCCCAACGGCTACGCGGACGCAATGCGCTCCGCCCGCGAGGCCGGCGGCTGGGAAGGCTTCTTCGGCATCTCACCCATGCCGGAGCTGGGCGGCATGGCCTGGGGCAACAACATGTACCGCGAGCTCGACGCCCTGGATCCCGAGCAGCTCACGCTCCTGGAGACCGAGGGCCGCGAGGCCATCCGCCGCAGCCTGGCCGTCCTGCGCGAGAGGGTGCCGGGCTTCGAGCACGCCTGGCTGGTGGACACCGCCGCGCAGCTCGGCGTCCGCCGGTCGCGCCGGCTCGTGGGCGAGTACGTGCTAACCGGCGAGGACGTCGGCGTCCAGGACATGCGCTTCGAGGACGCCATCGGGCGCGGCAACGACTTCCGCCGCGAGGGCATCGCCTACGACATTCCCTACCAGTCGCTGCTGCCGCGGGACGTGGAAGGCCTGCTGGTGGCCGGGCGGTGCCTGTCCTGCACCCACGAGGCGCTGGAGCCTCTGCGCGAGATCCACATCTGCTGGGTGATGGGCCAGGCCGCGGGGACGGCGGCGGCGATGGCCGTGCACGCCCACATCCAGCCGCGGGAAGGCTCGGTGCCGGAGCTGCAGGCGAAGCTTCGCGCCGACGGGGTGGCCTTCGCGGAATAGCGCCGCGCGGGGGAAGGCGCAGAGGCGGGGCTGAAGCCCCGCCCTACAAGGCACCACCCGGGTGCGGAGGCGCCGCTAAGGGCCCGGGCTACAGCAGACCAGCGCCGCCGGCCGCCCCGCCGCCGTCGCCTCGATCCGCACCTCGATAAGCTCCTGCTCGCCGCTCGCCAGGTACCCCCGCCGCTCGTCCACCTTCACCCGCACGCGCACTCCCGCGGCCCCGGCGCTCACGGCCGTGTCCGACGCCAGCCGCCCCGCCACCCGCGAGCCCTCCGCCACGGCCGCCCCCAGGTTCTCGTATTC
>CAZSOQ010000043.1:26595-27909 GCA_964608495.1 uncultured Armatimonadia bacterium | reverse complement strand
CACCAGCGTCCACAGGCCGCCGACCGGCTCGGCCTCGGGCGAGCTGGATGAGCCCGAGCGGCTGGAGGCCGAGCCGGTCGGCGGCCTGTGGACGCTGGTG
Source organism: uncultured Armatimonadia bacterium (assembly GCA_964608495.1). GTDB lineage: Bacteria > Armatimonadota > Zipacnadia > Zipacnadales > FEN-943 > JAKORR01. The sequence continues at coordinate 27,809 of CAZSOQ010000043.1, read as the reverse complement.
GTTGACCGCGCCGACGTGCCGCTGAGCGACCTGGGCCTGCGCCTGGAACACGTCCCGCCCTACGTGGGCACGGGAGCGGACTCGGTCCTGCGGCCGGTGGAGAAGTCGGGCCCGCTCCTGGCCTCGTGGGCCTTCGACGAGGGGCGAGGGGAGTCGGCCCGCGACACTTCGGGCCCGCCGGCCGCCGACGGCGCGCTCAACAACTGCGCGTGGGACGAGGGCGTGCGCGGCAAGTGCCTGGAGTTCACGGGCCGGGGCAGCCACGTGCGCGTGCCCCACAACTACAGCCTCGACGGCCTGCGGGAGTTCACGCTGAGCGCCTGGGTGAAGCTGCGGGCGCTGCCGGAGCCGGGCAACGGCGGCAGCCTCATCAACAAGGGCCCCGAGGCGCCGGTGCAGCACTTCTGGTGGTGGATCGGCTATCCGCCCAACTACGCCCTCGTCCTCGAGATGGGCAATGAGAAGCACCAGTACGGCAGCAGCTTCGCCAGCACGCCCCTCGAGTGGGAGCTGGGGCGGTGGTACCACGTGGCCGTGACGTACAGGTGGGACGGGAAGCAGGGCGTCGCGCGCTTCTACCGCGACGGGGCGCCGGTGGGCGAGCAGACGAAGGACGAGGAGCTTCACGCCGGTGACTATGACGTGATCCTGGGCTCCTACTACGCGCCCGACATCCACTGGCTACAGGGCTGGCTGGACGAGGTGAGCATCTACGATGCCGCGCTGTCCGCCGAGGAGGTGAAGGCCCTGGCGGCTGTGAAATGAGCGCCGCTCGCGGGCCGGTGTAGGCCCTGGCGGGCGGGCCGGGAAGCTTCACAGGAGCGGGAAAGCATGGCCATCGCGAGCCAGGCGGCAGACGCGCTGCGGGCACATCTGGGCCTCCGGGCCGAGCTAATCGCCCGCGCGCCGGGGCGAGTGAACATCATCGGCGAGCATACGGACTACAACGGCGGCTTCGTCATGCCCATCGCGACCGACCTGGCCACCTACACCGCCGCGGCCCCGCGCGACGACAGGACGGTCAGAGCCTACTCCGCCACCGTGGACGACGCCGTCGAGTTCCGCCTAGACGGTTCCGCCCCCCGCGGCGGCGGTCACTGGTCCGACTACCTGCGCGGCGTGGCCTGGAGTCTGCAGGAGGAGGGCGTCGAGCTCAGAGGCGTGGACGCCGCCATCGTCAGCGACGTGCCGGCCGGGTCGGGCGTCTCGTCGTC
>CAZSOQ010000043.1:0-26585 GCA_964608495.1 uncultured Armatimonadia bacterium | reverse complement strand
GGCCCTGGAGGTCTCGTGGGCTCTGGCCCTTCTGGCGGCTGTGGGCGAGGAGATGGAGCGCCGGCGGCTGGCCCTCGTGTGCCAGCGGGCGGAGAACGACTTCGTGGGCATGAAGTGCGGCGTCATGGACCAGCTCGCCTCGCTGCTGGGCCGGGAGGGGCACGCCGTACTCCTGGACTGCTCCACGCTCGACCACCGCCTGGTCCCCCTGCCGGCGGAGCGGCTGTCGGTGGTCGTGATGGACACGGGCAAGCCGCGCGCCCTCGTGGACAGCGAGTACAACCTGCGGCGCGAGCAGTGCCAGACCGCCGCGGAGGCCCTGGGGCTGAGCGTCATCAACGGCGCGACGATGGACGAGCTCGAGGCCGTGCACGACCGGCTGGACGAGGTGACCTACCGCCGCGGCCGGCACGTGATCACCGAGAACGGGCGCGTGCACGCCGTTGCGGCGGCCCTGGCGGGAGACGACTTCGCGCGGGTCGGGCGGCTGCTCAACGAGAGCCACGCGAGCCTGGCGGAGGACTACGAGGTCTCGTGCCCGGAGCTGGATCTGATCTGCGAGATCGCGCGGGGGCAGGGGGGCTGCTACGGCGCGCGGCTGGTGGGAGCCGGCTTCGGGGGCTGCGCCATGGCGCTAGTGGCCACGGAGGCCAGCGATGCCTTCTGCCAGGCCGTCAAGCTCGCCTACAACGCTCGCACGGACTACACGTGCGACATCTTCGCCGTCAAGGCGGCCGCGGGGGCCGGCCTGGCCGAGCAGGGCTGACAGCCCACCGGCGCCCGCTGCGGTCACTACCTTCACCGGGAGGCGTCTGCCGTGGACGAGCATCACCTTGAGGCAGAGATCGTCGTGGTGGGCGGTGGACTGGCGGGAGTGTGCTCGAGCCTGGCCGCGGCGCGCAACGGCGCGCAGGTCATCCTCGTCCAGGACCGGCCCGTGCTCGGCGGCAACACGTCCAGCGAGATCTGCGTTCACGCCGGTGGCGCCGACTGCAGCGGCGGCCGGCCTCACGCCCGCGAGTCGGGCCTCATCGAGGAGCTGCGCCTCGAGGACTCGGTGCGCGACCCGCGCTGCGTGCCGTCCCTGTGGGACCTCATCCTGTATGACTGGGTCAGGCGAGAGCGGAACATCACGCTCCTACTCAACACGTCCTGCTGGGCTGCCAACATGGCCGCCCCCGACCGCATCGCCAGCATGACCGCCCTCCGCCCGAGCACTCACGACACGTTCACCGTCGAGGCCCCCGTCTTCATTGACTGCACGGGCGACGGGTGGCTGGGCTACTTCGCCGGGGCGGACTTCCGCCAGGGGCGCGAGGCTCCCGAGGAGCACGACGAGCCCCACGGCTACCAAGCCGACAGCAAGACCATGGGCGCGAGCCTGATGTGGATCGCCCGCGACGTCGGCGAGCCGGTGGAGTTCGTGCCGCCGCCCTGGGCCGAGCGGTTCGAGAGGTGCGACGCCCTGCCCCATCGCCATCCGGTCCTGACGCGCCACGGCTTCTGGTGGAACGAGCTGGGGGGTCTGGGCGACCTGACCAAGGAGACCGAGGCGATTCGCGACCGCCTGGTCGCCACGCTCCTCGGGCTATGGGACCACATCAAGAACCACTGCCCCGAGTGCCGCGAGGAGGCCCGCACCTGGGAGCTGAGCTGGTTCGGCTGGGTGCCCGGCAAGCGCGAGACGCGCCGCCTGCTGGGCGACCACATCCTGTGCGAGCGGGACCTGGCCGAACACGTGCACTTCGAGGACAGCGTGGCCCACGGCGGGTGGTCCATGGACATCCATCCGCCCGGCGGGCTGTACGACCCCGAGCCGCCGGCGAGGTTCCTCCCCGTGCCCGACCTGTACTCGATCCCGCTGCGGGCGCTGTACTCGCGCAACGTGAGCAACCTGCTCATGGCCGGGCGGTGCATCTCGGCGACCCACGTCGCGATGGGCTCGACGCGGCTGGCCGCGACCGCGGCCGCCATGGGGCAGGCCGTGGGCACCGCGGCCGCGCTGGCCGTCGCCCGCGGCGTCCTCCCTCGCGAAGTTGCCGACCGGTACCTAGGTGAGCTGCAGGAGGTCCTGCTGCGACAGGACCAGTACATCCCCGACCGGCCGGCGCGGGACGCGGAGGACCTGGCGCGAGGGGCACGGGTACAGGCCAGCAGCGCCGCGCCCGACTGCCCGCCCGAGAGCGTGGTAAATGGCGTGACGCGCCACCGCGGCGGCGAGACGAACCAGTGGGCCTCGGCCGACGGGCAGGAGCTGCCCCAGTGGGTCGAGCTGCGGTGGGACGAGGCGAGGGAGATCAGGACCGTGGAGCTGACCCTCGACACGGGCTTCGTCCGGCCGCTGACCCACAGCCAGGACCCGCACTTCGAGGGCAGGCAAATGCGCGGGCCACAGCCCGAGACAGCGCGCGACCTGCGTGTGCAGGCGTGGGTGGACGGCGACTGGCGGGACGTGGAGCGCATCCAGGGGAACCACTTCCGCAAGCGCGTCCTCGCCCTGCCCGAGCCGGTGAGGACCGAGGCGCTGCGGATTACCGTCGAGGCGACCAACGGCGACGCGCAGGCGCGGGCTTACGAGGTGCGAGCCTACGCGGAGCCCGCGGCCTACCGGCCCACCGCGGACGCGCAGGGCTGTGAGACAGCCGCGGGATAGCGGGGCGCCGGTGCGGGCCCGCGGGCCGCGCGACGGGCAGGTGAGTGGGCAGACGGTGGATTCCGCGCGCGGGGGCCGGGCGCGAGCAGCTCTGTGAAGGGAAGGCACGAAGGCGCCCCTCGGGGCGACTGAGCCGGGGGCGCCCCCACGAACACGCTTCAGCGATCCCGAGGTGCTAAGCCTCCGGGTAGCTGCTGGGCAGGAACTTGCGCAGCAGCTCGACCTCGGCCTCGCGGGACCAGATGCCGCCGTCGGCCAGCTCCTCCGCGACCTGCGGCAGGGAGACCGGCAGCTCATGTACGCCCACGAGGGGCAGCTCCTCGATCTGCGGGTAGATGACCGTCTTGCCGGGGAAGGTCTGGTCGAGGACGGCCTGGAGGCCGTCGCGCGCGCCGTCAAGGCCGCAGATGGCGGCCACAGACATGTTGGTGTTCAGGCGGCCGGACTCGGTCAGGCGCAGGGTCATCTCCAGGTCCTCGATGGACGAGCCGCTGGTGCCCTGCAGGCGGGCCATGCGCGTGGCGATGGCCGACACGTCCAGGTCGGCCATCGTGCCGCGACCGACGCCGGCGAAGATGTTCAGCAGCCCGCTGGGGCCCAGGTAGCGGGAGCAATCGGCGATGATGGCCGGCACCGGCACCAGGCAGCAGATGTCGTCGAAGCCCTGGGGCGCCAGCTTGCGCTGCTCTGCCTCGAAGCCCGCCGGTCCGAGCTCCTGCGGGTTGAGGCAGATGAGGCGCGTGTTCTTGCTCTGGGCCGCTGCGGCAAAGCGCGACGCGACCATGGCGAGGCGGTCGCGGTCTATGTCGGAGGCTACGAGCAGCTCGGGCGGCTCCTCCTGCTCCAGGGCCCACTGCACGTGCATCTGGCCCATGGGACCGCCCGCCCCCGCTACCCAGAGCTTGCCGCGCGGCTCGAGCCTGGGCTCGCGGCTCTCGGAGTAGGCCCGGGAGATGTCCGGCCCGGGGCAGCCCAGCAGCCGGATCTGGTCGTAGTGCACCCGCCCCACGTCCACGGAGATCGTCTCACCCAGCGGCTTGTCGGTCACGAAGGTCAGCATGCCCTGATGGGCCAGCACTCCCGCGCAGGCCTCGATGGCCTTCGGCCGGTCGCCACCCAGGACGATGATGTCGTCGACCCCCTTCTCCCCCGCCTGCCGCTGGGCCACTCTCCTCATGTCCAGACCGTCCAGGCCGTTGAGCACGCTGACGCTGGCTCCCGACCGTGACACCAGCATCGCCACCTCGTCGCGCAGCGAGGCAGGCACGTCGGTCAGGATCACGCGGCTGGGCGAGGCCCCCTGCACCACGGGGCCGAGGGTGTACTCCTGATCCTGAGCGGCCGGCGTGCCGATGATCCACAGCACGCCGTCCGGCTGGAGGGCCCGGCGGTGCATCCAGCGGTAGGAGCAGACCACGCAGGCCCAGGGTTCGGCCAGCGCCGCCTCGGCGTACCCGATCTCCGGGTTGTTGATCGGTATCAGGTAGCAGCCGTCGTCGCCGCGGAGCACCTCGTCGCCGAGCGTCACGTACTGCTCGAAGCCGCCCGGCAGCATATAGCCGAAGGCGAGGTTGACGCCCTTGTAGTAGATCTCGGCCTGGACGACGAAGCGGTCGCCCACGCTGTAGTGGTCCTTGAGCTCGTCGCCGACGCCCACGATGGTGACGGAGACCTCGTGGCCGATGATGATGGGGTCGTTGGCGAGGTCGCGGCCCCGCAGGCGAGGGTGGTCGCTGCCGGCCTTGATGATCTTGATGTCCGAGAAACAGATGCCGCAGGCGTCAACGCGGGCCAGCAGTTCGTTGGGGCCATACCGGGGCACGGGCCGCTGCTCGGTCTTGCCCTCACGGCCGAAGCTCTCCATGCCGGACCCGTACAGGAACCAGGCCCACTGGTTCCGCGGGACGGGCAGCTCTCCACTGCGGTACTTCTCCACGATCTCCATCGGTATCACTCCTGTAGGCCCTGGTAGGCAGGGCGAGGTCAGGGCCGGCGGCCGGTAAGCAGGCTGTGGCGATAGACCTCGTCGGGACGGTTCCACAGGCGGTCAACCATCGCCTGGGTCAGGAAGTTGGGGCCGCCGAGCGTGTAGGTGCCCAGCAGCACGCGGAAGGTCTTCACGCACATCGCCGTGATGCTCAGCACCTCGTTCACTGTCGCGCCGAGGGCCACCAGGCCGTGGTTCTGCATCAGCATCGTCTTGGGCCGGAAGCCATACTGCTCGATGTAGGCGCCGACCCGGTCGCGGATGGCGCGGGCCAGAAACGGGCCGGGCTCTGTCCAGGGCAGGTAGACGGGCGCGGGACCGCAGCACACGATCTCGTCGGGGAAGAGCCGCCCGGCGATCGCCTCCTCGACGTTCTGCGAGCACATCACGGCGTTCACCGCGACCGGATGGGTGTGGCCGATGAAGTTCACGTCGCGCAGGCCGAGCAGCAGGGCGTGCATCACCGTCTCCACCGAGGGCCAGACCTTCGTGTCCCCGACGACTGCGCCCATCAACACCTCTTTGATCTCCTCGTCCGTGGCGCTCTCGCGCTCCAGCAGCGGGAGCACGCCGTCGAAGCGCACTCGGCAGAACTCCTCCGGCTTGATGATCGGGAGCTGCGTGCCCGAGGCCTTCACGTAGAAGGTCTCATCGTCAATCTTGGCCGAGGTGTTCCCCTCGCCCAGAATCACGCAATCCCAGGCGGGATCGCCCAGGGTGTGAGACATCGCAACGAGCTCTTCCAGGACCCGAGAGGGGTCGGGCATCACTTGTCATCTCCTTCGGAAGCGCGTGTGGCGGAGAGCCATGAGACCGAGAGCTGGGCGATCGGTGAGGGCAGGCCCGGGAGCACCGCCCGGACTTCGGGCACCCTATCTCTCAGAGCGTTCGTGTGTGAGCGCGGGAACCAGGCACCGATCCCGGTCCCGGCACCAGGCTGCCGGCGCCCCGCGCCGCCACCACGAGCCGCCGCGTCAGCGGAGAAGAAGATACAGCAATACGGCCGCGGCTACCACCACCCCACCTACGACAACGATCGAGCGGATGGTGTCCTCGGCCAGCCCTACGCCGGGGAGCGGCGCCGTCCGTAGGACCGGCGCGGCAGGCCGGTCGCGGTCCGGCCGAGGCCGGGCGGGTTCGTCGTCGCGCGCTGAGCCAAGCACACCGAGCAGCTGCGGCGGCAAGACGCCGCCCCGGTTCGTGGCACCCAGGAAGGTCGTGGAGTGAAAGGTAGCGCGGGCGTTGGTGGTCTGGCTGGCGAGGGTCAGCAGGGCCGCCTCCTCCGCGCCGACCACGGCGGCCAGGTTCCTCACCGCCTGCTCCACGAAAGAGACGATGTCATCGGCGTGGTCGGCGCCGAACTCGCGCATCACCACTCGCTGCAGCGCCGCCCGCCATTCGCCGGTGGCCTCGCCGCACTCCAGCAGCACCTTGCGGGCCATGTCGTCCAGGTCCACGCGTAGCTCGAACTCGTCGGACGCCACGTTCCTCGTCACCTGCCCCGCGCCAGGCGTTGCACGGCTGAAAGGTTACACCTTGTGCGCCGGCCGGGAAAGGCAAGGGTGAGGGCCGAGTCCCGTCCATCACCAGGGCGCGTGGCCGAGGCCGGCACCAGGAGCCACCCCCGCAGGGCCTTCACGACGCTCGTCCCCGCCTGCACGGCCACGAGAGTCCATCGGCTGGCGCTCCCGGCCGCCTCAGCCGGCGCGCGTAAGGTCCGCGGCCATGTCCGTGGACCAGGGTCCCGGTAGGGCGGCAAGGGTCGGGCGTCAGGCCGCCAACAGCAGGCCAGCGACCAGGCATCCGACGCCCAGGACGAGCATCACGCCTATCAAGACCTTCTGCAGCCACCAGCTCCAGCAGGTGTTGACGGCGCCGTCGAGGGTCCGGATCTTCCACGCCTCGAGGTAGGGGCGAGGGAAGCGACGGTACCAGCCGACGGCGGAGATCGTCTGGCCGACGAACTGCTCGGCGCGGAAGAGGCCGAAGAGGAACTCCAGGATGCGGAGGGGCTGGCGGTAGTCCAGGACCATGAAGCCCGTGTCGTCCCTGACGACCAGGTCCTCGGACCAGTACAGGCCCGGGATGCCCCGGCCGATGACCTCGCCCTGGAGGGTGGCCGGGATGCAGCGGATCTTGGACACCTTGACCTCGGAGACCAGGTCCGCGACCTTGCTCTCGGGGAAGCCCCGTTGGGGGTACATGAAGCCCAGGCGCACGAGCGAGCCCACCCCGGCTCCCAGCACGGCGCCACCGACGACGATGAGCATCCCCGGCGGTTCCCGAAGCTTGCCGACCGCCAGGCCCAGGCCGGCGCCAAGGCCGACCAGGGCCATGATGGCGGGGAGATAGTAGACCAGCAGGTCGGTGGCGAACTCGTCCCAATAGCTCTCGGCGGGCCGCTCGGGGAAGTCAAAGAGGCGCGGCTGGCCAAGGTGGTCGCTGTACTTGGAGAGGGCACGGATGCGCTTGGCGGGCAGGGGATGGCTGGAGCTGATCTCGCAGATCCAGGCCCAGGGGTTGAACAGGTCCCACTCCATGGCCTTGACCATGACGTGCGGGTCGTAGGCCGCGGCACCATCGCCGGTCGAGTAGGACCCGGCGGCGGCGAGGGCCAGCGAGGCGCCCATGCCGGGGTCGAAGATGCCCATGCTGCGGAAGCCGCGCATGGGGCTGAGCCTGGCGGCGTCACGCTGCTCCTGGCGCTGCTTGGCCGTCTGGGCGGCCTCGGCGCCAACGGACACGCCCGAGGCCGCGCCCGACCGAGCCAGGCCGTAGGCGATCTTCACCAGGGCCGTGCCGAGCGCGTTGGGATTGCCCGTGATCTCCGCCGAGTAGCGGTCGGCGTAGTATTCGCGTACGCGGGAGAGGAAAAGCACCAGGTATTCGCCGATGATGTAGGCGATGTAGGCGCCCAGGGCGACGAGCACCACGACCCCGCCGCCGCGGTCCCTACGCGATCCCGAGTAGCGCCCGAAGACGTAGATGTAGTAGAGGATCATCACCAGCGTGGCCGCGATGGTCATCACGACGAAATCCCAGTGCACGACGTGGCCGAACTCGTGGCCCACCACGGCCCGGACTTCTTTCTCGTCGCACAGGTCCAGCAGGCCCTGGGTGATCACGATCCTCGCGTTGCCGGGATGGTGGCCGAAGGTGAAGGCATTGGGGTTGCCGTCGGGGATGATCCCGAAGCGCGGCACCCTCAGGTGATGGCGCGCCGAGAGGTCCTCGAGCAGGCTGCGGACGAAGTCGGGCGTGTCCTTGGGCTCAAGCCACTGGATCTTGAAGAACAACTGGATGAGCCAGGGGCTGAGGAGATACTGCAGGCCCATGAGCAACAGGGCTACGGGCACCGCGATCCACACGGGCGCGCCGCAGGCGAAGAGCGCGGCGGTGGCGAGGGCAAAGACAAGGCCGAACAGCAGGCCCAGGACCAGCACCGAGCGGACCACCAAGGGACCCATTGGGAACACCTCCAAAGGGCCGGGCAGGGCCGGTCACCGTGCCCCGTCCCACCGGTTCCGAAGGTGATTATACCCCCGGTCGGGCCGCGTCCGCCAGCAGTCGCTGGGCCCGTCGGCCAGGGGTTACAGCACTCGGGCCCGGTGGTATGCTAGGCTCAGGTGAAGCCCCGAGAAGGCCCGGCTCGCCGGGGGGAACTGCTGAGCGGCCGCCGTGCGTTTCCATCAGGTAAGGCACGACAGCCGCACGGAGGTATGGACTTTTGGCCCGTTGGCTGTCGGCCAGGCGGGATGAGGCCCGAGCCTCACGCCGCCGGGAGTTTGAGAGACTGGCTCGCGCTCACTACAGGGACCTGTTCCGTGCCGCGTACCGTCTCACCTGTGATCGCGAGGAGGCGGCGGACCTGACCCAGGAGGCCCTGGTCAAGGCCTACGTCGCCTTCCACCAATTCGAGCCCAACAGCAATTTCAGGGCCTGGATGCTGCGGATTCTGGCCAACACGCACATTTCGCGGTACCGGAAGGTCCAGCGCCGACCGCAGACGCAGTCCTGGGACGCGACGACCGACGGAGTGGGGCGCGAGACGCTCCTGGCGGCTGATCCCGCGCCGGGGCCTGAGTGCCTGGTCCTGGGAGGGTTCCAGGACGAGGAGGTAGACCGGGCCCTGGCTAAGCTGCCGGAGGACTTCAGAATGGTCGTCATCATGGCGGACATCTACGAGCTGCCCTACAGGGACATAGCACAGGCGCTCGACATCCCCATCGGCACGGTCCGGTCGCGGCTTTTCCGCGCGCGGCGTCTGCTGCGCCAGTCTCTGGCGGACTACGCCCGCTCGCGAGGACTGCTGGGGGGCGAATGGGATGAATGACGGCTGCGCCGGCGACGATTCGCGCCTTGCCGCGTGGATTGACGACGAGCTCGCGGCGGACCAGAAAAGGGCGCTGGCCGCCCACATTCTCCTCTGCCCCGCCTGCGCGCGCGAGGTAGGCCACATCGCGGCCCACAAGGCCCTCCTGCCCCGCGCCGACACCGCCGAGGAGCCGCCGCGTGATCTGTGGCCAAGCCTCCGCGCCGAGCTGGACCGGGTTGACGGCGTTCAGCGAGCCCTGAGCCCGGCTCCCGAAGGCCGTCGCTCGCTGCTGCCCGTGCTAGCCGCCGCCGGCCTCGTGCTCATCCTGGGCGCCTGTTACCTGCGCTCCCATCTGCTCAGCTACGTCGGCACCACGCAGGACCAGTTGCTCGCCATCCACGGCCAGGCCCTCGAGGCCAGCGGCCTGTTCCAGCCCACCGAGGGCGCCTTGCACGCAGTCGCCAACTCCTACACGCCGCAGCTACCCCACGTCGCCTGGCAGGCGGTGGGCAGGCTCAACGGGGAGTTCGCGGTCCATCGCGTGTGTCTGGCCGGGCGTCTGCCGGTTAGCGTCATCAGCACCCCCGCCGGGGCCCTGACCCTCGACGGCCTGGAGCGCCGGGTGGTCGCCGGGCGTGTCATCCACGTGGGCCGCGGTTCAGCCGGCGCCGTGGTCGTCATCCAGCAGCAGGGGCTGTGCCACTACATCGTCGCCAACACGACGCTGGAGGACCTGATGCCCGTGGCCGAGGTCATCTTCAGCCGCCCCACGCTACTGCTGCCGTAGAGGGACCCCCGCCTCCGGCCTGGCGGCTCCCCGTGTCCCTCCGCCCCACGCCCTGTCCCCTGCTGTGGCGCTCCCGAGGCAAATGGCCTATCCTTGCGCAGCCAGGTGATGCGCAATGGTTGACCTTGCGGTAATCGTGCTGGCCGGGGGGGAAGGCAAGCGGATGAGGTCCCGCTACGCCAAGCCCCTCCTGCCCGTCTGCGGCAAGCCCATGATCGCCCACGTGCTCGATGAGCTCGAGCCCCTGGCGCCTGAGCGGACCGTGGTGGTCGTGGGCAGCCGGCGTGAGCAGCTTGTCGCGGCTCTCGCCCAGCGCGAGGTGCAGTTCGCCGTCCAGAACCTTCCCCTGGGCACGGGGCACGCCGTGCAGTGCACCCACTCGTTGCTGGAGGACTTCACGGGCGACGTCTTCGTCACCTGCGCCGACATCCCGCTGCTGCGCGCCAGGACGATCCTGGGCCTGATCCAGGCGCATCGGCAGGCCGGCGCGTCGGCCACGATCCTCTCGGCCCTCTACGACGACCCGACGGGCTACGGTCGGCTGATCCGAGACGATTCGGGGAACGTGGTGGGCATCGTCGAAGAGAAGGAGGCCGACGAGGCGACGCGGGCGATCCGTGAGATCAACACGGGAGTGTACGTCTTCAGCACCCAGGCGCTCTTCGACGCGCTCGCCCGTGTCGAGCCCGCCAACGCGCAGGGCGAGTACTACCTCACCGACGTGGTCGCCGTCATGACCAACCAGGGCTTGCGCGTCGGCTCCCTGTCCATCGAGGACCCGCAGGAGGCCATGGGCGTCAACGACCGCAGCCAGCTCGCCTGGGCCGAGAGCGTGGCCCGGGACCGCATCCGACAGGTGCTGATGCGCGACGGAGTGACCCTGGTGGACCCGGCCTCGACCTACGTGGACGCCCAGGTGACCATCGGCCTGGACACGACGGTCCTCCCCGGCACGCACATCCTCGGCCGGTGCAGCATCGGCGAGGAGTGCACGATAGGGCCGAACGCGTGCATCGAGGACTCGACGCTGGGCAGGGGCTGCGTGGTGGACCTGGGCGCGGTGATCCGCGACAGCGTGATAGGGGACGGCTGCCAGCTCGGGCCCCACTGCCACGTGCGCGCGGGGTGCCGGTTCGCGGACGAGGTGCGCATCGGCACGTCCACGGAGACGGTGCGCGCAAGCATCGGGGCGGGCTCGTGCGCGCTGCACTTCTGCTACCTGGGCGACGCGCGGCTGGGGGAGAAGGTCAACATCGGGGCGGGGTGCGTGACGTGCAACTACGACGGTAGACAGAAGCACCCCACGGTGATAGACTCCGGGGCGTTCGTGGGCAGTGACGCCATCCTCGTGGCGCCGGTCCACATCGGGGAGGGGGCGTTCGTGGCGGCAGGATCGGTGATCACCGCGGATGTGCCTGCCGGGGCACTGGCCGTTGCCCGCGAGCGTCAGACAGTGAAGCCGGACTGGGCCCGGCGTCGGTTTGAGAATCGGGGCGATTGAGAGTCAGCACTTCGCACCAGTGCTGAAGCATCACCGCAGCATCCTCGCCACAGCATCCTCTGCAGCCCTCATTGCATTGCTGGTCTGTGTTGGTCGTGTAGGTCCGCAGTCTCCGGGCTCCCTTCCGGCTTCGGGCGCGCGGCGCCCAGGGGCGGATGTACGCGCCGCGCTCCCGCGCAGGCAAGTCCGTGTTGCATGCCAAGGGGGCCTTACCGATGTTCGTCAGCTCGGCTGCGCTGGCAGCCGGGGCGGCGTTGTGTGCTGCCGTCTCGCTGTCTCAACCGATGGATGTCGCCTACAGCGGCTACCTGATCCTCCGAGTGCGCACCCCCGTCTGGGGACTCTCCTGCTCTGAACGTGCCAACGTGGTCACTCGCCGGTTCGCCTCGCTGGTAAACGAGGGTTTCCGCGCTGAGCGCCGGGAGGTACCTCTTCCCCACCCGTCCGCCCAGACGTGCCACAGGAACTGGTGCGTCCTCGCGGGCAACGCGGTCCTGGTGACCGTGACCGGGGAGGACGCCAGGGCGAACAACACGTCGGCCCGGGCCCTGGCGGGCATCTGGGCGGACCACCTCGACCGGGCGCTGAGACTAGCCGTCGGGTATGTGAGCCGCATCTGCGTGGACCAAAGGGTGACGGACGCCTGGGTAGTGGATCAGGTCCTCGCCCGGATGGGGCCGGTCGCCCTGGCTCCCTCGCCGCTCAAGGCGTGCGGGCCGGGGATGGCCGTCGGCCTCGGGGGCCGCGATGGCGCGGCGCCGCCGCAGGCCGCGGAGCAGGCGGATTCCGCGGAGGGTCTGCGGGATCGCGTGAGGAGCATCGTCTGCCGGCTGTGGTGAGGCGGCGGGCCGAAGGTTAGTGGCGAAGGTCGGGGGACGGCCCGAATGGCCAGAGTTGACCACGGGCCAAGTCTGGCCGTGCGGCCTCTCCACGGTGAGGCGGTGGGCCGGGGCGTGGCGGAGCGATGCCCTGCCCGGTCACGGATCACGAAGGCTAAGGGTCGGGTCTGCGCAGATCGGGGAACAGCTTCCACAGGGCGAGGGGAGCGAGGTACATCATGTGGTAGTAGAAGACACGGACTTCCCACAGCTTGGCGAGCTGCACGGTGAAGAGCAGGCTGAGGGGCAGGAGCCACTTCACGCGCTCAAGGAAGTCCGGACCCCGCGGCCGGCGCAGGTAGGGCAGGACCCAGAGGGCCCCGAAGATCCCCACGAGAAGGTATTGCCTCATATTCACGCCCCAGGGATGCCTGAGGTAGTTGAGGACACCGACGACGTTTCTCGGCAGCCGCCACAGCTCGGAGTAGTACCTCGTGTCGCCGACCAGGTAGTGCACAATCCCCCAGGAGAGGCACCAGACGCCCAGGAGCAGGGAGCAGTGCACGAAGGCCCGCGTCCAGCTTCCGCGGCGGGCGGCCACGAGGAAGTGGGCCGCGACAAGGAAGACCACGGATTCGCGGGCCCAGGTGCCCACGGCGAGGATGGGTGCCAGCCACCAGGCCTGGCCCGCCGCGATGGCACTCAGACCCGCCGCGTAGAAGAACTGCTCGAACCACCCGTCGGGCTTGTCATCGAACCCAGCGTGGACCATCCCCAAGAGGTAGAGCACCACCGCGCCAAAGGCGCCGCCCGGCGTCAGCCACCGTCTCATCAATCCGTCGAGCAACACCACCGTCGCGAACAGGCAGGCGATGCGCCACAGCGTGTAGCTGGTGGTCAGGTCATCGACGCCGGGCACTCGGGCCGTCTCGACGATGAGGAGCGACGCCAGGGGGCGGTGGGCGTCGGGGTCCATGGCCGGCGCCGTGGGGTCGAAGAGGCGCCGCGCCACCGTGGTCACGTCAATCCGGCCGCCCGACACGCGCCCGTCCGCCAGCACCCACTCGTCCGGCTTGCGCGCCGCCAGGACTACCAGGAAGGCGTAGACCGCGTATACCCACCACTTCCGGTGGTGCACGGCGCGCCCGCGGCCGGCCGCACTATCGCGACCAGGCTCTTCCGCCGCGTCCGCGGCCCGCAGCTCACGCTCTTGCTCAGGCATCTCGCTGTCGCCCATCGGCAGATCCTGTGACCGCTGGCCGCGTCCCGCCCGAAGGCCCCACGGGCCGTGGCACGCACAGGCCCGCTCACTCGACGGCCAGTTCGTAGTAGATCGTCTTCCACTCAGGCCCCAGCGTCAGACCGAGGCCGCCGTCCAGGGCCTTCACGGACACCTGGCGCAGGCGCCGGCCTGCCGGGTCCAGGGCCCAGCAGCGCCAGTGGCCCGGGCCGGCCGCGATGCTGACCTCGGCCCGCAGGCCCTGCACAAGCACCGGCTCGTCACCCACGCTGAGGACCTCGACCGGCCCCGTGACCTCGGGCGGCGCGCCAGGCTCCTGGAAGACGGTCTGTCTGAGCTTCTGCCCCGTGTTCTCGGCGCGCCCCACAGCCACGAGGAGACAGTGGCGGCTGGTGCCCAGCGGCGCCTCCTCGAGCGACACCAGGCAGTAGGTGCCGAAGTCGGTCCGCGGCGTCACGCGCAGCGCCCCGGCCTGCACCGGCTGGCCCTGGGGCAGGAAACCCGCCACGACGTTGACTCGCTCGGCCACGCAGGTCCAGACGCCCTCTCGCGGCCGCCATCGGAGCTCACCCGTGTCCGACACGAACTCCCCCGTCACCGGATTGTAGCCCTGATCGTCCTCCAGCAGGCCCCATCGTCGCCCCGCGTCGGTGAACCAGCGGGCGAGCAGATCACGGGCCTGCCCCAGAGCCGCCCCGGCCCCAGGCGCTACGCTCGCCTGCCAGGCGCGGGCCTGGCGCTCGGCTCCCAGACAGGCCGTCTTGTCGCCTGCGGTGCCTGTGAGCCAGGCCGTCCAGCTCTCGCGGAGGGCCCCGGCGTCCAGGCAGGTGGACCGCGGCAGACGGACGCGGAGCTGTTCCCCGGCGGGGAGATCGCCCGCCAGCTCGACGTCCTCCTGGCCCGGATCGAGAAGCGCGAAGCTCGGGTCGAGAAGCTGCGCGGCCTGCAGGGGGGTGTGCGCGCGGCCGTCGGCGCCCCAGTCCGCCACCGACCAGAGCAGCAGGCGCCTCGGCGGCCCGTAGTCGCCCGTGGCCGAGAAGCCGCTGCTCACGGTCAGGTCAACACCGGGGCTGGCCCGGTAGTCGCCCTCGAAGGGCTGCTGCTGCCAGCGGCAGAGCAGGGGCACGAAGTGCTGGAAGTCGCCGGCGGTCGTGAACATGGTGCTCGCCAGGTAGGTGTCGGTCGGCGACAGGCCCCTCTCGACGAGACTGCGCCCCGCCCTCACATCGCCGCGCCGGTACATGAGCGCCAGCAGCGGGAAGAGCCCGGTCTGCGCCGGGTCCGAGAAGATCACGGTCGCGTGGTGGATCTTGGGCCTGGCCTGCTCGTGGCTGATACCCCATCCGCCCAGGTAGCAGTAGATGTAGATGATGTCGAGGTCGTTGAGCAGCGCGTAGGCGGGCGTCATCACGGTGTCCGCGGCCCGCCACTGGTTGGGCCAGAGCGAGTTCCACTCGGTTGCCACTGCCGGCTTGCCGGCCTGCTTGGCGGTCGCGAGCTGCGTCGGGAGGACGGGTGTGCTGAGCGGGTCGGCCTTCAGCATCGGCTCATTGCGCAGCCACTTCTCCGTGCCGCTCTCGTAGCGGGGATGGTCCCAGTAGGCGTGGGTGTCCGTGTAGTCCAGCGGCTCGCTGGAGGCCATCATCGCCGGCTGGGCCATGATGTTGCTGCCCGATAGGGGCACGCGCACTCCCAGCTCGCGCAGGAAACGGACCTGCGCGCGGTAGTAGTCGGCCTGCACGTCGGCCAGGAAGCGGTGGACGTCCACGCGCCGCACCACATGCTCCGGGGCCGCGGGGTCCAGCCGGACCGTCCCGGCCGCCGGGTCCTCGTCGTCTGCCAGCCCGACCACACCGTCGCCGGCGGTCCAGCGGGCCGCCAAGCCCTCGCGGTCGCGGAAGCGGTTCACGAGCCACTGGTTCCACCGTGCCCGCAGGTCGTCGCGGTAGACCTGCGGCAGCTGGCTCCAGGACCACCACAGCAGCAGCGCGTCCTCGTTGCTCATCTCGTACAGCGCCACCGTCGGGTCGTCCACGTAGCGCAGGCCGTTGCGGTGGGGATTCTCGTGCAGCAGGAGCCGGCGCGCGTAGCTGTGCTCCAGCTCGATGATGCGCTCGTCGAAGAGGGACGCGCCCTTGGCGCCTCGCCCCAGCTCCTGGTAGGCCTTCACGCCGTCTCCCTCGCGGAAGACGCGCGCACACATCGGCAGGGCGTCGAGGATGACGTAGATGCCGTTCTCGTGGAACTGGGCCATGAGGTAGTCGAACCGCTCAAGCCGCTCGGGGTCGAACTGGTCCGTGGTGTCGCCCGAAGCGTCAACGAGACCGCCGGGGGATTCGTACTCCAGCAGGTGGACGCGCACCGTGTTGACGCCCAGCCGCGCGAGGCGACGGGCGAAGCTCTGGGCCTCTTCGTGCGTGGGGTAGGCGGCCCGCGAGGAGTGGATGTTGGTCGCCCAGAAGCGCGCACGGGTCCCGTCCTGGAAGACGAAGTGCCCGTCGCGCGCGGTCAGGAAGCCGTGGGCCCCGGTCTTCTCGACGGGGAGGTACGCGGTCACGTCAAGGGGCGAGGGCCCGCCGTCGCGCCAGTCGAGGGGGAAGGGGAACCAGTCCTCGCCGCCCGGCTCGACCACCACGTCCGTGATGAGGTCGTCCGCGCGCTCGAGCCGCACGTCGTCGAACCACGCGACGCCCGTGTCGGCCCACTGCCCCACGGCCGGCTGGAGGCTGATCTGGGCGAACCGCGTCTCGTCTCTGAGGCGCGTGGCCACGACGCGGTGCTCGCGCCACTGGTCCGTGAAGCGGATGGCCGTCGCGGTGGCGCCCAGGTACTTCCTGTCACCGTCTAGCTCGTCCAGGCGTATCGCACCGCTCTGGCCCTCGCCGCCCCGTGCCCACACGTGCAGGACGTAGGGCTTGCCGCCCTCCACCGGCGTGTACTGGCTGGCGACGTAGAAGTTGCCCGTCGTCGCCGAGTCGCCCACCTGGGCGCAGTACTCCCCGCCATGGGGCTCGTCGGTCACGCGGCGCAGGTTCGTGGGGGCCTTGTCGCCCGGGCCACCCCATTTCCACCACCCGTCGGGCTCGCCGTCGCCGTTGGCGTCCTCCTCGAAGCCCGGGTCAGGCGCGAGGTTGTCCGCCGCGAGCGCGGCAGGCGGCCCCATGGCCACGAGGGCGAGCAGTCCCGCCAGGATCAGGCTCAGAGCGCAAGTGGTCCTCATGCGCGTGCCCTCCGTGCTCGAGGTCGTGGCCGGCGGCCGGCTGTGGCACCGGGGCCCCGCGCCACGAGTCCGGTGACAGCAGGCCGGGAACAGACGGACGCGCCGGATGCCCAGACACCGACGGACGCCCTTCGTCGTCGGCTCTGGTCAGGGCCGAGGCACGGCCCGATCGGTCCCCAGTACCCCAGACCCGTGCTGCTGCCCGTGCCGCGGGAAGGGAGTGACCCGCTAGATGAACCTGACAATCTCCTCGAGCGGCTTGCGCGGCTTGGCCTCCGGCTGCTGTGCCGGGTAGCCCAGGGGCGTCATCGCCAGCGGCGCATAACCCTCCGGCAGGCCGAGCACCTCCGTCGCCTTGGCGGCATCGAAGGCGCCTATCCAGCAGGTGCCCAGCCCCAGCTCCCAGGCGGCGAGGATCAGGTGGTCCATGGCGATGGTCACGTCCACGTCGCCATAGCACTTGCCGTCCGCCCGGGTCCAGGCGCACTCGTCCGAGCAGCAGGCGCAGATGACCACCGGCGCCGCGAAGAACCACTCGGCCCCGTAGGCCTGGCGGAGTCGCTCCTTGACCGCGACATCGCGGACGACGACGAACAGCCAGGGCTGGCGGTTGCCGGCGGACGGTGCCAGCCGCGCGGCCTCCAGGACCTGCAGCAATACGTCCTCGGGCACCGGGTCCGGTTTGTAGGCCCGTATGCTCCGCCTCGTCCGGATGGCCTCCATGACGTCCATGCTGATGACCTCCTTCGGCTTCGCGCGGGGCGCGGGCCGTGGCGTCCACCGACCTCACGCATAGACCCAGCTCAGAGGGGCGATGCACAGCTTCAGCGAGCAGTCCCCGATGGTGAGCGCCGTTGAGTCATAGTACGTCAGGAGCACCTCATCGTCGAGGAAGGCGATGCTCGTGTAGCCGTGGGCGTGCGCGGGGTCGGCCTCGACGTTCTTGATGCGCTCCCACGCCTCGCCCTCGTCGCGCGATAGGGCCATGGTAAGCGGCGTGCGGCGGGCCTGATGGTTCTTCGTCGTGTCGGCGTTGTCGTTCCATACCATCAGCAGATCGCCCGTCGCGGGTATGCGCTTGATGCATACCGGCGAGCAGGGGGCGTCCACGTTGTGCATCGGCTCGAGCCCGTACCAGGTCTCGCACCAGTCGTCGCTGTAGGCGCGGTAAGGATGCCCGAGCGTCGTGCGGCCGAACATCATGACGCGCCCGTCGGTGAGCTCCACCACGCCCGGCTCCTGGTAGCCCGCCGCGTCCTCGACGGTGAGCCACCCCTCGCTGCGCGTCCAGGTGGCGCAGTGGTCGTCGGAGTAGAAGACGGTGCTGTGGCAGCGGTTGTTGCCCGGCTCGTAGCAGTCGTCAATCCAGCACACGGGCGCCACGACCCGCCCGGTGCTGAGCTGCACCGCGCGGTCGTTGTTCATGACCCAGTAGCCCGGGGCGGTCGTGACGAGCACCGGCTCGGTCCAGCTTTGAGCCTCGTCGCTGGACAGGCGCACGTAGAAGGGCAGGTCGGTGCTGGCGTGCTTGAGGCCATAGAAGAAGGCGATGCGCCCGTCCTGGAGACGCAGCAGCGAGGGGCTACAGGTGCTCTGGCGGGCGACGTTCTCCTGCAGGATGAACAGGTCGCCCCAGGTGCGGCCGCGGTCGTCGGACCACCTGGCGGCGATGTCGCCCGGGGAGTGATCCGCGCCCTCGCCGGCGTAGAAATGCCACCAGACGAGGAGCAAGTGCCCGTCGCTGGTCTCGATCACCGACCCCTCGGAGTTGCGGATGTTGTCGGCGCCCTGGGGACAGACGGTCAGTCTGTACAGCTCATCGCCCACGGTGCACGGGCCTCCCTATCCCTCGGGCAGGCGCTCGACGAGGACATCGTCCAGGTAGAAGGACGCCTTCCGGGTGCCGTCGCCGACGATGTAGAGCCTCTCCGGGCGGCGGAATTCCTCCGTCCGGTACTTGTGCTTGCCCAGCGGCTGGTCCTGCTGACCCGGCACGCGCAGCAGGCCGTCGTACCACGGCTCCTCCAGGCTCAGCGTCAGCTGGAGGGTGAACCAGGCGTCGTGGGGCACCGTCCCCACCTTGCCGCCGTCCACCTCCACCGAGCCGTCCTCAGTGAAGCACACCAGCGGCCCGGATCGCTCGTGGTCGCGGCACTCGATCACCACGCGCGCGCCTTCCTCCAGCCGTAGAGCCAGCGACACGCGCACCTGACCCCTCAGCGGCGCGGGCGGCATGGCCGGGTTGATGTACGGGTAGAAGGGCTTGGCGTAGTCGGGGCCGTCGCTGAACCTCAGGCTGCGGGCGCCCGTCGCGGCCGTCTCGTTCGTGATCGCCACGCCCTCCTTCCTGAAGGACCCCAGCGGCCCGCCGTCGGTCTCGAAGTCGTCGGCCAGGAGCACCCGCGGGACGGGGTGCGGCGTGGCCGTGGGCAAGGGGGTCTCGGCACCCAGCGATGCTGCGGGCAGCGAGGGCTCGCCATCCGTCTCGATGATCAGCGCGGCGTGGTCCTGGAAGTCGGTCAGCCCCGCCAGCAGATAGCCCTCGTCGCACTGCCACCGCACACCCGTGGTCTCGGGCACGACCTTCACGCCGCGCACCCGGCCGGCCGCACGCATCGCAAGCTGGAGCTCCCCGATGGGCGGGTTGGGCTCGGTGGCGTGGGTGCTGTCCAGGTCCACGAGGTCGCCCTTGACCCGGGTGCTCAGGTCCACGATGTGCAGGTGCAGCTCGGCGCCCCTCCGGCGCAGCGAGAAGGCCAGGGGCTGCTGCAGGTCCGCGTCGGGCACGGCGACCGGCCCGATCCCGAGGGCGCGGACGGCTGAGGCGAGCGGTCGGTCGAAGTCCGGGTAGGCGATCTCGGGCAGCGATAGGTAGGCCAGCCATCCTTCGCCGAGCCTCTTGCGCGTCAGGCCCGGCCTGCCGTCCGAGAGGGTCGCCAGGACCTCGGCGTCAGTGGGGGTCGCCGTCCAGGCACCGGCGAGCACGAAGTCCGTCTGGCCCAGGCGCAGCGTGGACCGCGCCGTCCCGTCGAGGCTCTGGCGCCGCAGACCCAGCAGGCGCTCGATCTCGGCGCTCTCGCCCGTCGGCTCGAGCAGCGCGGCGCCGGTGAGCAAGACCGTCCCGCCTCGCTCGGCAATGTCCCGCAGCGCGGCCACCGTCTCGGCGGCGACGGCGCGCTGGTCGGGGATCACCACGAGGCTGTACTGCCCGGCTCGCGCCCGCAAGGTCTCCTCGTTCACCAGGTCGAGCGCGTAGTGCGCTTCCTGCAGGCTCAGAGCCGCGGCCAGCGCCGCATCCCTCTGCCAGAAGCCCTTCTCGCCGCCGCGGACCTCCCGGGCCCAGCCCGTCTCGCTCACCAGCACGGCGGTCGGCGAGGCGCTCTCCGTCGGCCCCAGAACGGCCTCGCGAGCTCGCACGAAGTCCACGCAGGTGCGGCCGTGCATCATCTGGCGCTCGTTGAGGTTGTTCAGCCACAGGTAGCAGACGGCGCCACCGGCCATCGTCAGCCCGCACTCCTGGATCATCCGCGGCAGCGAGCGCACGGGCTTGGGGTAGATGGCCGGGAGCATGTCGTAGGGCGTGTTCTGGGCCTGCAGGTAGAGCACCGTCGAGCGCAGCCAGCGCGTCGCGCCTTGGCTGGTGCCCGCTCCGACGTCGGCGCTGAGGGTGTCCACCCAGTCGGGCGCGGTGCGCGGGTCCGAGTGGGCGGCGATCCACGACCAATTGCTCGTGTACATGCACCGTGGGTTGGCGCCGTGGATCGCGTCGGCCACGGCCCGCTTGTACTCATCCTGGCGCCGCTGGAACAGGGCCAGCCACCGGGGCCAGTCGGCGTCCTCCGCGCTCTTCGGCGGGTCGTCCTTGCCCGTCTCCTTGCGCCACGCCGCCACACACTCGGCGCAGTAGCAGGGCTCGCGGATGGACCAGTCACCGTCGAACCAGAAGCTGTCGGGGTCGTAGCGCTCGACGATCTCCAGCACCTGCGGGATGTGCACCTGCTCGAGGTAGCCCGTGCCCGTCACGCTCGGCAGGATGCACACCTGGTCGCCGGAGACGACGCCGGCGGCGTTGACCCGCCGCCACTTGCCGGGGTTGGCGTCCAGCAGGGGCTTGTCGCCGATGGTGTTCATGTAAATGCCCAGGCGCGTGCCGAGGCGCCGTGTGACCTCGCGCCAGACGGCCAGCGTGTCGTACTCTCCGGCGCCCTTCACCGGCACCCCGGCCTTCGTGGGGTAGGTCGCCCCGCCGTTGCTGCGCGCCGAGACCTGGATCATGCTCACCCGCAGCGGCCGCAGCATCTCGACGATCTCGTCCACACTCATGCCCTGGCCGAACAGGCGCGAGTGGTTGTCGAAGTGAAGGTTGACGATCGAGCTGCGGTACCAGTCTCTGCGCGCGTCAGCGGGGCCCTGCGCGGCCGCCGCCTGCGCCAGCATCAGCGCCGCCGTTATGCACAGCGTCAGCTCCGCGAGTCTCATTCCGCACCTACCTCCCTGGGGCGTCTGGAGAGCACGGCCTGGGCCGTGCCACGCCCGAGTCTAGTGCTCTCGCGCCATCAGCTCGACCGTCGCCTTCGCGCCCACACCCGTCGCCACCTCGTGGGCCTCGAGCGTCCACTGCCCCGGCGCGTCGTTCACCGCAAAGGGCACGACGGTCTCGCCCCGGCTGCTCTGGACCGTCACGCTCCGGTCGTAGTACCTGCGCCTGGCGCCGTCGGGCCCGATCGCGTGCAGCCTCACGAGGTGCCTGCCCGCCGCGCCCGAGAGCCCGACCCGTACGGCCATCGCCGTGCCGGCCCGGGTCGTGCGGGGCGTCTGCAGCCTCAAGCTTTCCAGCTTCTCCGGCAGGGCACAGAGGATCCGGCCGTGGCCGGGCTCGAGCCTGAGCCGGGCCTGGTCCGTGCGGCCGAGGTAGGCGCCCGCGAGAGTGTCATAGAGATGCGCCGGGCCGGCGAACCTGAGCACGGCCTCTGTGGGGCCGTCGTGCGAGGCGCCGAGCAGCACGCCGTGGAGCGTCGTGTCGCCGTAGCGGAAGCGGGCCAGCCGGCAGTCGGGCAAGGGCCTGCCGTCGCGGCCCAGCGCTCGGACCAGCGGCGTCACGCCCGCCGCCTCGCTCAGCGCTCGCACGAGCGCGACCAGCGGCTCTCGCGCGGCGGGGGGCCGGGTCTCGTAGGCCTCGACGCCGAAGTTGAGCAGCACGGCCAGGCCCTGGCCCACGGGATTGCAGACCACGACCGGGGCGCCCTCGACGGTGCCCAGCGCCTTGCCCGCCGTCGCCACGGAACCGTCGGCGACGACCGCCTCAAGGCGAGGACCCGCCAGCGTGAGCTTCCCGCCGCTCCAGGAGACCTCGCCCGTGATCTCGCACGCGCCGCTGACGGGCGCCGGGCGCCCGCCCATCCTGACGCCGAAGAGGTCCGCGAGAGCGCTGGCCTCGCGCGCGCGGCAGTGCTCGTCGGTCACGGCGGGACGCACGTCGGCCACCAGCACGCCGCCGGCCTCGACGAACCGGCGCAGCGCCGCGCACACCTCGTCGCTGAGCGCCCGCCCACAGGGCAGGAAGAGCAGCTTGATGCCCCGGCCGTTGACGTCGTCGGGATGGCGGTCGGTCACGTAGTAATGCTGCAGCCACGCCTCGCCCAGGGCCTGGAGCAGGGCCGTGTGCGCCTGCGCATACCGCCCCGGGCCGCCCTCCATGTCGTTCATGTGCACGGAGGCCTGGCTGTGGAGGAGGGCGACGGCGTCGTAGTCGTAGTCAGCGCGCTGAGAGAGCTGGGCCGGGCCGTCGAGGATGGCCTGGAAGTCGTCCCAGTACCACTGGTTGTAGTAGGTCAGCGAGTAGTCGGTGGTGAACAGCGTCTCAAGCGTGGCCAGGGCAAAGTACTGGATGAGGTTGTTGCCATCGAAGAGGGCGCTCCACAGGAACTCGGGCAGCAGGCGTGGGTCGGTGCGCTGGCTGCGGTAGCCCCCGAACCAGTTGCCGCGGACCAGGTCGCGCGGGGCCACGGAGCGCAAGAGCGTGTTGTAGCGCACCTGGCGGTAGGGCCCCCAGAAGTCCAGACCGTCGGTGGTCAGCTCGAGGTCGCCCTCCTCCGAGCCCTCGGCTCCCACGCGGGCTTCCGGGTCGGTGCTCTGGATCGCCGCCTTGCAGTCCTTGTGGCGCTGGGCGTAGAGCTGCTCACGGAAGCACATCAGGTCGTGGTAGGCCGTGAACTTGCCCGTCTCGCGGGCTTGGGCTGAGCTGAGGGCCTCGACGGCCTCCCAGGCCGTGAACTGCGTGCCCCAGGCCTCGTTGAGCGCCGTCAAGTCGTCGCCGTAGCGCTCCCGCAGGAACTCGCGCAGGAAGGGACGGTCTTCCTCGAGGACGCCCAGATCGCCGGGAATGGCGTTCTCGTCGCCGAGCGAGTAGACGTGGGGCCTGTAGGGCCCCAGCTCCCGGCCCTTGCCCGCCAGCGACTTCATGGTGTCGGCGATGCCGGCGGCGTCGGTGAAGTTGGGTCGCTCGTAGAGCCGCGTGCAGTAGGGGATGTGGCCCAGGTCGTGGAGGGCGAGGTTGCGCGCGAAGTCGGCAGTGGGCGCGCCGAGGACGAGGTTGAAGCCCAGCTCCCGGAGGCGCTGCGCGGCCAGGTGCCCCACGTAGCCGGGCATCATGCCCCACATGCAAACCGGGTACTCGTCCTGGACGGGCCT
The DNA here is from genome assembly GCA_964608495.1 of uncultured Armatimonadia bacterium. GTDB lineage: Bacteria > Armatimonadota > Zipacnadia > Zipacnadales > FEN-943 > JAKORR01. Next base: position 3,374 of record CAZSOQ010000043.1, on the reverse strand, counting down.
GGGGGCTGCCAGGGCCACCTCCTCCTCGGCCAGCACCCGCGGGCCGACGACCAGGCGGGCCCGCAGGCGCAGGCAGCGGCTCACGACCAGGCCGCCGGTGGGCAGCTTGACCTCCTGCTCGAATCTGCCGGGCGGGAGGGGCTCGGAAACGCTGCCCAGCACGCGGTCGTAGTTGTCCATCGCGGTGACCTCGAGCTCGGTGCCGGTGGGCGGCTCGCCGAGCATCTCGCCGCTCAGGGCGAACCTGTCCAGGCCCTCGCCCACGCGCCGAGCGGCCAGGCCCCGCAACTCCACCGGGGACGGGGCCACCACGGCCATCGTGCCCCAGTCCTCGCGGCCACGCTCCGAGTCGACTAGCAGGTCCAGGAAATGCACGCCGGCCTTGAGCGGGGGCAGGTCCAGCGTCGCCGCGGCCCGCCCGGCCTGGGCAAGCGGGGCAAGCTCACCCCTGCCCTCCTCCTCACCCCAGCGGTCCTTGAGGGTCCAGGCCAGGCGCAGCGCCGCCGGTGGTCTGTCCGCCAGGTGCAGCGCCACCGTGACGCTCGTCGGCGTGTCGGTGCTGGCGGCCAGGGGCTCGCGGGTCGGCAGGGCAAGGCGCACGTCCGGGGTCTTCGCTCCGGCCCAAAGGATCACCCGCAGCACCAGGCCCGTGTAGTACTCGTAGTAGGTGGGGCTGGCGAAGGTGAAGGGCCCCGGCGGCGTCAGGCCCTGGCCGCCGGTGCAGGGCTCGAACCTGTGCTCGACGCCGTAGTCCAGCAGGGCCACGCGTCCCTTGCCCGCGGCGTAGGTGGTGACGACGCGCCGGTCAAGGCTCTCCTCCTCGGCGAGCGTGGCCAGGGCACCGGCGCTGTCCGCGAAGAAGGGCAGCGCGCGCAGGGGTACGCCGGCGGCGATCCACTCGCGGTCCTGCTCGAGCGGATGGCGGGCCAGCTCCTCGCGCAGCCCCTGGGGGAAGACCACCACCAGCCCGGCGCCGTCGGCCACCTGCTTGAGCATCAGGTACTGCACCCTCGGCGGCAGCGCCGTCCACTGCACGTTGCCCACCACGAAGACGTCGTAGCGGGCCTGGGTGAGCTTCAGCGCGAGCCGCTCGGCCTTCTCCTCGGGCGCCGTGCCCTCCACGTCCCTGAAGCAGCCCTGGGTGCGGCCGAGCTCGTAGGTCGAGGGTGTGGTCTCGCCGAAGACCTCGATGTCGGCCCTCTGCCATACCTCGGCGACCTCGCGCGCGGCGCCATTGAAGGGTGTGATGAAGAAGACACGCAGCTTGCCCTGGGCCCAGTGCTTCGCCCAGGGTACGTGGGGCGTGACGAGGTTGGCGGTGATGTCGTTCAGGTACTCGCCCGGGAGCCGCTCGGCGTACGCTCGCCGCGGGCCGGGCACGGCCAGGCAGGCCACGAGTGCGGCGATGGCCGCCAGCGACGCCCAAGGACGTCGCGTGGGGCTTCTTCCCGACGGAATCCCGGTGATCAGCATCTCTTGTCGTCGCCTCCCGCCGTCCGGCGATGCCAAGCATACCACCAGCCCACCCCTCCAGGGCACCAGCGTGGGCAAGGCGCTGGGCGGGCGGGCCGGCGACATGGTGTGGGGGAGGCCGTCAGTCGGCGGCGCCGCAGGCCGGGGGGCCGCGGCGCCTGGGCAGGCGGAAGCTCGGGCGAGGCCGGCCGTTAGCCGGGCATCCCCTCGGGCTCCCTGGTGAGGTACTTCACATGGCCGTCGAGCCACAGGCCGTTCTTGGCGATCTGCTGGGTGTTGCGGTCGTGGAAGTTCTCGGCATCGAGCAGGTAGGGAAACTGCGTGAGGTCAAGGCCGAGGAAGGTCGCGCCGTCCACGGGCTGGCCGTTGAAGACGTAGACCCAGCCGTAGCTGAGGATACCCCAACCGTGGCCGCCGTCGGCGAGGGCTCTGTACCAGGAAGAGTCCTCGGGACAGCGAAAGATGTGGTTGTTGCGGGTGTAGGGGCTGAGGCAGTAGAAGATGGCCGGGGAGTCGTCGAGGGGAAGGCCGTCGGCGTCCTCGCGGGTATCACAAAGGGGTAGTAGCTCGTCGAAGTCCTGAGCGTACATCTGCACGGCCAAGCCGATCTGACGGAGATTGCTGGCACACTTGGTCTTGCGGGCCTGGGCCCGGGCGCGCGAGAAGACCGGGAACAGGATACTGGCGAGAATCGCGATGATGGCGATGACAACGAGCAACTCTATGAGAGTGAAGGCTCTTCGCATTTAGCGCCTCCCCTGAAGGCAGGGCAGCCACCCTTACTGGTGGGAGTATTCCTCCATCATTGTAGAGCGAAACTCGAGGGCGGTCATCACTGCCACTTGAGGGGCAGCTTCTGGATGGCCTGAATCACGGGCGCCAGTTCGGCCTGGCGGTCGGCGGGGAGGGTCAGGAATCTGCCCACGCCGCGCTGGATCAGGGGCTTCCAGGCGGTGGAAAGCTGCTGAAGGCTCGCGTTCGAGAAGCGGGACATACGCTCCGCGGCGACGCCGATTCGGCCGGCGAGGGCCTGGACAATGAGCATCCGTTGGGGCTTGGGCATCTCCCAGAACTGCTTCATGGCCTCGTCCAGATGGTGGTCTATCTCTTCGCCGGTCAGGTTCATCTCCTGCAGGCGCCTGGTGCCCTCGAGGAGGAGGCGCTCCTGCTCGGCGGTGGGCAGGCTCAGGAACTGCTGGAAGAGGGTTTCCGGGTCAACCTTGACGAGTAGGAGCCCCCTGGCGAGCTTGCACTGGAGGGATTCGGCGACGGTGGTGAGAGCCTGCTCGGTCGGGACGTCCTGGAGGTCGAGGCTCACCTGAGGCTTCTGCTGGAGGACCTCTTGGGTGGCGAGGAGCTTGAGCTTGCCGCTGAGGGCCACCAGGTCCAGAGCGAGGGCGGTATCGGTGTCGGCCACCTGGACGGTTACCTTCGTGTCGCGGAAGGGGACCTTAGGCTCCTTGGTCGGCACCTGCTGTTCAGTGCAGAAGAAGAAGGCGCCATAGGGGTAGGCCATGATCTCGCGCGACAGCTTGGCGACAAGCTCGAAGGGCTTCTCCTCGGCCTGGAGCGTCACCTTTGTATCGCGCAGAGACGGCTCGGCAAGGAACAGGTAACCGCTGGCGGCCGAGAGCTGGGCCAGGACCTCGGCCACGGGTCTATCCTGAAGGTCTATCTTGACGGCCGCCTCGTCGGCCGAGGCGGGTTCGGGCATGGTGAGGGTCGGGGGCCCGATCTGGGCCCAGGACACCGACACGGTCACCACAAGCAACCCCAGCACCAGCGGCGCTCGAACCACGGCGTCACTCTCCCAGGAGGAAGATTCTAACGTGTTGACACCGGGTGGGCAAGAAGGTTCCGGCGGGGGGTGGGCGAGGCGGCGTGGTCCGGGGTGCGATGGG
>CAZSOQ010000042.1:20445-28034 GCA_964608495.1 uncultured Armatimonadia bacterium | reverse complement strand
GTAGCCCTCGGCGTGGATGTAGCTGATCTCCTTGAGCTTCAGCGCGCCCTCCATGGCGGAGGGCAGGTTGATGCCGCGGCCCAGGAAGAGGGAGTTGTCGAGCCGGTAGTAGGCGGCGGCGATGTCGCGCACGGCTTCCTCGCGGGCGATCAGCTCGGCCGCCTGGTCCGGCACGGCCAGGATGCCCGCCTTGAACTCGCGCAGCGCCTCGGGCGACTGGACCCCGCGCACCTCGGCGAAGTGGGCGGCGATCATCTGGAGGGTGAGCACCTGCAGCGTGTAGGCCTTGGTGGAGGCCACGCCGATCTCGGGCCCCGCCTGGATGTAGACCACGCCGTCGCTCTCGCGGGCGATGGAGCTGTCCACGACGTTGATCACCGAGACGACCCTGGCGCCCTTGGACTTGAGCTCGCGCAGGGCCACCAGGGTGTCGGCCGTCTCGCCCGACTGGCTGACGAGGATGGCCAGCGTGTCGTCCAGGACCACCGGGTCGCGGGCCCGAAGCTCGGCGGCCAGGTCGGCCTCGGCCGGCACGCGGGCGAAGCTCTCGAGCAGGAAGCGCCCCACCAGCCCCGCGTGGTAGGCGGTGCCGCAGGCGCTGAGGACGACCTTGCGCAGGGAGCGGATCTCGTCCTCGGTCATGTTCAGGCCTTCGAGCCTGACGGGCCTGTCGGGGTCGGAGAGGCGGCCCCGCAGACACTCCTGCATGGCCATCGGCTGCTCGTGGATTTCCTTGTGCATGAAGTGCCTGTGGCCGCCCTTCTCCGCGGCGTCCGCGGGCCAGGGGATCACGTAGACACTGCGCTCGATGGGCTTGCCGTCCAGGCCGCTGAGGTTGATGCCGTCGGCGGTGAGCACGCCCATCTCGTCGTCGTCTATCACGTAGACCCGGTCGGTCCACTTGCGCACCGCGCCCATGTCCGACGCGATGAAGCTCTCGCCCTCGCCTATCCCGATGACCAGGGGCGAGAAGCGGCGGGCGCCGATGAGCACGTCCGGGTGCTCGGCGTGCACGATCCCGAGGGCGAAGGAACCCTTCAGATCGGCGCAGGCGCGGCGGACGGTCGCTGCCAGGTCACCGTCGTAGTACTTCTCCAGCAGGTGGGCGATGGTCTCCGTGTCCGTCTGGCTGCGGAACTCGTGGCCCTCCGCCTGCAGCTCGCGCCGCAGCTCGTTGTAGTTCTCGATGATCCCGTTGTGCACCACGGCGATGTCGCCGGCGCACGAGAGATGCGGATGGGAGTTCTCCACCGAGGGCTTGCCGTGAGTGGCCCAGCGGGTGTGGCCGACGCCCAGGTGGCTGTGCAGGGGCCGCTGGCTGAGAAGCTCCTCGAGGTTGGCGAGCTTGCCGACGACCCTGCGGATGTCAACGCGGCCGTCCACAACGACGGCGACCCCGGCCGAGTCGTACCCGCGGTACTCCAGACGCTTCAGGCCCTCCAGGCAGATCAGAGGCGCGTCCTTGCCTCCTACGTAACCCACTATACCGCACATATCGGACTCTCCTGTCTGGCATGATGGGCGAGACGCCCGGGGGTCCATTATAGCGCCTGCGGCGCTCGCTTCACAGATGCGGAGGCCCAGCAGCCAACAGGGCCGCCCCTCGGCCTTCGCCCACTGTACGCGCGTCACGAGCCGAGCGCGCCGATGACGTCGCCGAGGAGCTCGAAGGCTCGGCGGGCCTGGCCGCGGCAATCCTCGACACCGGCGGGGCTTGGCCCCGCCGATCCGTCGTCGGAGGCCTGTGCCCACGTGGCCAGGCCGGCCGTCGTCCGTGGGTCGGCGTGCTCGTAGCCCACGAGGTCGCAGAAGCGGACTACCTTGGGGTCATAGGCGAGTCCCAGGGCCGGCACTCCGGCCGAAGCAGCGAAGACCAGGGCGTGCAGCCGGGCGGCGATGACCCGGCGCGAGGTGGCCACCACGCCGGCGGCCAGACGCGGGTCCTCGGGGGCCGGGAGCGCCGTGGCGTGCTCGGTACGGGACGCCATCTCCCGGGCCAGGGCCTCGTCACCGGCCTGGAAGGGCATCACGAGGAGGGGCTGTCCACCGTGGGCCAGGACGCGGGCCGCGGCCAGGTACAGGTCCCAGTAGCCCTCGAGCGCCCTGGGGACCAGGACCGAGGGCGGCTCCGAGGAGTGGAAGCCCTGCTCGGCGAGCCACTGGCCCACCTGCTCCGGCGGCGAGGGGGTCATGAGGACCACGGGATCGGCGACCACCTCGATGGCGTGACGCAGCCCCCATCGGCGCAGCGCGGCCGCGCTGTCCTCATCGCGCACCATCACCTGGACCGCGGAGGCGAAGGCGCGGACGGTGAGGCGGCGCCAGAGAGCACCGGCGAGAGGGCCGACGCCCTGGCAGAAGATCACGACCGGACGGCGGAGCCAACGGGCCAAGGCGAGCACGCCCAGGTAGTAAGCGGGCGACAGCGACGACGTGGAGTCCTGGATCAGACCGCCGCCGCCCTGGACGAGCAGGTCGGCGTCGGCGAGGGCACGCAGGGCGGGCCTCAGACGCCACCGGTCGCGGGCCTGCAGGCCGTGGACGCGGAGCGTGTGCTCGGGGTCGGCGGACAGCACCTCGACCTCGGCCTCGGGGGTGACGCCCGGGAGCTGTTCGGCGATGGTGGCGAGGATGGCCTCGTCGCCGAGGTTGCCGAAGCCATAGTAGCCCGAGAGAAGGACGCGCATGGTGGTACGCGAGCCGCGGGCCCTGGGGCCGGCTAGGACTTCCGGGGGCTCTGGCGCCGCTGCAGATAGCCCTCGGCCAGTGACCAGAGCCCGACTAGCATGAGCCCGGCCACGACGCCGCAGACCAGGCCGATGATGCCCCGCTGGATGCTGAGCAGGTAGGGCGTGTGGATGTGGCAGAAGGTATTGGCGAGGGACGCCTGGCCGATGGCGCCGCCGGTGAGGATCAGCCAGACCGCGCGGCGGCGGCCGCGGTAGAGCATCCAGAGCGCGAGAAGCAAGAGGGGATGCCCGACGGCAAATTCCTTGGTGCGCGGGCGTACGCCCACGGTCTGCTCGAGCACGCTGCGCAGCTTCGTCTCGACGCCCGACAGGCCGAAGAGGGGCTCGTTGCCGGAGCGGACGACCATGAGAGCGGCCAGGCCCAGCAGGACGAGGGCAAGGATCACGTGCCAGTACCTGACGACGTAGTCGGCCGCCTCGCGGGCCCCAGCGACGAGAGCCGGGGCTTCCTGCTTGCCACCGGCCTCGGTCTGCCATTGCCAGTAGGATCGTGTGGAACGGGCCACGTGCACCGCCAGCACCACCAAGGGCGGCAGCAGCAGGGACAGCTTCACGCCGCGGAAGAGCTCGATGCCGATGAGGTGCAGACGGTCGCCGAGAAGAGCCACCGAGAGGCTGGCGAGGACGACGGTGACCGCGGAGATGAGAACGAGCTGGCCGACGGCGCTTCGGAGGGCGTTGGGGTCCTCCTGATCGCGGGGCTTGACCATCAGCAGGCCGAGGATGGCCGCGGTGACAACGCCGAGCAGCGCGGCGACATGGCGGGCCAGGTCGCTGACGGCGACCGCGGCCCCGAAGAGCAGCAGGAGACAGAAGACTATCAGCCACCAGGCGCCCCAGTTGATGCCCAGGGCCGATGCGGCCAGCAGGACCATGGCGCCCACACCGATCGCGGCCAGCCAGCGCACCGCCGGGTGGACTTCCAGGGGCGGCGCGGGCCGGGGCTCCCCGATCTGGAATCCCTCGCTCTCGATGGCGGCCTTGACGCGCTTGACGTAGCCCACGTTGGTGGTCAGCAGGTCAGAGCCGGGCTCGGCGGTGGGCAGCAGGCGGACGTAGGCGACGCGCACGCCTCGCTCGCGGACCGCCCGGGCGTAGCGCTCGACCGCGGCGGCCGGCAGAAGCACGTGCGTCTCCAGCTCACCGATGCTATGGGTGCGGACCGTGTTGGCGGGCAGGGAGTGGGCGAGGCGTTCCTCGCCGAACTGGGGGCTCAGCTCGACCCAGCCGAAGCGCAGGCCGAGCTCCTGCATGGCGGCCGCCGTCTCGCCCACGGCCGCGGGGTTGCCCACGACCTCGTTGCCGAGGAAGACGACGATGTTGGCCCCCGTGCCCTTGGCGAGCCGCAGCGCGCCCCGGACGGCGGCGGGCGTGCCGACGAGGGCTGAGCGCGGGCGGGCCACGATGCCCAGGCCGCTGCGCGTGATCTGCTCGATGGCCTGTCGGTCATAGCCCAGGCCGAGATCGGTGGCCTGAAGGGCGGCGGTGGGAACGAGGATGGAGCGGCCGATCCAGGACGGCACATACTCCTTGCCGTCGGCGCTCCTGGGTGGCGACGCCTTGATGCCCTTGGCGTCCAGCGCCCCAAGGACCTGCTCGCCTCGGGTCCAGTCGGCGAAGTGCAGGACGGTGTAGCCCGGGGGCGTATAGCCGTAGGGAACCGCGGTGGGCCCCCAGGTGTGGAAAGCGCCCAGCGCTCTGAGATCGTCCCACGTCTGCTCGGCGACGGCAACGTGGCTGACGTTGTCGCCCATCCGGCGCAGGACCTCGGGCGCGTCCACGCCGCTGACGGCTGCCAGCCGCGCGAGCTCCTGCTGATCAAGGACCAGGGCAACGCGGTCGTCGGCGCGCTCGACGTCAACGCGCTGGGAGAGCTGGACGATGCCCGCGACCAGGCCTGCGCCGACGAGAGCCAGAGCGAGGGCTGTTGCTTGCCTCGACACTATCCTCGGCACTCCTCGCGAACGGGTCTGGGGCGTCGGCTGGGCCCGGGCGGCAGAGGTCAGGGGGCCAAGCAAGGGCCCTCGCGCCGACTGGTTCCCGCGTCAGCCGGACGCCGCACCCGGCAGGGACGCCAAGAGGGGCAGCCTCGCGGGCCGCCCCGGTCCGGTAAACTAGGCTGGCGAGGGCGCACGGGAGTCGAACCCGCCCAGGACGCCGTGACAGCGCCCCGCACAGGGTTTGAAGCCCTGGAGGGCCACCGGGCCCCATCCGCCCTCGCGGTAAGTATACCTTCCGGCCCGCCTACCCTCAACAGGCCCCGCCTGAGGCGGCATCAGGCGTCAGTGCCACGGGGCTCGGAGTCGTCGTCGCCGGAGCTATCGGGCCGGTCGCCGTCAGGCTGAGTGATCTCGGGCGGTGAGTGCAGGGTGAGTGGAGGCGTGGGGCCGTGGCGCATTAGCTGCTGCTGGTCTATGATCCGCTGGCTGTGGCGGAAGCCTTCCTGCAGTCGGGACCAGCGGCGGTACAGGATGATGCCCAGCACGAGGAAGGAGCCCACGTACAGGCCCACGCGGTAGGGCACCGCCGTCCAGCCAAGGAATAGCAGAGGCCACCAGGCCACGATGACCCCGATCATGGCTAGCCCCTCGAGCATCTCCTTCCTCGACAACGCTCACACCCCCGCGTCGCTGCTGGGCTCGAGCTGGCGCAGGCTGGTGAGGACCTCATAGAGGCTGGCGCGCAGGCAGTCGTCGAGGGGGAGCTCGCCGAGGCTGCGCTTGGTGTCCATGAGCTCGGGGTCCACCTGTTGGATGGGCAGGGGGCCCTCCTCGGCAAGGTCCTCGGTGGCGTAGGGCGACCCGTACTGCTGGCGGAAGCTCACCAGGCGCGCCCTGAGCTGCTGGGCCTCCTCGGCCAGCTCCTCGATGGCCTCTACGTTCGGTCTGCGGCGCCTCTGGCGGACGCGGTCCAGCCAGGTGGTCTGCTTGGGGTGGATCAGGTAGCCCTGGGCGACGAGCGCGTTCTCCACGTAGGTGCGCAGGTCGCCGTAGACGCCGGTCCTCTCCCAGAAGCTCAGCTCCTGCCTGATGGCGCGCAACATTCGGTCAATCAGGTCGTCCAGGGCGACCCAGTCGTCATCGGCCTCGGCCGCGCGACCCCGGCGACCGCGTCGGCGGCCCAGGATCATCTCGAAGGCCACACCCATGGCGTTGGCCAGGGGCGAGGCGGGCAGCTCGCCGAGCTGGCGCACCTGCAGCTCCCAGGCCTTGTTGGGGAAGGGGGGCGTGTAGCTCGGCTCGCGCTCGGCCATGCGAAAGTCCAGGCGCCCTTCGCGGAACAGGTCCGTGAGCAGGGCGTAGAGCAGTTGCAGGGCGAAGTCCTCGGGGTCGAGCTCCTGGTCGGTAAGGACGGCGAAGGCCCTGTCCCGTCCCCCGCCCTTGGTGGCCGGACGGACGAATTGGTGAGCGTACAGGCAGACGATCCCGTCCGACCCCACGGGGCCTTCGGGCTCGGGCACCGAGGGAATGCCCGCCTCCTCGGCCGCGAGCTCCCCCGCGCGTCGTATGAGCTGCTGCCAGGCCTTCCAGCCGACTATCAGCAGGGCGACACCCCCCAGGGCCAGTGCCGCGCCTATGGCAAGCTCCATGCGCCACCTCCGCCTTGAGCGTAGGCGTAAGCGTTGTGGTTGTGGATCGACTCAAAGGTCTCGCACGAGACCTGGTACCATTCTACTCCCGCGAGACCCCTCACAGCGATGACGGTGTCGCGAACGACGTCCTCGACGAACTTGGGGTTGGCGAAGGCCCTCTCGGTAAGGTACTTCTCGTCCTCACGCTTGAGGATGGGGCAGACCTCCGAGCTTCCCTGCTGCTCGACGAGCGGGATGAGGTCCTCCAGCCAGATGATGACCCCAGCCGTTGCGCCGATCCTGACGCGGACGATACCGCGCTGGCTGTGTGCCCCCACCTGGGCTATCTCCAGCGAGCAGGGACACACCGTCAGGACCGGCACCTCCACCTCGAGGGCGAAGGCAAAGTCCTCATCCACGATTGTAGCATCAAAGCGACAGTCGTAGTCAAGCTGGCAGGTCAGCTTGGACACCGGGGTCTGCTTGTCCAGGAAGTACTTGAACCGCACGGACAGGTGGGCCGCCCGGGCCGAGAAGGCGCTCTGGTACTCGCGGAGGATCCCCTCCATCTCGTGCAGGGAGACCTCGCGCTTGCTCCAGTTGAGGAGGATGGCGACGGTCCGGCTCATGTGGGTGCCGCGCTCGTAGTGAGGCAGCTCGACCGTCGCGTCGAACACCCCAACCACCCGGGCGGCGCCGCCGGCCTTCTGGCGGATCCGCACCGGCAGGTGCAGGTCGCGGATGCCGACCCCGTCTATCGTTATCCCTCGGTCGTCGTGATCGGACGCAACGTCGCGCAAGAGTACAACACCTTCCTGCGAGAGGCGCACGGCTGCCCGTGTGGCCGGAAGCTCCGAGGCCCGCAGTCGTCTAACGCCCGGTGATGCGCCGGATGTCTCGAGCTAGGCCCCTGGAACCACCCGACGCGGCACGCGGGTCTGGGTTTCTCGCGAAGGCCGAGATGCTCATCTACCGCTGGCGGCCGCTGCTGCACGGTTTTGCCGGCCTGCTGGCCCTTGCCTTCTCTCGGCCCACGGACCTGACGAACCTCGTCGCGCTCGCCATTGTACTTGCCGGAGCGGGCCTGCGCATCTGGGCTCTCGTCTTCATCCGCAAGGGCGAAGAGCTGTGCACCACCGGCCCCTACGCTCTGGTGCGCCATCCCCTCTACCTGGGCAACCTCGTTGTCATCGCCGGGATCGTGGTGGCGATGAACAGCCTGGCGGCGGCACTCATCGCCGGACTGGCGATGGCCGCGCTCTACGCGG
>CAZSOQ010000042.1:0-20345 GCA_964608495.1 uncultured Armatimonadia bacterium | reverse complement strand
CTACGCGGGCGCTTCGGAGCCGCCTACGACGAGTATGCCTCCCGCGTCCCGGCGCTGTTGCCGGTGGCTCCCCTGCGGTCGCTGCGGCCGGTGACCGCGGGGCTGGACCGCAAGTGGATCATGGCCGGGCGGCAGGCAGCTCTTCTACTGCTGCTCGTCGCTCTCTTCCAGGCGAAGGAGGAGGTTTTCGAGGAGCTGCTGGGGGTCCATTACCAGCCGCTGTGGGCAGCCGTGCACGAGTCTGCGCACAGCGCCCTCCTGTGAGGGCGGGCCTCGTCGGCGTCGCCCCTACGGTCACGAGCGCCCGCAGATCGCCTGCCACTCGTCAATCAGGGCGGCCACGTTGCGCCACGTCTCCGGCGTGTCCGTCGTCACGTTGTCCACCGGTGAGAGCACGAAGCCCCCACCCGGCGCCAGGCAACCCATGGCCTCCTCAACGGCCCGCCGCACCTCCGACTCCTCGCCCCTCTCGACCGTCAGGAAGCCGTTGACGCCGCCCCACAGCGCGATCCGGCCGCCGGCCCGGGCCTTCAGGTCGGCCAGGTCGGTGCCCCGGCCCTGGACGGGGTCCACGCCGATTAGCACGTCCACCCCCGCGTCCACCATCAGGTCCAGCAGGGGTGTGGAGCCGCTGGTCATGATGTACCCGAAACGGGCGCCCGCCTGGTGGGCCATCTCGGCCTCGGCCCGCAGCGACGGAAGCAGAAAGCGCTCGTAGAGCCTGGGCGACCAGAAGTCCACTCCCTCGTACCACCCGCGCCGGATGAACAGGTCCACGCCCGCCTCGAGCACGATCGCCATGCGCTCCGCGTTCCACGCGGCGATCTGCCCGAGCAGCTCGGCCGTGAAGTCGGGCTGGTCCACGGCCAGGAGCATCAGCTCCTGCATGCCGACCAGCCAACAGGCCATGTCACCCACCGCTCCCCATCCGGCGCTCACGGCCAGGTCCTTCTCGCCGGCGAAGGCGCGGGCACGCTCGGCCCACTCACGGAACCGGACCAGGTCTTCCCCGGTGGGCGGCTGGAGGAGGTAGCCCAGCGGCTCCAGGTCTCGCGGCCCGCTGATGAGGCGCCGGGTGGAGCGCGGGATGAGCCAGTCGTCGAGGAAGGGGACCTGCTCCCCGTACCGCCAGTCGTCGCTGACCTGAAGGGTCGTCCGCAGCGCGCCCGCGGGCGTGAGATACTCCTTGTGGAGCAGCGCCCGCCCGTCAGGTGCGTCCTCGCGCCCCTGCCGCACCATCACCTCCGGGTGGTAGCGCACGGGCAGGCCGGGCAGGTCCCTGTGCTCGCGGCCGACCCTGGGGTCCTCGGCCTCGCGGGCATGGAGGGCCACGACGGCGTCCAGGCCCAGCTTGAGCTGGCGGTTGACGAAGTCGAAGTGGTCCAGGCACCTGGCCGACAGCGCCGAGAAGATCATGAAGCAGCAGGGGACGTGGTCCGGCTGCTTCCCCTCGATGGCCGTCAGCACTCTCTCGCGCGAGGACATCTCCGTGCCCATGGACCTTCCCTCCGTGCGCGGCGCGGCTACCGCCTGCCCCGGAAGTAGGCGGCTACCTTGGCCAGCCCGCGCGCGATGTCCTCCGCGTCGTCTTCCGTGAAGCCCTCGTTCCAGCTTGTGATGAAGGTATTGGCCTGGGCCCAGTAGGTGTCCGGGTAGTCCTCGGCGTGGTACTCGACACCGCGGCCGTAGGGCGGCTCCCAGGGGAAGTGCCCGCGGCCGTAGGCGCGGCGCTCGTGGAGGAAGGGGTACATACAGATGGGTATGCCTCCGGCGTAGCCGGTGCTGAAGGGCAGTCCCTCGGCCTGGACGGCGGCCTTGAACTCATCCACGCCGCAGCCCAGCACCTCCTCGTCAATCTGGAAGCTGAAGATCCACCACGAGTGCTCGGCCTTCGGATGCACCCACGGCGGCCTGACCCCCTCGATGCCCGCCAGGCGCTCGCGCAGCAGCCCCGCCGTCCGCCGTCTGCGCTGCAGGATCGCGTCCATCTTGCGCACCTGCGCCAGCGCCACCGCGCCCGTGAGCTCGTTCATGCGGTAGTTGATGCCCACTCGCTCGTAGCCCCGGTACTCGCCCCGACGGTCGTAGTACTTGTCATGGAACATCCGGGCGCGCGCCGCAAGCTCGTCGTCCCTGGCGATCACCACCCCTCCGTCGCCGGTCGTGATCTGCTTGGACTGCTGCATGCTGAAGGCCCCGAGATGGCCGATGGTACCCACGAGCTGCCCGTCGAAGGCGGCGCCGTGGGCCTGGGCACAGTCCTCGATGACGTACAGGTCGTGGCGCCCGGCGATGTCCATGATCTCGTCCATCGGCGCCGGCTGGCCGAAGAGATGCACGACGATGATCGCGCGCGCCCGATCGCTGATGGCCGCCTCGATCCTGTCGGGCCGCATGATCATCGTGCGGCGGTCAACGTCCGCGAAGGTCGGCACACAATTGCACTGCAGGATGCCGATCACGGTCCCGCCGTCCGTCACCGTGGTCGTGATGACCTCGTCGCCCACGTCCAGGTCGAGAGCAGCCACGGCCGTATGCAGGGCCGCGGTGCCCGAGGTCACGGCAGTCGCGTGCGGCACGCCGTACCTGACCGCCATCTCGTTCTCGAAGGCCTCGACCATCCTCCCGCCGTAGCGGAAGAGGGCCCCGGACGTGATGACCTGCCTCAGCAGCTCCAGCTCCTCGTCGCCGAACATGCGGCCGGAGGCGTTGCCCGTGGAGGGCCAGGGCTTGGCCGACGTGTCTCTGGTCTTGGGGCCGCCGTTGAGTGCCAGCTCTTCCATCTCGTTAACCCTTCCAGCCTACCGTGACTGCGGGGACCTGACCGGCCCCCTTCCGCCGATGCTCGGGTGTCTGCCCTGGGGTAGGCCCACCGACCGGAGTCCCTTCTCCCGGGAGGGGGTAGGGCCTCCTCGGCCTGCCGTCTGCCCACGTGAGGCCCGAGCACGCAAAAGGGAAGGGCCGCCTACCGGAGGCGGCCCTTGTTGGCTTGGCTCGTGATCTTCCCTACGCGGCCTTGCGGCGGCGGTACCATCCCAGAAGCGGCAATCCCACGATGGACATGAGCAGGAGGCTCGACGGCTCGGGCACAACGGGCTGGTCGAACTCATCAGGGCACAGGTCGTCGTCGTCAATCGTCCCGCCCTCGAGGAAGGCGCCCCACATAGCCTTCTGGGTGTCCAGGTTGTCAAGCACGGTGGTGTCGAGGCGCCACTCGGTGAACATGTTCCCCACGTAGCCCGTGTGAGACGAGGAGCCGCGGGCCGCGAGCGTGTAGCTCGTGCCGAGCGTATCCCAGCTCGTAGTCCCGGAGTTCCACTCGTACAGAGTCGGGTCGGTGTCGGCCGGCGTGTCCAGGTCCCACGCGATGTAGTAGTCGAAGCCCGCGAAGCCCGGCCCGGGCCCCGTGCCGCCGGTCCCGCTGTCGCCGTCGGCGTTCAGCCAGATCTGGGCGCTGTCGCCGGAGTTGAAGGGAGAGTACGCATCCATGGTCCTGAAGTAGAACCAGAAGTACCCTTCCTTGATGTCCGACCGGTTGGTGTAGATGTCGTAGGTGGCGTCGTCAATCAGAGGGTCCTGGCCGTCAATGTTCTCGGTGGACCATCCGGTGACCCAGTCGGTGTCGCTGGCGTCAATGACATAGCCCTACGCCACCGTCGTCATCGCCATCAAGACAACTATGGTAGCCACTGTTGCTAGCCGCATATGACATCCTCCCGGGCCGTCACCATGGCCGCTCATATGCTCAGTGTAGCAGTCTGGCGATGCGGAGTCAAGGCTTTTGGCTTCCCTTACTGGCCCAGTTGGCGTTCTGTAACACGAATCTGGCACTTCCGAGCGCTGTCGGCCGGCCTAACCACCGGGCTTGTGGTCCACCTGCGCCCGCTCGCCTGCCCCGAAGGCCCTCTCCTCGGCCTCTTGCTCCAGAACCCAGCGCTCATGCCGCTGCTGCACCGAGCGAGTGGCGGCGTTCTCGCGGGCCGCAACGCGCAGGGGGTCCGGCCCCGGCCCCAGGGCCTCGTCCAGCCACCGGTAGTAGACAAGCTCGAGCTCGGCCACAAGCCCCGGGTTGGCCGCTGCCAGGTCCCGCTGCTCGAACACGTCCGCCCGGCGGTCGAACAGTTCCGTGGCGGGGCGCGGCTCGAGCATCCCGCACTCCAGGGTCTTCATGAGCGTCCACTCCGGCGTCCGCAGCCCCCGCTGGGCAGACCACAGCCCCTGGTTGGTGAACACCGCGTCGTAGTGCTCATCCGTCTCGCCCCTGAGCAGCGGCCACAGGCTCCTGCCCTCGAAGCCCGGCGGCACTTGCGCGCCGAAAGCCTCCAGGATCGTGGGGGCCAGGTCAGTGTGCTGAACCAGCGCCTCCGTGCGACGCGCCTTCACGAGCGCGGGACACCAGACCATCAGCGGCACGTGGGCCGTGGGCTCGTAGGCGTCCATATGGTCGCAGAACACCCCGTGCTCCCCGAAGTCCTCCCCGTGGTCCGAGGTGAAGACGATCAGCGTGTCCTCCAGCGCCTCCACCTCGTCCAGCACTTCCAGCACCTGCCCGAAGCGGTCGTCCGCGTATCGAATCTCGGCGTCGTAGTGGGCCAGCACGTACGCCAGGTCGGTAAGCCCCGGGCACAGCTCCTCGTACTGCCGCCGCCGGAAGAAGTGCATGAGCGGCTGGCGGCGCAGGTCGGCCAGGCTGTCGTTGTCCGGGTCGGTGGGATCGCCCCCCTCGTAGAACAGGTCAACGTAGTCCCCCAGCTCCTTGCTGTAGGGGGTGTGAGGGTCCCAGTAGTGCAGGAACAGGAAGAACTCCTCGCGACCGTGGGCGCGCAGCCAGGGAAGCGCCTGCCTGTTGACATCGTCAGCCGTGACGTGCTGGAGCCAGACGTTGATGTTGGGGTCCAGGTAGTGGCTGAATCCCCTGGCGAACCAGCGCCGGAAGCGATAGAGGGAGCTGACAGCGGCGGTCAGCACGCCCTGGCGGGCGAGGACCAGGGGGAAGGTGGGCACACCGTCGCCCACGGTCTCCTCGGGCTGGCCGTGGGTGACGACTCCCGTCGTCAGTCCACGCCTCCCGGTCAGCGTCGCCGTGTAGCATGGCTGCGTGGGCACGTCGGTCGGGTAGGACTGGGCGAAGACGACCCCCTCGGACGCCAGCCGGTCCAGATTCGGGGTCGTGGGCTTGGCGTAGCCGTTGAACCCCGCGTGGTCGTATCTCATCGTGTCGAAGAAGACCAGAATCACGCGCATGGCTGTCCCTCCGGGGATCGCATCGGGTAGGGGCTGCGGACCAGGCGACGCCCGCCGAGCCGTTACAGGGCCCTTCGCCGGCTGACGACGCGTCCCTCCGCGGCCGGCGCGGTAGCCCTCCGGCCGGGCGGCCCAGAGAAAAGAGCCGCTCGCGGGGAGCGGCCCTTGGTCTGCCGGCTCTCACACTTCCTTGTACCGCCACCAGCGGGGCCGGTCGAACTGCACGTCGAGGCCCTCGGGGCCGCGCGGCAGCAGGGCGATCGTGGGGTAAGGACACTCCATCACGTCCTCCGCGCGCTGGAACCAGGCCCACATCCCCTCGCAGAGCCGCTCGATCTCCCCGGCGTGGGCCGGGTCGCGGGCCAGGTTGACGGTCTCGCCCGGGTCCTCCTGCAGATCGTACAGCTCGTCGAAGTCGAAGCCGTTGAAGACGTACTTCAGCCGGCCGTCGTTGATAATGCGCTGCGTGTAGTAATACTCCGTGCTCGTGAACTGCAGGAACAGGTCGTCGGGCCAGTCCTCGGGCGCCTCGCCGCGCAGCAACGGAGCGATGGAGCGGCCGTGGGCGCCCTCGAGTGGCGGTGCGCCGGCCAGGTCGCAGAAGGTCGGCCCCAGGTCGTTCCACGTGACGAATTCGTCCGCGATGCGTCCCGGGTTCGCGATTCCCGCAGGCCAGCGGACGATGAGTGGCACCCGGTAGGTCTCCTCGAAGCACGGAATGCCCTTCAGGAACATGCCGTGCGCGCCGGCCAGATCGCCGTGGTCGGAGCTACAGAGCACCAGCGTGTCGTCGGCCTGCCCCGTCTCATCCAGGGCCGTCAGCATTGCGCCCACCAGGTCGTCGAGCATGGTGCACAGGGCCCAATAGCGCCCGATGGCGCGCCGGTAGTCCCGCTCCGTCAGGCTCGACCACAGGGACTCCCTCTGGCGGCGGTAGATGGCGGGCTTGTCGCTCAGGTCGTCGTGGAAGTTGATCGGCAGCGGCACCTCGGCCGCGGGATACAGCTCGGCGTAGCAGCGCGGCGCGATGTAGGCATCATGGGGCGCCGTCCACCCCACGAACAGGCACCAGGGCTCGTCCCGATCGGCCAAGCGGCGTAGCTCGTCCACGGCCGTGACGGCGCGGTGATGGTCCGGCCATGCCTGCAGAGGCATATCCGAGACGCCGTCGAGGGTCCAGTCGGGCCACCCGGGGCGCCTGATGACGCTGCCGGGCTCGCTCACCCAGGGCTGGTCGCCGAGCGCGAGGCGACGGCGGACCTCGCCCAGCGTCTCGCGCGGCTCGGGCTCGTGCCAGCCGTGGTCGCGCGGTGCCGTCTCGCCCGACACGTGCCACTTGCCCACGTAGCTCAGGTTGTAGCCGGCCTCGCGAAGGCGCTCGGAGAAGTGGGTGAGGCCGGGGTTGAGGCCGGCGTGGAGGACGGGCGGCGAGTGGTAGTTGTTCAGCATACCGTGCCCGGTCGGGTACTTGCCGGTCATCAGGCTGGCCCGGGCCGGACCGCACAGGGCCATGGGCGTGTAGGCCCGCGTGAACCGTATGCCGTCGCGTGCCAGAGCTTCGAGGTTGGGCAGGCGGCAGGGATGGTCGGGATCGCAGGTGGCCCCCTGCTGCTGGTCGCTGGTGAGGATCAGGATGTTGGGTCGTCTCGCCACGCTCTGCCCTCCTCGATCGTCTCCGTGCCATCGGGGGCCCCACGCCGGGGAAGGGCTCGCCGCTGTCCCTCACGGCCCTCAGCGGGCAAGGCGGAAGCCTCGCAGGGGCGGTGTCGCCCGCGGCTGCCCGTGGGGAGCCGTGGCAACGCCTGCCGGGGACAGGGAAGCGGCTTCTAGAGCCACTTCGCGAGGAACCGGAGTCCGTCGTCCACGACGATCTCGTGGCCGCCGGGAGTGAGACATAGCTCACACCGGTCGGCGATGTCGAGGCCCTCGTAGTACGCCCTGCCGCGCTCGAACTCCTCGACCACCATCGGCCACCAGGATATGCCGTCGCACTTGCCGCACTGGACCTGGACGGGCCGCGGGCAGTAGAGGGCCAGCAGCTCGGCGTCCGAGAACTCGCGCAGCCAGCCGGGGATGTAGATGTACTCCTCTCCCAGCGGCAGGAAGCAGGAGTACCGCGGGTCCTCGATGCACAGCTTGTTGACGCGGTGGTTGAAGAAGGCCGCGATGATGCCCAGCTTCAGCCTCATCTCGACGGGCACGGTGATCAGCGTGTACAGGCCGCCCATGCTCAGGCCCCACATGCCCATCCTGTTGCCGTCCACCCAGTCGAGGGTCTCGGCCCAGTCAAGCAGGCGCGAGATCTTGGCTACCTCCAGGCCCTCGAGGGTGAAGCCCATGGACCGGCACATACGGTCCAGCCGGTTGCGGTACGGGCCCGTGGTGGTCAGGAGCGGGGCGATGACGGCATAGCCCGCCCGGACGCAGTGCTGGGCGAAGGCCCAGTAGACCGTCTCGGTCGGGGCCACGCCGAAGCAGTGCTCGGGCGAGGACGAGATGCCGTGCTGACAGACCACGAGCGGCACGCGCCCCTCGGCCTTCTTGGGCCGACCGACTATCGCCCGCGCCCACAGGCCCTCGTCCAGGCGCACCTCGACCCACTCGGCGTGGATCTCGTCGTCCTCCAGCGCCGGGTGAACCTGCGGGGCGAGTCGGTCGTCGCGCGGCTCGAAGACGCCCAGCGCCTGCCGCCAGCGGTCACGGTTGGCCTCGACGGAAGCGAGGTAGGCCTCCTCGGATGAGAAGTCCGGGCTCCAGTACCGGTCCCTCCTGCGGGGGTAGGCATACAGCTCGCGCCGCAGCCAGTCCTCGAACTCCAGTCGGTTGAGGTGCTGCCGGTCGGCTATCGCGCGTTCCACCAAGCCGGGCTCGGCCTGAAAGGCGTTCTGGTACAGTACGAGCATGGTAATCACCCTCCTGTCGGCGGGTAGCTTGTCCGCCCGGCCACCGTATCCTCCCCGAGCGCGACCGCCGCGCTCGCGGGCAGGCTCTCGGGCCCGGGCGGATGCCGGCGCGCGGGGCCCTCACAGCTCGGCCGTAAGCGCGAGGAGGATGGGCCGCGCCTTGCCCTCGGCCGAGAGGAAGTCAACCCCCGTCACGGTCTTGTCCGGGTGGGGGTTCTCCCAGCGCCACAGGCCCAGCGTGACCCAGGCTCCCTTGGCCGTCGTGTCCTGGATCACTCCGCAGGCCTGCGCGGGGCCAAGCTGGCTGTTCCAGTCGTCAATCTCCCGCCAGTAGGTCAGGGTCGCCTCGACCTGCGAGCCGTCCGAGTAGGTGATCACATAGCTCCCCACCGCGCCCGGCTGGTTGCGGTCGTACATGTCCCGGGGACGGGGGGCCGGCAGGTCGGTGGTGTGGAGGAAGTACAGAGCCCGGGCGCGCCGCCCCAGGGCCACGCGCCAGCTCCGGCCCGGGTACTTCCCGGCCGTATCGCGGTCGCAGAGCATCAGGCAGTTGGGCCCCTCCGCGGGGTCCAGCAGGCGCACGGGCACGCCGGATACCCAGCGCACGCCCGGGCTGAGGCGCCGCAGGTCGTAGTCCGGGCCCAGGCCGACCCAGCCGGTCCTCTCGTCCTCGGCGACCGTGCGCTCGTTGCAGTACGGCCCCAGGTCCACCGTGATCCAGCGGTCGCCGGGCTTGCGACGCGGGTCGAAGAGCAGGCGCCGGGCGACGGCCAGCGTCGAGTAGTCCAGGCTGTCCGCGTCGGGCAGCCCCGGGGACCAGGAGTTCTCGGCCCCCAGAGCCCAGGCGCCCTGCAGCCAGGCCCGCTGCTGCACGGCGCTGTCCAGGCCGTACCAGGTCGTGCCCAGGAAGCCCAGAGCGGCGTACTTGTGCACCTCCGAGGCCATATAGTAGACGTTGTCGGGCCAGTACCATGGGCACCCCAGCACCTCGAAGCCCTCGTCCATCAGCAGCTTGATGTCGGGCTGCTCCTTCGCCTGCGAGTACTCCCAGTGACACTGGATCAGGTCGCGCGGTATCAGGGGCAGGGCCCGCGCGGTCTCGTAGGCGCCCGCACCATTGCGGTTGACCAGGAACTGCTCCGCCCAGAGCATCGTGCGGCAGCCCTTGCCCTGCAGGTAGTCGTGTAGCTTCACGATGTCCTCGGCCCACACTTCCCAGGGCTTCTTCCTGCTGCAGTCCGGGCAGACGCCGATGGGGGAGAAGCTGGCCTCGTCGTGGCCGATGTGGAAGTAGCGTGGCTCGAAGACCTCGATCAGCTCGTCCATGAGAGCGAAGACAAGCTTGTACACCTCCGGGTTGCTGGGGCAGTAGTTCCAGTCGGAGTTCTTTAAGGTGCCGTCAGGCTGGGGAAGACGCTCGCCCAGGTGCGCGTAGGCCGGGTTGCGCAGAACGTAGTCGAAATGGCCGAAGGTCGCGAGCTGGGGCACGACCTCCAGGTACCGATCACGCGCGAACTGAACCAGCTCGCGCATCTGGTCCTTGGTGAGCCCGCCACCGAGGTCGGGATAGCTGTCGTACTTCATCCTGCCGTTGACCTCGAGCACGACCAGGTTGTACCTGAGGGCCGCCCAGGCGTCTATCACACGGCGCCAGTCCCCGAGGGTCGCCTCGTCCCGGGGGCTCGAGGCGTGCCAGCCGCGCCAGCGGGTCGCGGGCCAGTCCTCGATGGCGCAGCCGGGCAGATAGGGCCCGTCGCGGTCGGCCGTGACGAGCTGGCGCAGCGTCTGCAGGCCGTAGAAGGCGCCGCGCTCGTCCGCGCCCACGACCTCGATGCCTTCGGGACGGATGCTGAGGCGATAGCCCTCCTCGCGCAGGCCCGTCGCGGGCTTCAGGCCCGGCGCGAGACGCTCCCCCCAGCCGACAAGCACCCCCGGGCCCTCGCCGGGGCCGTTGGTGACCACTCGCGTCTCGAGGCCGTAGCGGGCGCCCAGGTCTTCGGCAAGCTGCGTGGGCCCGGTGAGCTGCCTGCCCTCAGCGCCCGCCGGGAGGACGATGTCGAGGCCGTCCCGCAACCGGAAGGCGCCCTCGGCCCAGGTGAGCTTCTGAGGATGAGGGACGATCACCGGGCGCTCGGCCGGGCGGTCGCGGAGCGAGAGGACGGCCGCCTCGCCGGGCACGGGGCCCTCGAAGGCCAGGTGGCCGAACTGCTCGGGCACGGCGAACTTCTCACCCGGCACGTAGCTCCAGGTGCTGTACTGCTCGTCGCCGGCGACGAGGCGGGCCCTGCAGAGCTGAGCGCGCCAGGGCTGGGCGGCCTGCAGCGGGCCCACCTCGGCCACCGGGAGCGCCAGCTCCGCGGTCCAGGTGGTCCCCTCGGCCGAGACGGCGGCCTGGAACTGGGGCTTGGCGACGTCGGGCCGCGAGGTCGCCGCGGGCGAGTGCCAGTTGGGGTACAGGGCGCTCCTGGTCTCGACGAAGCGCTCGCCGGCCGTGGCTCCCGAGGCGGCGACCCCGAAGTGGCAGAAGCCTCCCTGCGCCTGCAGGAACACCTCGATGCGGTCCTGGGTCCAGGCGCTGGCCTCGGCGGCGGCCGGGCCGCGCGCAAGGCGGTCGGCCAGAGGCTCGTCACAGGTGAAGGCTACGTACAGCGTTCTGTCGTCGCGAGCCAGCAGCGCGCTGGCGGGCGGATCGGCCGGCGCTCCCTCGCCGCTCAGGGCGTAGCGCAGTCGCGCCTCCGCGGCCCGGCCCCAGCACTCGTCGTCGAGCTTGCCGTCCAGCTCCGGTGCCCGCTCGAGGGTCGGGACGAGCAGGCTGGGCAGCGAGGCCACCAGCTCGAGCGTGGCATCGTCGAACCAGGCTGAGCCCCTGCTGTCAGTGATGAGCGACACCTTGAAGGACTCGGCCTGGTCGCCGGTGGTGAAGGTGCCCCCCACCTCGCGCCAGTCGTCGTCCGCGTCGCCGCCGGCCACCGTATGCGTAAGGTACTTGTCGTCGGCGGTGAACTCGTAAACGAGGACGAGGAAGTGGCAGTTGCCGCGCACCCACACGCTCGCGCGGTAGAGGGAGCTGCGCTCGGCGGGGACGTTCATCAGCGACGACCGCACCCAGGCCTTCTCGCTGGTATGGTCGAGGCGGAGGCCGGCCGCGCCCGAGCGCTTGACGACGGTGTCGCGGGAGACCTCTCCCTCAGCGCCCTCGCTGGTATGGATCTCGACGCTCCACGAGGCCGGTCGAAGCCCGAGGGCCGTGGGGGTCTCGAAGCCCGGATTGGGCAGCAGATTGGCCGCCCACGGGGCGGTCGCAGCCAACAGCAGCAGGTAGGCACAGGTGATCGCACGCATTGCACTCCCTCCTCGGGAGGACGGTTTCGTGAATCCCGAGGTGGGCACCTCCGCGGTCCGAGGACCGGCGCGCGCGGCCAAGGCGTGTCCCTGTGGGAAGCCGCCGGCCGGAGGTCTGTGCTGCAGGCGCGGCTTGCCTTGTGACCTCGTGAGCGCGAACGGTATACTTGCGGACGGCCGCCTGCCGCTGTGCAGCGGCTCCCGAAGGGTGAACACTCCTTGACGATTCGCGAGCGCACCGAGCAGTGGGAGAGCGAGTACCTCGGCCCCTACGCCGCGCTGAGCAGCCAGTCGCGCGGTCGGCAAAGGCCCGAGGAGCCCTGCCCCGTCCGCACCTGCTACCAGCGCGATCGGGACAGGATAATCCACCTGTGCCGGGCCTTCCGGCGGCTCGCCTACAAGACCCAGGTCTTCTTCTCGCCGCGCGAGGACCATCTGCGCACGCGGCTGAGCCACACGCTGGACGTGTCGCAGATCGGGCGCACGATAGCCAAGGCTCTGCGGCTGAACGAGGAGCTCACGGAGGCCATCGCGCTGGCCCACGACGTGGGGCACACGCCCTTCGGCCACGTGGGCGAGGAGGCGCTGGACGAGGTGTACCGGCGCTATGACCCCGAGGCTCGGTTCCACCACAGCGAGCACAGCCTGCGGGTCGTGGATGTGCTCGAGGGCGGCGGGCAGGGGGTGAATCTCACGCACGAGACGCGGGATGGCATCGTGGCCCACAGCAAAGGCCTGCGCTCGACGCGCGATTCCCTGACCGAACACCTGCCCTGCACGGTGGAGGCCGAGGTGATCCGGATCGCCGACCGCATCGCATACCTGAACCACGACCTGGACGACTGCCTGCGGCTGGGGGTGCTGGCGCGAGACGACCTGCCCGCCGAGATCATGGACGTGCTGGGCTGGCGACACGGCGAGCGGGTAGGCACGATGGTGCGCGACGTGATCCAGCACTCGACGGACGCGCCGCACCTGGGCATGAGCGGTGAGCTGGCCGAGGCGATGGACGCCCTGGTGCGCTTCATGGACGAGAGGGTCTACCATTCGACTATGCTGGAGGCCGAGCGACGCAAGGTGAAGGGGCTCGTGCAGGCGCTGTTCGACCTGTACATGACGAACGACAAGGTGCTGGCGGCGGCGGTGGGTGATGTGCCCGGCGATGTGAAAGCACGGGCACGGGTGGTCTGCGACTACGTGGCCGGGATGACGGACCGCTTCGCGCGCCAGCAGTACCTGACCCACTTCGTGCCCTCGGGCTTCCCCTGGTCGCAGGGCTAGGCGCCCCGGACGGGCCAGGCACGGCGGACGCGTCCGACCGGGCGAGGGAGAGCATGATGGACGCCACGCGTGGGACCTCGGGCGACAACGACTTCCGGCTGCTCCGCCAAGCGCTGCTGGGCCAGGGCGGCCCCGAGCGCCTTCCCTTGTGGGAGCTGCACGTGGATCAGCCGGTCAAGGAGGCCTTCCTGGGCCGAGAGATTCGCTCGGCCGCCGATGAGGTGGCCTTCTGGGTCGAGGCGGGGTACGACTACGTGCCGCTGTCGGCGGGCCTGGTGCGCGTGGCGGGAGTGCTGGGCGGCACGGTGGTCAGCGGCGACTACGGTGTCTATGGCGCCGGGGACATGGACATCACCTGGGCCCCGGAGCACGAGGGGCCGATCGCCGGCCTGGCGGACGTCCAGGCCTTCGACTGGCCCGATCCCGAGACGATGGACCTGTCGTATCTGGAGCAGGCCGGGGCCTGCCTGCCCCCGGGCATGAGCATCATCGCGATCATCGGCAAGGTCTTCACCGCGACCTGGATGCTGCTGGGCTTCGAGCGCTTCGCTATGGCGACGGTGGAGCAGCCCGGGCTGGTGGCGGCTGTCTTCGAGCGCGTGGCGGCGATACAGACACGCGTGTGTGAGCGGTGCCTCGAGCTGCCCAGGGTGGGCGGGCTGTGGATGAGCGACGACATCGCCTACACCGAGGGGCTCCTCGTCTCGCCCGGCGTCCTGCGGCGGCACCTGTTCCCCGTCTACCGGCGCATCGGCGACCTCTGCCGCGCGGCGGACAGCCTGTTCATCTACCACTCGGACGGTGACCTGACCCAGGTGATGGAGGACATTGTGGGTTGCGGCTTCCAGGGCCTGCACCCGCTGGAGCCCAAGGCCATGGACAGCCGGCGGCTGAAGCGGCAGTGGGGCGACAGGCTGGCGCTGCTGGGTAACGTGGACCTGGACCTGCTGGCCCGCGGCACGCCGGAGCAGGTGAGGCAGTACACACGGGCCAACCTGCGCGGTCTGGGCTACGACGGTCGGTACGGGGTGGGCTCGTCCAACTCGGTCACCTACTACGTGCCCCTGGCCAACTACCTGGCCCTGCGCGAGGCCGCGCTGGAGTCGCGGCGGTAGGCCCGCGCGAGCCGCCGCAGCCGCGGGGAGCACCGCCAACGGCTATTCGGCGCGCCCGTCCCCATCGCCCGGCGCCTCGCCATACGCCCCTTCGCCCGCGGCGGTCAGCCCGAAGACCTCCCGCGCGTTCTCCTCGGTCCGGCGCTCCAGGGCCGTCAGGTCCTCGCCGCGGACGCGCGCGACGGTCTGCAGGGCCTCCCGCAGATAGGCCGGCTCGTTGCGGCCGCCCTTGCGGTGCCGCTGGGGGGGCAGGTAGGGGCAGTCGGTCTCCAGGAGCAGCCGGTCGCGCGGCGCTCGGGCCGCCACTTGCCGAAGCACCTCCGAGCGCGGGTAGGTCACGTTGCACGCGATCCCCACCCAGTAGCCCCGGGCGGCGGCTTCGGCGAGCACGTCCTCGTCGCCGGAGAAGCAGTGCAGGACGACCCGCAAGTCGGACGGCGCATGGGAGGCAAGGGTGTCTAAGACTTCCTCGTGGGCGTCCCGGTCGTGGACGATGACGGTTTTGCCCAGCTCGGCGGCCAGCTCGAGATGCCGACGGAAGGCATCCACTTGCGCCTCGCGAGCGGACAGGTTGCGGTAGAAGTCCAGGCCCGTCTCGCCCACGGCCACGACGCAAGGCCGCCGGGCCAGCTCGCGCAACGCCCCCAGGACGTCGCCGGTCAGAGCCTCGGCGTCGTGGGGGTGGAGGCCCACGGCGGCGTGGAGATCGGGCTCGGCCTCGGCCAGGACGACGGCAAGAGCCGAGGACCCGGGGTCGTAGCCGACGTTGACGATGCCTCGTACGCCGGCGGCCCGGGCCCTCGCCAGGACCTGCGGCCTGTCGGCCTGGTACCGCTCGTGGTTGAGATGGGCGTGGCTGTCGAACACGCGCTGCCTCCAGACCGGGCCTCGCGCGCGGAGGACACGGGCCCTATTCGGCTAAACAGGCACCGCCTTCAGGAGGCGTGCCCATGTCGTTCTCACAGAACCAGGTGTGCTTCAACACGGCCTCTCTGCCCGGCCCTAGCGTCGAACAGGCGCTGACCACCGGGCGCGAGATGGGGTTTCGCGCCGTCGAGCTTCTGGCCTTCGACGGCTACCGGCATCGGGCCGGGCCACTGGCGGGATTCTACTGGGACCGTCTGTCCTGCGCCGAGCGGGATCGGCTGCGCGGGCTGCTGGACCCCTTCGAGCGGGTGGCGCTTCACGCGCCCTTCATCGAGCTGCATCCCCTGTCGCCGAGCCCGGCTATCCGCGAGGTCTCGCTCGCGCAGCTTGAGGCGAGTCTCCAGGCCGGACACGCCCTGGGCGCCGAGGTCGTGACCACCCACGCCGTCCCCGTGCCCCAGTACTCCTACGAGGAACTCAAGCCGGGGCTGGTGGACCTGTACCGATGGCTGGGCGACCTGGCCGGCGCCGGGATGCTCAAGGTGGGCATCGAGACCGGCTGGCCTCCGCCCGAGGAGCTGGCGGACCTTGTGACGGCCGTTGACCATCCGCGGGTGGGCGTGACGGTGGACGTGGGCCATCTCGTCTGGGCCCTGCCGCCCGAGAGGCGAGCCGCGCCCGACGGCCCCGAGGCCTACAACGACCTGCTCGCCTCGCACGTGCGCGCCGCCGGGGCGCGGCTAGTGCACGTGCACGTGCACGATGTGCGCCACCCGGAGTGGCGCGACCACGCGCTGCTGGGCACGGGGTTGATAGACTGGCCCCGTCTGGCGCGCGAGCTGGCCGCCCTGGGGTACGAGGGGCTGATGTCCTTCGAGCTGGAGGAAACCCGGCCTGCCGAGGCCCTGCGCGCAAGCCGCGAGCGACTGCTGGGGTACCTCGCCAAGGCCCGCTAGAGCCCGTCACGCGCCGCCGGGGGCCCTGGCCGCGGCGGACACCCGTCGGCAGGCTAGCCTGGCTGTTCGCCGGGCGCCGGCGAGGCCGGTTGACCTGAGCGGGTCCCGTCGCGGGCGTCACGAGCGCGAAGCTCGCGCCGGAGGGCGTGGCGGTGCAGGCCAAGCTCCAGACGGCGTTCAGCGGCCTTGTTGATGAAGTGGCTGTGCTGGTCGAGGAAGACGGCCATCGCGTAGATCTCGCCCACGTGACCGGGGTCCTTGATGCACAACTGCCGCCAGTGGTAGAGCGAGTAGGCAAAGGGCCGGGCCACGGGTGTCTCCCCGAACTCGCTCTCCGCGTCGCTGAGCAGCGTGTTGCGTGCCTCAATGCGGGCGAACAGCGTGCAGGGGGAGATACACCACTCAAAGGCGTAGTTGGCGCTCACATAGCGGGCGAGCTCCACGGCGCGGTCCACCAGGCCGGGGTTCTCCGCGATGAGGAGCTTGATCATCATCCGCAGGAAGCGGCGCTCCACTGCGGTGTGCTTGGGGAGCACGAGGTACCTGCGGCTCCTGATCGCCACTCTTCGCCACGCTCGCTCCGCTGCGTCCCGCGCCCTGGTTGTCATCCTGAGCTTGCGGCACTGCTCGTCGGAGTACCGCTCCATCTCCGCCATGGACTCGTCGAGATGTTCCTTCATCAACTCGTTGCGTTGTTCCCGCTCCTCCGGGCTTACACTATGAATCCAGCCGCGATTGTTCATCTGGCCGTCCTCTCAGGTGCCAACCACAATTGCCAAGACCGGCACATGCAAATGATAGCGACATCGCCGCAAGTACGTACACAAGCAGCCCCACCGCGAGAGTAGCGCCGAAACCCACGACCTTGGCACAAGCCATCGCGGCGGCGGAACCGACTACGGATGCTACTCCGTTGACTGCCCACATCCAGGGTACCAGTTCAGTGCCCTGTCGGTCAATGGCGAGTCGGAGCCCGGTGGGGAAGGGGATGCCCATGACGAGGCCCAGGGGAGCGACCATGAGTAGGGTGACCAGGCCGCGCAGCCGGACATTCCAGCCCAGTGTCGCCGCGAAAAGGGCCGGCCCGCCGAAGCGCACGGCCAGGGCCAGCACGACCAGGGCTGCCACGGCCAAGACCACGAGCCGGGGGCCCGATCGCACGCCCAGCCGCTGGCTCAAGAGGCTCCCCAGGCCCGCGCCCAGCAGAACTGAGAACAGCACGGCCGCCAGGCTGAGGACCGGGTAGCCCAGGTAGAGGGTGAAGATCTGGATCAGCACCACCTCGACGAGCATGAAGGCCACGCCGAGGCAGGCGAAGTAGGGGGGCCAGGCGGCCAGGCGGGGGCCGGACCCCTTACCGGCGAGGGCCACGGCCAGGACCATGAGCAGCAGGCAGACCACGCTGGTGCCGGTGAGGAAGCGCTTGAGGGGCTGGGGAACCCCCCAGGTCAGGTCCACGACGAAGGGTCTGTCGTCGGTGCAGGGCGCGAGATTCAGGCCCCGCGAGCCGGCCCCAAACCATTGCTGGTTCCAGCGGGCCACCAGGTCGGCCCCGGACATCTCCTGATTCCACAGATCGCCCAAGGGTGCCGGCTCGTAGGCCCGCGGGAAGAAGACCGGCACAAGGCCCCAGGCCACGGCGAACTCCCCCAACTCCCGGGACCTGGCCGGCGTCAGGGGCTCCGCAAACACCAGCAGCAGATGGCGGTAGGGGCCGGCGATGGCGGCGTCCGGCGGCGCGGACACAATGGCCAGACGGGCCACGGCCTGGTCCCGGGAAACGCCTTCGAGCTCCAGGGCCTCCAGGGCCGTCAGGGCCGCCCTCACCAGGAGCGGGCTGGCCTGGCACACGAAGGCGACGGCGCCGTCCGGGGCGAGGTGTCGGTAGTAGTCGCGGAAGGCCTCAACAGTGTGCACGTAGCTCTCGACGAGGGCCATGCTGGTCGTGGCCGTGGTGGCGGTCTTGGTGAGCGCCATGTAGATGATGTCGAACCGCTCATGCGTGCGGCGCAGGTAGCTGCGTGCCTCGGTGATCGCGATGTCCACGTTGGAGAAGTCATAGACCGGGCCGCCGTAGGCGGCATAGCGCCGGACGATGCTCGGGATGGAGGGGTTCACCTCGGCGCCCTTGATCGTCTTGGCTCCCGAGATCAGGGCGAGCCAGATGTCGAGCCCCCCGCCGGGCCCGAGCAGCATCGCCGACTTGGGCTTGACCGCCAGGAAGGCGTACAGCCCGATGAAGCCCTTGTAGCGCTCGCCCAGCTCCTTGAGGCTGCCCTTGTAGCGGGCGATGTTGGTGGGCACCTCACCGTCGGTGTACAGGTACAGGTCGGCGTCCGGGGGGACCTTGCCGTCGGGGTCCGCGTAGACCACCACGTCCGTGCGGGCGAAGGCGTTCCACTCCGAGCGGATGACCCTGGCGCCCGTGCCAGGGTCGCCGAGCTCCTGGTACAGGGGCTTGGCGTTGGGGTCGCCGGCCAGGGGCATGGTGGGCAGGTCCACCACTCGCAGGGAGCTGTTGGCGAGAGCGCAGAAGACGAGACCGCCGCTGAGCAGGCAGGCGATGGTGACGAACCACCACCGGCGGCAGGTGAGGGCCGCGGCGAAGGCCCCCAAGGCCGCGCACCCCAGCGCGGCGTTGATGGCCCCCCCGAGCTGGAGGAGGATCATGGCACCCGCCGCCGCCGTCGCCGCGCCCATCAGGTCGGCGTAGTACACGAGCCCGCTGTACCGGCCCCAGAGGCTGAAGGCCCTGCTGAGGAAGACCCCCGGGCCCATGAAGCCCGGCAGGCAGCAGGCTGAGATGACCCACAGGGATGTCAGGTGGGCTGACAGGGGCGAGGCGAAGAGCGCCAGAATGCCCGCTGGCGCCAGCAGGGCACCGGCCAGCGCCGACCAGCCGAGCACCGATCGCCCGCCCGCGCGCCGCAGCGCGTAGTCCAGGACGCCCCCCAGGCCCAGACCACAGGTCGCCAGCGACACCGCCAGGAACACGTAGTGGAACCGCAAGAGGACGGAGAAGGCTCGCGTGAGGGCCACTTCCAGGGCCAACACCATCATGGCGACCGCCGCCACGGCCACCAGCTCCGGCAGGCCGGGCCTGTCCTGCTCAGTCAGCTTCTGATGCCCCCATGTCCGGGTCGTCCTCCGACCCAGCCGCCTCGGAGCCCTCCTCGTCCCCGGCCAGGTACCTGGCCTTCTCCTCGTCGGTCAGGTCCCTGGTCTGGCGGCACTTGGGGAAGCTGCCGCAGCCCAGGAAGGGCCCGCGGCGCCCATACCTGACCACCATCTCCTTGCCGCACTCGGGACAGGGGATGTCGGTCTCGATGGCGGGCCGCTTCTTCTTGCCGTCCGCCGGCTCGGTCTCGCGGCACTCCGGGAAGCGGCTGCAGCCCCAGAACTTGCGCCCTCCTCGGCCTCGACGCAGCACCATGGGCTTGCCGCACGCCGGGCAGGTCTTCTCGCCCTGGGCCGCCGGCGCCTCGTCCGCGGGCTCCAGGTCGCCCTCGCGCACGTAGTCGCAGTCCGAGTTCGGGCACCGCACCTGCAGCCCGCTGGCCCGTGACACCGCCAGCTCAAGCTTGTGCCCACACCGCGGGCAGTGCTCGGCCAGCTCCCAGCCCAGATCGCGCGTGTGCGTGCACTCGGGGTAGTTCTCGCAACTGGCGAACCGCCCGTAGCGCGAGAATCTCTCGACCATCCGCCCGCCGCAGGCGGGGCACGTCTGCCCCTCGATCACCTGCGGCTCGGCGCCCTCGGCCTGGCTGAGCCAGTTCACGAACTGGTCATAGAACTCGCCCAGGACCTCAACCCACTCGGCCTCGCCCCGCTCGACGGCGTCCAGGCGCTCCTCCATGCGGGCCGTGAACTCCAGGTCCATGATCTGTGGGAAGTACTCCATCAGCCACTCGTAGACCGCCACGCCCAACGCCGTGGCGACGAACTGGCGCTTCGCCATCTCAACGTACCGCCGCTGGCGGAGCGTCTCGATGATGGGGGCGTAGGTGCTCGGGCGCCCGATGCCATAGCGCTCCAGGGCCGCCACGAGGCTGCCCTCGTTGAAGCGGGCGGGCGGCTGGGTGAAGCGCTGAGCGGCCCGCCGGTACACCAGATCGAGCCCCTCGCCCTCTTCGAGCTCGGGCAGCAAGCCCTCCTGTTGCTCCTCCTCGCCCTCGGATCCCTCGGCGTTCTTGTCGCCGTTGTCCTCCTCGGAGGCCACGACCTCTACCCCGTAGACGGCGCGCCAGCCCGCGAACCTGAGCACCTTGCCCTTGGCTTGGAGAAGGTAGCGCCCCGCCTCCACGTCAACGGTGGTATCCTCCCAGATTGCCGGGGCCATCTGAGAAGCCACGAAGCGCTGCCAGATGAGCCGATACAGGCTCCTCTGCTGCGGCGTCAGGTAGGAGGCCACGGCCTCGGGGGTCAGGTCAACGCGCGTGGGGCGGATGGCCTCGTGAGCGTCCTGGGCGCCCTTTGCCTGCCTGCCGCGGACCCCCGGCCCCACGTGGTCGCGGCCGTAGGTCCCCTCGATGAACTCGACGGCCGCCGCCCGAGCCTCGGGGGCGATGCGCGTCGAGTCGGTACGCATATAGGTGATCAGGCCCGTCGTGCCCTCGTCCAGCTCGACGCCCTCGTAG
>CAZSOQ010000041.1:23952-28076 GCA_964608495.1 uncultured Armatimonadia bacterium | reverse complement strand
ACGAGGTTCTTGCCGATGTCGTGCAGGTCGCCGCGGACGGTCCCGATGGCCACTATGCCCCTGGGAGCGACGCCGCTCTCGGTGAGCAACGGCCGCAGCAGCGCCATCGCCGACTTCATGGCCCGGGCCGCGATCAGCACCTCTGGAACGTAGAACTCATTCGCCTTGAACTTCGCGCCGACGACCGCCATGCCCGCGACGAGGCCATCGTTGAGAATGGCGCCGGGCTCGACGCCCTCGTCAATGGCCTCTTGGGTCAGCCGGACTGCCTCGTTCTGGTCGCCCGAGATGACAGCCTCTGCCAAAGCCTTCAGGTCAGCCATGCGATAGCCCTCCTGTCATGTCTTAGCCGATGTGTCTCGTCTGTCTCTCCGCGGACTGGTTCGCCAGGTAGGTGGGAAGCCCTCCCCGGCTGGCCACGCGCCCACCGCCCCTGGCACGCGCCTATTCTACACAAACAACATGGCCTCCGCGAACACTTCCTGGAACTTGATGCTGGTGAACAGCTCCAGGTGCTGGGCCTGGTGAGCCAGCTCCACGGCCTTCTCCCGCTCCGCCAGGCTCAGCAGCGCCAAGGCGGCTCCCGCTCCAGCGGCATTTCCCACTCCGTGCACCCGCTCCTCCGGCACGCTCGGCGGGAGCAACCCGATCCTGAGAATGCTTCGCGGGTTCACGTAGTTGCCGAAGGCCCCGGCCAGGAGCACTTCGCCCAGGTCCTCCGCCGTCAGCCCGGCCTCGGCGAGCAGCAGCTCCACGGCGGCCCTGACCGCACCCTTGGCCAACTGGACCTGGCGGATGTCGTGGGCCGTGAGAACCACGGGGCGGCCGTCGCCGCTCTCGTCGGCCGCGGCCAGCAGGACCTGCCGGCTGGGGCCCTCACCACTGACCCGCCGGGCCAGGGCCTCAGGCAGGCCCTCGGCGGCCACCAGGCGGCCCATGGAATCCACAGCGCCCAGCTCAAGAAGCACGGCCACGGCGTCGAACAGGCCGGAGCCGCAGATACCCACCGCGGGCAGCCCGCCGATGGTGATCGCCAGCAGGTCGCCGTCGCGTACCTCGACCCGCTCGATGGCGCCGGGCATGGCGCGGGTGCCGTGCTGGATCTGGGCGCCCTCGAAGGCCGGGCCGGCCGCGCAGGACGCGACCAACAGGTCGCGGCCGTTCCACAGGGCTACCTCGCCGTTGGTGCCGATGTCTACGGCCATGGCGGCGTGAGGACGCTCGGTGAGCTCGCCCGCCAGGATGAGGCCCACCGTGTCGGCACCCACGAAGCCCGCGATGACGGGCAGCACCGCCACGTTGGCCGAAGGGTGTACGTCCAGCCCGATGTCCCGCGCCTCGGCGTTGACGAGCTCCGTCAGCGAGGGAACGTACGGGCTCTGGCCCAGGTGGCGCGGGTCCACGCCCAGGAAGAGGTGGTGCATGCAGGTATTGCCGACAAGAGTGACCTCGTAGATGTCATCCAGGCCCACCCCGGCCTGGTGAGCGGCCTGGGCGATCACGTCGTTCACCACGCCCACGGCTTCCTGGTGCAGGTCGGTCAGCCCGTGGGAGTTGGTCATCGCGTAGTTGATCCGCGAGACCACGTCAGCGCCGTGTCGGGCCTGGGGGTTGTAGCTCGCCGCGCTGGCCAGGTACTCACCGGTCTCGAGGTCGAAGAGGTAGCCGACCACGGTAGTGGTGCCCAGGTCTACGGCAGCCCCGTAGATGCCGTTCAGCTCCGAGGCGGGGGAGACGTGGACGATGCGGTTGGCCGCGGCGATGACCCTGGTTGATCGCCCCGAGGCGCGCGTGGACGCCGGCAGGCGGCGAAGGGCCTTCAGCGAGCAGGGCAGATCGAAGTCCTCGCCCAGGGCGGCGCGTAGGCGGTCCAGGTCGCTGCGCTGGTCGCCGAGCGAAGCCTGCTCCACCTCGACGACGCAGTTGCACACACCGGGCTCGAAGGAGAAGCGGCGGCTTTGGAGGAGGCCGATCTCCTTGCGGTCGAGAGCGCGGCTGTCCTGAGGCACCTCGAGGGCGGCCTCGGTCAGCACCCGGGCCTGGCAGGCGAGGCGGAAGCCGGCGGCGATCTCGGCCTCGGTCAGCAGGGACCGCTCGGCGTCGGTGGGTTCGGTCACCTCACCGGAGAGGACACGGATGCGGCACTTGCCGCAGGTCCCCCGCCCCCCGCAGGGCAGGGATATGAGGACGCCGGCGCGGGCGGCAGCCTCGGCCAGGCTGGCGCCGCAGGTCACAAAGGCCGCCTTGTCGTCAGGGGAGAACCTGATGTGGCAGGCGTCGAACTTCGGTTCGGGCACGAACACTGCCCCCTATCACAAAAGTGTGCGGCCGCATTCCCGGCCGCACGGGATTGGAGCGCCTTGGGGGGCCCGCCGAACCACCAACCGGCAACTACTACTGGAGGTAGCTTAGCTGTTTGCGGGCCTCCATGGCCACTCTGGATTCCGGATTGAGACTTACACAGCGGTTGAACAGGTCCCTGGCCTCGTCAAACATCGAGAGCATCGTAAGCATCATCGCGTAGTCGTAGAGGAATCGCTGGTTCTCGGGCTGCAGGCCGCAGGCCTTCTGGAAGCACTCCAACCCGGCATCGAACTCACCGGTGTTCATGAGCACGTGTGCCAAGCCCCACCACGCCTCAGCCACGTCCGGCGTTGCCTGCACTACCCCTTCGTAGAGGGGCTGGGCCTGGTCATACTCGCCGTTTACCCGGTGCCGTTCGGCCTGTTCGAGGACTTGCGTGGTCTCCGCGTCCATGACGTTCCACCAGATTGGTCTAGCTCAGCGGGTCCTCGACCCGCTGACCCGGCAGCAACGTCCGCCCTCCCAGAATGGCTCCTCCCTCCAGCGGACGACCGCCTTCCTTCTGGACTCGCCAAGCCAGCAGCACCTGACCGCCCCAAGCCAACAGGGGTCCAGCGCTGGTTGATCCCACCACGACGCCGCGGTTCCCTCCCTCCGTCACGCGCCAGAGGCCAAGGGCCTTCAGTATTTTAAGGCGCTTGCCGTCGAGAATGCAATAGGCGCCGGCTCTGGGACTCATGGCACGGATGCGGTGTGCTGTCAAGGTGGCGGGGACGGTCGGCACGAGGGCGGCGTCGGCCCGGGAGACCTTCGGGGCCCAGGTCACCGCCACCTCGGCCTGGGGGTGCGCGACCGGGAGCAGACCAGTGTCGGAACCCTCCAGCACCTCCCGCAGCAGAGCGCACCCCGCCTGGACCAGCCGCTCGGACAGCGTCGCGGCATCATCACAGGCCCTGATAGGCACGATTCGCTCGGCAAGGACAGCGCCGGCATCGAGGCGAGGCGAAAGGAGCTGGACAGCCACCCCGGTCGTCCTGAAGCCCCACTGCAGTGCCCGGGCCACCGGGGCCGCGCCGCGCAACTGGGGCAGGGAGCTGAAGTGTACGTTCACGGCCAGGCGCGGGACCGCCAGCATCTCGGGCGGGATGATTCGGCCGTAGGCGACCACTACGAGGACGTCGGGCCGCAGGTCGCGCAGAGCCGAGATGAGCTCGGGATCGCCGCAGGAAGAGGGCTGCAGGCAGGGGGCACCGTAGGCGGTCACCCACTGCCTGACCGGAGTGGGCCTCACCTGGCGCCCGCGTCCCCGGGGCCGATCCGGCGCGGTGAGGGCCGCCACGACCTGGCCCACGTCGGCGCAGACCTTCAGGAAGGGCACGGATTCGTCCGGCGTGCCGCAGAAGACGATTCTCATTGATTCCGACCGCCCAGGGGGAAAGCCATCCCCCGTCCCCGCCGCACGGGGGACGGTGGGGCCCTCCGCGCCGAGACCTGTGTCAGTCCTGCTCACCCCGGCTCGCGCGCTTGTGGGCCAGCCGCTCGAAGCGCGCTAGGGCTTGCTCGACGGTCGTGGGGTCCTCGCGATGGCCGGACTTCTCATCCTCGTCGGGCACCAGCCACACCAGGGTATCGGGGTCGGCGCGGTCGAGGAACACGGTGCCGTCGAGGTGATCCAGCTCGTGCTGGAGGATGCGAGCCATCAGGCCCTCAGCGTGGATCTCGATCTCATCGCCCGCGACGGTCACCGCGCGCACGACCACCTGCCTGGCACGGGGCACGTCGCCGTAGAGCGTGGGCAGGCTGAGGCAGCCCTCGCGCGA
>CAZSOQ010000041.1:0-23852 GCA_964608495.1 uncultured Armatimonadia bacterium | reverse complement strand
GGGTCCAGGTCCACGGTGGGCGCCACCTGCTGGACCTCCGTCCTGGCCAGGAGCTCATCCAGGGCGGCCAGGAGGGCATCGCGCTGCGGCGACCGCAGCACGAGATGATGCCGCCACTGGCCGCGCAGCCGCTCCAGCGGCGCGGGCGCTGGCCCCAGATAGTGTACCTCACCCGCACCCTTCGTTACACCCATGCCGATCAGCGCGAGCTCGACGGTCTGGGCGGCGGCGTGCGACTTGGCCTGGTCCTCGTGGGTAAGGACGAGCCTGGCCAGGTGGGCAAAGGGGGGCCATAGTAGGCGCTCGCGGGCCGCGATCTCGTGGACGTAGAAGGCTGCGTAGTCGTGCCGGGCCGCGGCCACGATGGAGGGATGGTCCGGGCGGTAGGTCTGGACGATGACCAGGCCGGGCTTGTCGGCGCGGCCCGCCCGCCCCGCGACCTGGGTGAGCAACTGGAAGGTGCGCTCCACGGCGCGGAAGTCGGGCCAGGCCAGCCCCACATCGGCGTTCACCACCCCCACCAGCGTCACGCCCGGGAAGTCCAGGCCCTTCGCCACCATCTGCGTGCCCACGAGCACCTGCACCTCGCCCCGGGCAAAGGCGGCCAGGATCTCCGTGTGGGCGCCCTTGCGCCGAACCGTGTCTCGGTCCATCCGCGCCAGGCGGACCTCGGGGAACCGCCGCTGAAGCTGCTCGGCGACGCGCTCGGTGCCCAGGCCCAGGAAGCCGATGTCGTCCGATCGGCAACTGTCGCAGCGCTCCGGCATGGCTCGTTCGTGACCGCAGTAGTGGCAGAGCACGCGCCGGGTGCGATGGTGGTAGGTGAGAGAGACGCCGCAGTGCGGGCACTCCAGACGCCAGCCGCAGTCGCGACAGGCGACGTACGTGGAGAAGCCGCGACGGTTGAGGAAAAGGATGACCTGCTCGCCGCGCGACAGGACGTCCTCCATGGCGGCGGCGAGGGGCTCACTGAAGGTGCGTCCCTCGCCGATGAACACGTCCCTGGCCAGATCCACGATGTGGACCTCGGGCAGGGGACGGGAGTCCACGCGCTCGGGCAGCTCGAAGAGCTCCATCTCGCCCTGGGTGGCGCGGTAGTAGGTGGCGACGTCGGGCGTGGCGCTACCCAGCATCAGGACGGCGCCATGCCTGCGGGCCAGCTCCCAGGCCACGGTGCGGCTGTGGTAGCGAGGCACGGCGTCCTGCTTGTAGGCCGGCTCGTGCTCCTCGTCCATGACGATGAGGCCCACCCGCAGCAGGGGCGCGAAGAGCGCAGAGCGCGGCCCCACGGCTATCCTGGCCTCACCGCGCCGGAGGCGCTGCCACTCGTCAAAGCGCTCGCCCTGCGACAGGGCGCTGTGCAGCACCGCCACCTGACTGCCGAAGCGCGCCGCGATGCGCCCAAGAATCTGGGGCGTTAGCGAGATCTCGGGCACGAGCACGATGGCGTTGCGCCCGGCCCGGAGGGTCTCGCGCAGGCAGTGCAGGTAGACCTCCGTCTTGCCGCTGCCGGTCACGCCGTGCAGGAGGATCGGGGTGAACCGCCCCTCGCGCAGGGCCGCGGCCACGCGCTGAATGGGGGCGCGCTGGGGAGGTAGGGGAGTGAGGAAGTCGCCGGCCTCGTCGAGGCCGGCATCGGGCCGTCGCTGCTGTACGGCATCCTCGACGGTGACCAGGCCCCGCCGCTTCAGGCCGTTGACCGCCGAGGGCGACAGCTCCCCGGCCAGGACGGGGCGCGGGAAGGCGGCGAGCAGGGCCTGCAGCACCAGCGCCTGCCGCGGCGCGGTCGTTCGCAGCTCGTCCAGCGCACGGGAGGCGACCTCGGCGTCCGCCAGCCCGACCTGCTTGCGCTGGAGGGGGCGGACTGCCGGGGGCTTGACGTCGCGCTCGATGCGGACGATACCGGCCTGCTCGAGGGCGCGAAGGGCCGAGCGGACGCGGTCGGCGCTGGCATCGCGCCACGTGCCCTCGCGCAGGTGCTTGAGCAGCGCGCGAAGCGTGGCCTCGCCGCCGAGGGCTGACAGGGCCTCGGCGACGACGCGCTGGCGCGGCGCTCGGCCGAGGGCGTCGAGCGATTCGCCCCAGGGCTGCTTTGCGGCCTCCAGCATGAAACGCTCGGCAGCCTTGCGCTGACCGCCCGGGGCGAGAAACAGGCGCAGGCAGTCGGCCAGGGGAGCGCGCCACTGAGCCGCTAGCCACTCAGCCAGGCCCACGGTGTCGGCCTCGGCCACGGGCTCCTCGGATAGGAGCCTGGCGATGGGCTTGAGCTTCACGGGCGGCGCGGTGGGCGTCAGGGCGACCACGTAGCCTGGCAGCCGCCTCGGGCCGAAGGGCACCAGAACGTGCGCGCCGGGACGCACGCGGTCGCGCAGGGCCTCGGGGATCAGATAGGTGTAGACCTTCGCGCCGGCGCCCCCGCCGGCCTCGACCGCGACCTGAGCGTATAGCTTACTGGGGGGGTGTGGCTCGGTCATGCTCGTCTCGAAGGATGGCCCATCGCGCCGGCGTCGTCAACCTGGCGCTGCGCTCTGCGTTCGGGGGCGCCGGCTGGCGCAGGGAGCCGGTGTTAAGGTAGGAGCCAGCTCCTGCTGGCGACACGGTGAGGCTGCGGAGCAGCCTGGCGGTCGCGAGGCGACCTCGCGGTACTCCGGGTCGCCGGCACCGCCCGCTCCTACATGGGGGCCGCGCGGGGAAGCAGGAAGGCCAGCCGCGTGCGCCACCATCACTCGGAGGACGGACGGAAGATCTCGTTGAACTCCGCCTGGAGGTAGTCCCTCAGCTCGGTGTACAGATCCCAGGGAGCCGTGGGACGAAGGAGGGCTATCTCGCCGAAGGGGGGCAGGCCGCGCGGCGGCCCGAGGCCCGGCCGCGCGGGATAGGCGCCGGTGACATCGCGGATAAGCCCCTGGCCGGTGTGCGAGAGGAGGAAGTCCACGAAGAGCTTGGCGGCGTTGGGGTGAGGGGCTCCGGCCAGGATGCCCACCGGCCCGAGGACCATCGGCGCACCATCGGCGGGCCACAGGATCTCGGCGCCCGAGTCGGCGACCAGGCTGTTGGCCATGACGCCCACGAGCAGGTCCACCTCGCCTCGCCCCAGCGCGGCCAGCATCTCGTCCTCGCTGCGGTAGACCCTGGGGTGGCGGCGCTCGACCTCCTGCCAGAAGAAGCAGCCGTACTTCTCGCGGATGAGGTAGTAGGTCACATAGGCCGAGCCGCTGGTCTCGGCGTCCTTGATCCCTACGCGCACGTCGGCGGGCAGGCTGGGGACTTCGGACCACTTCCGGGGCCGCAGCTTCGAGCCCTTGCGCACGGCCATCGCCGTCGCCACCGCCCGGCAGGCATACCAGTAGTCCGTCGAGCGCATCTCAGACGCCAGGTACTTGGCCTGACTGGACTGGTAGCGGTAGAGATGCCCGGCCTGCTGGAGCGTGACGAAGCCGCCCGGGTCGAGCACATGGAGAACATCCGCCTCGACCTCGCCGCGGCTTATCTCCGTCTGCACGCGGCGCACGATCTCGAAGGTACCCGACCGGACCACGCGGCAGTTGAGGAAGGGGTACTGGGCCATGAAGCTGTCGGCGATCTTGCGGGCGTCCTCGCCGGTGAGGGACGTGTACCAGTTCACCTCGCCCTCGCGCTTGGCCTGGGCCAGGATCTCCTCGGTCGTGGTGGGCCGGTTGGTCTGGCCCGAGGACACGGTGACCTCGATGGGCGAGGTCGAGGGGCACCCGGCAAGGAGCAGGACGCCGGCAAGCGCCCCGAGCACCAGGTGCGCCAACCCGAACAGGCGGCCGGGCGGCGGGCCCGACATCACCATCCGCTTCCCCGGGGGCGAAGCGGCGCCGAGGTCCTGGCGCCGGGCGTCTCGGCCGCGCGTCATTGAGCCAGCTCCTGTCTCACCTCGTACAGGTCCTCCGCGGCGCGTCGCATCTCGATGTGCTCGCCGGCCAGGTCGGCGTAGGCGGGCGTAGCAAGGATCACGTTACCCTCCGGGGTCGCGCCCGGCACGCCCAGGTACGCCTCGGCCTTCGCCAGGTCATCGAGGAGCCCGG
Source organism: uncultured Armatimonadia bacterium (assembly GCA_964608495.1). GTDB lineage: Bacteria > Armatimonadota > Zipacnadia > Zipacnadales > FEN-943 > JAKORR01. The sequence continues at coordinate 19,800 of CAZSOQ010000041.1, read as the reverse complement.
CCCAGTCCCCCTCGACGAGCGTGAGCACCCGGGGCCCCGCGGGCAGAGCCAGCGACCACAGGTAGGCCCAGGTAGGGTCGTCCACCTCCAGTTCCTCGGCCCCCCAGGCCACGGCCAGCCAGCCTCGGGCCGCGCCGACAATCCGCCCCTCGCTCTCCGCCAGGTTCGCCACCGCGGTTGCGAGCCAATCGGCCGGGTCGTCAGGCGCTCGGGCGCAGGCCACGATCCTGGGACGCTCATCATAGGGTAGCACAACCACGCCGGAGCGCAGCCAGTCGCCGACCACTTCAGCGGCGAGCCCGGCGGACGAGGCGGGGGCGTCCTGGCCGCCGGAAGCGGCGCTCTCGGCCTGCTCGCGCAGGTGGGCCGCCACCGCGGCGAGAGGGCCCAGGGCGCTGCGCACGATGCCCGATACAGCCGCGGCGGCGACCAGGGCAAGTACGGCGGCCAACGCGCCCGTGCGGGCGAGCACCGCCAAGAGGGGCCACCAGGCGATGCTGGCCCGGTAGCCGATGTACAGGTCGCCGACCGGGCGTCCGTCACAGGACACGGCGACGTGAGCGGGCAGGAGGTCGAGCCTGCCCAGCGCGGCGGGCCCCTGCCGGGCCAGGGCCCGCGCCTTCTCGCGCGCGGGGGTCGCGCCCCAGGCGTCGCCCTCGCGGAAGGCCCAGGCCAGGGGCGCACCGGCGGCGTCGGCCACCACGATGTACACGAACTCGGCCGTATAGCCGGGAGTGCTGATCTGCTCGCTGACCACGCGCTGGACGAAGCTGCGCAGCGCGGCGTGGGGCATGTTGTCGCCCAGGCCGACGACCTCGCCGACGATGGCCGCGGTGCGGCCGAGGGTGGCCTGGACCTGCCGCTGCATCAAGGCCTGGAGCTGCCAGGCCTGCAGCAGGCCGGTGAGCAGCACGCTGCCGGCGACGACGACGGTGACGAGCTGGAGCATGGCGCGAACGGGGCCGCGGCGCCTCCGTACGGGCGCGCGGGCCTGGAGGGGAAGCGAAGCCATGGCATAGGCGGCCAGGAGGAGGGCGGCGATGCCGAGCAGGTGCAAGACGTTGAGGCCCTCGCCCAGGGCGGCCCAGGAGATGACAGCGGTGACGACGGCGCCGGACGTGCGGACGCCCGTGGCGATGTGGACGGGGAGACGGGCCACACCCCAGTAGTAGAGGGCGACAGGGAGCGCGGTGCAGAGCCAGGCGAGGGTGAGCAGGGCCAGCCACTCGTGAGCGCTGGCCGGCGTGTCGCTTAGCGTACCTGGCCTGAACAGGCCCAGGGCGGCGGCGAGCGCCGCGCCGCCAAGGAACCGAGCGGCGGCGACGTTGGCCGCGGGCCAGACAGCCAGCGAGGACTTGGCGGCCACCTCGGCAACGGCCCGGCTGAGACCGGCCGCGGCTGCGAGCCCGGCGCCCAGGAGGGGGATGGGAGCCGCTGTCAGCGGGTGAGTGGCCTCACCGGCCCCGAGCAGGCCCGCGGCCAGCAGCATGGCGACGAGCAGGCCCACCGTGCCCGGGGAGACGGACTCGTTCAGCAGCAGGTGCGCCAGGAAGGCGACGAAGAGCGGGCCGGTCTTGGACAGCGCGTTGCTCACGGCGGCGGGAGCGTACTGGAGAGACGAGGTGAAGAGCACGGCCCCGACGCCGGAGCCGAGGATGGCCACGCAGGCGAGGGCGAGGTAGGTGACGGGGCTGGGCCCGCGGGCACGGTCCTCGGAGGAGGTGGAGGCGGCCGTCGGGGCCGAGCTCCACTTCACGAGGGGGAGAAGGACGATGAGGCTGAGCGCATAGCGCCAGACGAGCAGACTCTCGAGCGTGAGGCCGCGCAGCAGGTACTTGGAGAGGACAGGCGAGGCGCCACCAAGGACCACTGCGGCCGCAACGGCGGGCCACGGCGAAGCGGCAAGTCCGCGGCTAGAGCCCTTCGTCTGCATGGGTCTCGTCGCCGGTGTCTGGCGTGCGGCGCATCGCGAGGAGCGCCTGGATGCTGCGCCCGGCGATGTCGTAGCGCCGGTCGGCGCACCACAGCACCGGGAGAGCCAGAAGGGTCGCGAAGAGGAGACGCACTGCGCATCCTGGCCACGTCGAGGCGTGAGTCTGGGTGAGCAGGTCCGCGGCGGAGTTCGCGACCCAGAAGAGGACCACGGAGAGGGCTATGGGTACCTGGAGGCCGACGATGGTCCGGACGACGCGCGTGAGGGTGAAACCCAGGTGGGCCAGGGCGACCGACCCCACAGCGATGGAGACGACCCAGGCGCCCGCCGCGGAAGCCAGCGCCACACCCGTCATGTCCCCACGCCCCGCGGGCCCCCAGGCCAGTCCGCCGATTACGGCGGCGCCGAGGAGTTGGCCGGCCACGCTGTACCACTCGGCGTCGAGGGCCACGAGCACGGTACTGAAGGCCAGCGGGAGGATCATGAGCGCCGTCGCGAAGGCCACGATCTGCCCGGCCTCGACGGCGGGAAGGAACTTGGGCACAAAGGTCTGCGTCGCCGGGGGCAGGAGGATGGCCGTGGCGAGGCTCAGACAGGGAACGGCGCAGGAGGCGCCGGTGGCCGCGCGCAGGGCTGTCGCTCGGAGGCGTTCGAGGCTCCGGTGGCGGGCGAACTCCTCGAGCAGGTGGGGCATGAGCACGAAGGTGAGCGAGCGGGCCAGGTTGAACAAGTAGCGCCGCGTCTGCATGGCGATGCCGGCGTACAGGCCGAAGGTGGTGGCGCCGCGGTGGAGGAGGAGAGTGCCGTCGAGGGCCAGCAGCAGCGTGTCGGCGAAGGCCATGGCAGCCAGGGGGATGCCCGCCACGATCAGACTGCGCACCACGGACCAGTCAAGACGAAGGCGCACGCGCAGGCGCATGCGTAAGTGAAGGGCGATGATGGCGAGGACGGAAGCGCCCAGCCAGCCGTACACGGCGCCCAGGGCCCAGCCGGCGGAGGCGCCCAAGATCATGAAGGCGGTCAGGGCGAGGCTGAAGACGACAGAGGCCACGACCAGAGGCCGGAAGGTCTGCCAGGCGCGGCCGATGGTGCGGTAGAGCTCGTAGGTCTGGCCGCAGAGGAACACCAAAGCCCCCACGGCGAGGACCCAGCGGGTCTGGTGACCCAGGTCCGGGAAGGTGCAGGCGGCGACCAGGATGCCGACCGCGCAGATACCGGCGGTCAGGATGATCCAGGTGGCGCCGACGTCCTCGAGGGCCTCCGCCGCCTCGTCGCTGTGGTTGCCCAGCGCCCGGGGGAGATGCTTCGTGACGCCGTGCAGGACGCCGAGATGGGAGTTGGACAGATACTGCTGGAGCAGGCGCACCACGCCCACGAGCCCGTTGCCCGTGGGGCCGAGGAGCCTCATGACGAGGATCGAGCGGAACAGGCCGGTGAAGAGCTCGAAATAGCCGCTCCCGGCCATCATAAGGAAGTTGGCCAGCAGTCCGGCTCTAGACACCTGGCGGCGGTCTCGCGGCTGTGAATCCGTGTCCATCAGTGGTGGTGGCGGCTCGCCTACGTACGATTGCCCCGGGCCGGGCCTTCATCGCCGGGAGCTCTGCGGTGTCCTCGCGAGCATCGCGCCAGCCATTCTAATCCGCGCGGTACCGGCCGGCCAAGCCCTTGTACTCGTCGGTCGTGGACCACCAGCGAAGCACCTGGATGCGGTAGAAGGCGTACCCCTCGCTGTAGCAGGGGTCCTCCTTCACCGGGATGTTGGCCAGCGCTCCCGGGTCCTCCCCCTTGTGCTTCTCGACCAGAGACCGCCAGCTAGTCTGGCTGGCTTGCATCGCGGTGCGGCAGCACATGCGGGCGATGGCGTCACAGGCGGCCTCGACGTTGCCGCAGGCAAGCAGGCCCGCGCGATCGCAGGAGAGAACGCACCGCATCTGCCAGGCGTGGGCAAGGGCCGCCGAACGTTGGCGCTGCTCGCGGGGTTGGCGGTCGAACGACTGGCCGGCCAGGTCCCACACGTACTCCTTGATCGCCTCCTCGCACTCGCCCAGGACGGTGATCGAGCGGTCCGTGGCCAGCAGCGCGGTGTGCAGGAAGGGGGTCGCCCCGCTCAAGAGCACACCTATCGTTCGGGCGACGGCGAACACGAGCTGGGCCCCCTCCATGCATCGGCTGAGACCGGTGTTGAAGGCCAGCTCGCGCTCGCTCTCGCGGACGGGCACGCTGTGAGGGCTGCCCTCGGGGACGATCAGGACGGCCAGCTCGGGCGCCTGCAGCACCGAGCTAGCGGCGTTGACGGCCTCCCATAGCTCCTTGTGGCCCTGAGGGCTTGCGTGGGCGCAGGTCCCGAGCACCGACAGCCAGTTGTCGGGGCTCTCCCAGGACTCCCGCACGGCCTGGATGACAGGACCAAGGGTCGGGTCGGCCAGCATCTTCTCGCGGTAAGGCCGGTCCTGCTCATGCTCCCAGGGCTGCGGGGCGCCGATCTCGACGGCCATGGCCGGCGCTGTCGTCCCCGCCTCCTCAGGCTCCTCCTCGCCGCCCAGCGTCTCGAAGCTTTCGCGGTCCCCCGCGGGCAGGGGCTCCTCCTCCTCGACGAACTCGCCCGCCGTCTGCTCCAGGTCCTCGAACTCCTCATCGTCGCCGCCACCGCCGCCCCAGCCGCCCTCGTCCTCGGCCACCAGATCGCCGCCCAGCCCGTCGTCCAGGTCGTCGAGGGCGCCCAGGCCCTCGGCGCTCCGCTGGCGACGAGCCACGAAGGGGTCAGGCCCGATCTCGGTCATCCGCCGCAGTCGTGCCGCCGCGCTGGCGTCCACGCGTTCCAGCGCCGCCCAAGCCTCGCCGTCCTCCCCGTCAGTGTGCAGAATCTGCTGCAGGTGCCGGCTGGCATGGTGGCGCTCGTCCAGCTCCTCGTAGGACCGGGCAAGCCAGCGTCTGCACTCGAGGTAGTGGGGGTCGCAGTCCGCAGCCTGCTCCGCCAGTTCGATGGCCTTCCGTACGTGGCCACGCTTGGCTTGCTCCATGGCCTGCGCGAAGTGCATGCGAGCCTGCCGCTGTTCGGCACTGAGGCTGTCGTCACCCATCCTCGTTCACCCCGCTTGTGAGCTCGCCCGCTACAAAGTCCCTGGGCCGCAGACGCCAGCGCCGCCGCGGGCACCAGTAGCGGCCGTCGAGCTGTTGGTGCCTGCCGCTAGTTCGCTGCCAGGTATCCTCGACTAGGTACATTCGATGCGTAACGAGCCTTCTCCTGCCGGCCCCGGACGCAGGGCTGATGGGCGCGCGGGCCTCAGCGTGGCAGGGGCAGGCGTTGCACGTGCGCCTGGGCGCCGTCCAGACAGATCAGGGTGGGACCGTCGCGCCGCTGCTCGGGGGCGGCGGCCACATTCACCACGCGCACGCCGCGGCATCGCACGTCCACCTGATAGTGAACGTGACCGGTGATCCACAGCGTAAGCCTCGGGTCGTCCTCGAGCGCGAGACCCAGTGCGGTGGCACCCATGTAGGCGCGGCAGAAGGCCCAGTCCACCCGCGGGTAGGGCTCGGCGAAGGCCTCCAGGAAGGGCACGGTGTGGGTCACGGCCACCAGACGCCCGGCCTGGTCCACGCGCCGGGCGCAGTCCTGCAAGTGCCGTACCTGTCTGGCGACCACCAGCTCGTCGGGCATCTGCCATTCAACGTAGAGCGCATCGTTCCAGACCACGCTGCGCAGCCGCCCCTCCTCACGGTAGGTCAGGCCCCTGCCGCGGTAGTCGGCCGAGGTAAGCTCGTCCCAGCGCAGGTCCTCGCGGCCCCTGGCCACCTTCAGATGAGAGAAGCTGCTGCGGTGCGATGGGTGGGCCGGGCTTACGCGCACTCCCGGCACGGGCTCCTCGACCTGGCGAAGGGAGTAGTCATACCAGCCCAGGCAGCCGACGAAGGCCACGTCGTCCAGGATTGCGGGCTCGCGGTCGAGGAAGCGGAAGCCGAAGCGGTCGCAGAGCAGGGGCAGCCGGCGCGCGTAGCGGCGATGGGTGTGGAGGCCTGCGTGGGTCCAGACGTCGTGATTGCCGGCCACGACGAGACGAAGGGGAGCAACGTCAGCGAATTCGCGGAGTACCCGCCCGAAGTCGGCGAGGGAGAAGGCGGTCAGATCGCCGGCCAGCATGAGCACGTCGGCCTGCTGGCGCCGACAGGCCTCGGCCAGGGCGTCCAGACGGCGCCTGCCCCCCGACGGGTGATGAAGGTCCGCCAGTGCGACGATGCGCATGAGCACGACCGGGCAAAGCCCCTGGCCTCCCGCTGGCCGGGGCGCGAGCCCGGCGTCGGCCCTCGGGGGCGCCGCGGTGCCGCCGAGACCCCGGGCCGCCACCCTAGCCCGACGGCGGAGTGGGCGTCGCCTCAGGCGGCTGGGCCTCGGGCGGGGAAGGCGTCTCCTCCTTCTCCTTGGCCTTCTTGCGCCTTATCGCGAAGCCGCTCACCTTCTCGGCCCGGAGCCACTCGTCCTCGACCGACACGACCGCCGCGGGGCACTGGAACTCATCGCCCTCCGACGTCTTCACTCGGACGTTGCCGGCGAGCTTGAGTATGCCGTCCTCGCCGTCGTACTCGGCCCTGTCCGCCCAGGCCATGCGCTCCTTCTGCTCGGCCTGCACGGGGCCGGTAAGCCACGCATAGCGCTCGCCGTCGGTGTAATGGTAGCGCAGCTTGGTGCAGCGGATGGTGGTCTTGCGCTCGCGGATCTCCTTGATGCTCTCGGGCCGGCCTTTCTCCTCGCCCGCCTGGGGCTGTTCCGAGGAGGCCTTCGCGGGCGCTGTCTCGCCGCCCGGCGGCGTGCCCTCGGCGGAGGCGCCGGCGGGCTGTCCCTGAGCGGGCGGAGGCTGCGGGCCGGCCTTCTGGCCCTCGCCCTTCTCGTCGCTCTTCTTCTTCTGAGTGACAATGACGACGTGGCCGTCCACGACGGCGGTCTCGTCGGTGAAGTCCAGGTTGATCACATCGCCGGTGACGGTGCTCTCGGGGTCCCGAAGGAGGAGATTGCCGCGGGCGATGGCGGAGTCGGTGTCCTCGTGGTACTCGGCCCAGTCGGAGAAAAGCTCGGTGTCCTTGTGCCGGATACGGACGTTGCGCTTGAGGAACCAGACCTTGCGCTGGCCGTCGTATCTGGCGTCGTCGGCCTCGACCAGGACCTGCTCCTCCTCGTCCTCCTCGGCGGCCGGCTTGGCCGTGGCGGGCTTGGCGGAGCCTTCCCCCGCGGCGGGCTGGGACCAGGCAGCGGAGAATCCAAGGGCGGTGGTCCGCGCCAAGCTGCCGGCCACGGCAACCCAGCCCACACCCGCCAGGGCCAACATGCCCGCGAGGGCGACGGCGGCGAGGCGTCTACCGGCGTAGCTCACGGAGCTGTCTCTTCGCCTCCTGTGCATGGAGGATCATCCTCACCCGGGATAGGTCGAAGCTCTCCGTAGTGATGTTGTAGGTCAGCTTCTGGCCGACGACCAGGCTGTGGCCCACCGTCAGGCGCACGTCGCGCGGCGCGACCACCTCGTCGCGCTCCACGAACAGGTCACACTCCGGCGCCGTGAGCAGGGCGTTGCGGAAGCGGGCCGTAACCGGGCCGACACAGTGCAGCCGCGCCTCCTTGTCCACCCACTCCACCCGCGAGGCCTGCAGCACGGCACCCCGTTCGGCGACGGCGTGCACAGGGCCCTCGATGACGAAGTCCTTCTGGTCGGCCCGACCCTTCACGCCCTGGGCGACCACGCGGACGGCCGCCCGCCCCTGGCGGTCATACACCACCGCCTCGTCCAGCGGTCCGGCGGTCAGGGCCTTCCCGCCGGCGGTGAGCTGCAGGCGCCTGAGCTTGGCCTGCCACGCCAGCGTGTCGCCTCGCGTGTGCCTGATGACCGGGCGCGTCGCCTCGACCAGCGGAGGCTGCCGCACCGGTGGCCGGACCGATGGCGCGGGCGGCGTCGTCGGGCCGGCCTCAGGGGGGCCGTGCCCGACCATGACACCAGCTATCACCGCGACGCCCACCGCCGCGGCGGCGAGAGTGTATCGAGCAAGGACGGCCAGTGTCATGCGCTGAGAGCCTACAAGGGCGGCGCGCTGATGACGAAGTCAACCCCCGTGACGACGCGCCCGCCTCCGGGCACGGTGAGCTCGCGCACGAGCTGCTGGCCCTCGTAGCTGACCCGAATCTCGTACTCGCCCGCCGGGACCAGCAGGTAGTAGCGGCCATCCGGCCCGGTGGTATCTTCCCCCATAACCTGGCCCAGGCGCAAGTTGTATGCGGACACGACGGCGCCCCTGCTGTCGGGGCGATTGCGTACCTCGATGACACCTGTGACGTTGTGGGGCGGACCGGGAGGCTCGGGCGCCGACTCCACGAGCTGGACCCGTAGCGTGCCCATGCCCGGAAGGACGTTGAGCGTCTGGCGGTACTCGTCGTGGCCCTCGGCGGTTACCACGATCTCCCTCTGGCCCACGGGCACGTCCTCGACCACGAAGGTGCCCGTGGCGCTGGTGGTGGCCGAGGCATCGCCGACGGTCACCTGCGCGCCGCTGATGGGAAGCTGCGTTGCCACATCCAGGACGACGCCGCGCACCTGGATCCTTGCATCGCCGCTGACTAGCGTCAGGTCCACGGCGGCGTTCTGACCGCCCTGGTCCGGCGCGACGACCACACTGACTGTGCCCTCCAGGTAGCCCGCCACCCCAACCTTCACCGCGTTCGGGCCGATCGGGATCCCGCCGACGATGTACTTCCCGTCGGAATCGGTGTATCCCTGGACGGTCGTCTCATCGCCCTGCTGCGTAGCGGTCTGCGGCGTGAACTGCACCAGGGCGTTGACGAGGCCCTGGCCCGTCCCGGCATCGGTGATGCGGCCCTGGACCGTACCGGTCTCGGCCAGGTCCACGGCTGTGAGGGGCACGTCCACGTAGGTGGCCGCGGTGACGTTCAGGACGATCCACTCGCCGTAGGTGCAGTAGCCCGGGGCCGTGACGGTGAGCGGCTGACGCGGAGGGCTCTCGGTGCCGAAGGGCACGTTCTTCACAGTAACCCAGGTACCGGCGGGCCTGTAGGTCGCGCGGACGCCGCCGCAGATCAACACGGCCTCGACGTCGAGAGGATCGTTGGTGGTGGCTGGCCCGATGGTGACCACGACGGTGGCCGTGCCGGCCGGCTTGGTGCTGCTCGCCGGCAGCCCGCCGCAGCCCGCCAGGGCTACCGCCGCGATGATCGCCGGAAGACAGAGGTAGCGGTGCAAGATCTCATCGCCGCCTGATGGTGAGAGGCACCACGGCGCGCTGGCGGTCGCCGCCCGGCGCCCTGGCTTCCACACTGACCAGGTACATGCCCGACGGGGCGGGCGCTCCCGTCTCGTTCAGGCCGTTCCAGCGCAGCGTGCCCCGGCCCGCGCTCTGCACGTCACCGGCCGTGAGCCTGCGAACCTGTCGGCCGGCGATATTGAGCACTTCCGCCTCGATGGCGGCGGGCTGGGCCAGCGTGTAGACGATGGTCGCGCCGCGCTCGGCCGCGCTGGCCGTGACGCAGCTCAGCAGCGGGCCGCCGCCGGAGCCGGGCCCCGCGCTGTCGCCCTCGACGCCGAGGATGAGCCGGCCCGTGCTGCCCAGGTTCATCGTCTGCTCGGCCTGGGTCGAGGCCAGCCAGGTCTTGCCGCCCGCCAGGGGCTTGAGGACGAGCGTGGGCTGCGTGTTGCCGGATAGCGGCTCGATGCCCAGACTGACGGATGCCTCTGGCGGACCGTCAATCTGGATGCGCCACGAAGGGCGCGCCGAGGCCGCCAAGCTGCGGTACAGCGGCGCGGCCAGCTCGCGGCCGTCGGCATGGGTTATGGTGACGCGCAGGCCCCCGGGTCCCGGCGGCGGCGCCTCGACCTCGGCACCGGCGGCGCTCGCCGCGGCGCGCTGACCGATGACCACACTGCTGGCCCCGTCACTGGTGCGGGCGCACACCAGGGCCGCCCAGCGGGCGTCCGTGACCGCCGAGGGCTGCACCTGCCGGCCCAGCCGCGAGGTCTGGGCCGCGGCGGCGAGGGTCTCGGGCGGGAAGAGCACGCGCACCTCGCTGGTCACCAGACAGCGCACCCAGTAGCCCAGGAAGGGCTCCAGCGTCTCGACCTGCTCGTACCCGCGGTTCATGGAATAGCCGAACACGGAGGTCTGCAGCCAACGGCGCGTCACGGCCTCCTCGAAGGTGACCGAGGGGTCCGTGCCCACCTGGGCGCGAAGGTCCGCCAGAGCCACGGCCTGCGTGCGCGGCACGCCCAGCATGTTCCAGCCGAACTGCAGCGGCACTGGGTAGTCCACCTCGGGGTCCACGGGAAGGCCGCGGATCGTGACCGTGGTATCATCGAAGAGCTTGAGCCAGAAGGCCTTGCCGGGGGCGAAGGGATCCAGGTCGGGCCAGAGACGGTAGCGCCCCGTGCCGCCGAGCCTCGGGTCCCACCGGGCGAGGAGCAGCAGATCGGAGGCGACACCCACGACGTCGGGAGAGCAGGGGGTGAGGGTGTAGAGGGGCACGGACATCATGTGGACGCCGCGGCGGTAGGTGTGGGCGAGGGTGACCTGCATGCCGCCCCGCAGGAAGAGCACGTAGGAGTCCCAGCCGACGTTGACCGTGCGGGTATTCGCATCGCCGTCCGCCGTGCGGTAGGTCACCGTGAGCTGGGAGGGAGTGAGGTTGCCGCTCTGGAGCTCCTTCCCCCAGACGCCGCGCGAGACGTTGATGTCGCTGGCGCTGTCGGGGCCGGCGATGTCCACCTTGCCCGACACCGCGCCCAGGATGCCCCCGTAGACGTTGTTCTCCCCCTTGTCGAAGCCGCGCATGCCGAAGGGGTAAGGGTAGTAGGCGCGCAGACCGTTCAGGTCCACCTGGACCGTGACGAGCTGAGGCCCGCCGATGTTGAAGAAGGTAGGTATCAGGAATCCCTCGCCGGCGCCCTCGCCCGACCCGGGCACGGAGATGACGTTCCCCTCCTCCGCGTAGAGGGAGACGCCGAAGTCGTAGCTCCAGTAGATGGTCAGCGCCTGGCCGCCGAGGGGTAGCTCGTTGCCGCTGCCGTCAGTGCTGTAGTGCTCCACGATCAGGGCCACCGACTCGGGCAGAGGGATGTTCCACGTGAACAGCTTGGGGGCCGCATGGATGCTCGTGTCGAGCACGTACTGCTGATCGTGCCACTGGTAAAAGGCCATGCCCTCCACCTGGGGGAGGACCGAGGCGGCGATATCCTTCAGGCCGGGCGTATCGCCGGCGAGCGAGGGATTGTACTGGCGGTAGTACTCAGCGTTGAAGCGGCTGAAGAACTCGGCGTCCTCGATGTAGCACTTGAGCCAGGCCGCGCGGGCCATCGCGATGCGCCACACGAGCATGCCGCCGAAGCCCGATGCCGGGTAGAAGGTGCTGTTGCCCAGGGCAGGCTGGTTCTGGGGCTCGTAGACGGACAGGGCGTAGAAGGGGCCGGGATCGTAGGGGTTGTAGCCGGGCGAGACGCCCGGCGTGGTCTGGACGGCGAGCGCCGCCGCCCCCGCGAAGCCCTCCTCCCAGGCGTCGAAGAAGAAGATCGCGTCGTCGTGGAAGGCGTGGAGCACCAGCTTGATGAGAACGAAGGTGTCCTCGGCGAAGTTGCCGGTCAAGGAGGCCAGATGGATCTCGTTGGCGGTGACGTCGTAGTAGCCGCCCTGGAGGTCTTGGACATTGGGGTCGTTGACGATCCGGACGGTGAGGTCGAAGGCGGGAGGGCCGTAGATCCGCCGGGCGACGGGCACGGCCGTGGCCAGATAGGCCTCGAGGGACGCCCGCGTGCCCTCGTCGAAGCCCTCGAAGACGAAGCGGAGTTGGTTGCCGACGTCGCCGATCTGGGCTCCCGTCTGCTGACTGGACACCAGATTCGGCAGGACGATCTGCTCGGAGGAGGTGACGTGCACCAGGGGTCGGGGGAAGCTGACGCGCGGGAAGCCGCGCAGCACGCCGCGCTGGGCGAGCAGACGGACGGGACGGGCGGCGCGGGCGAGCCGGCCTGGATTGTGCTGGGCCGCGACGGCCTGGGCGACGGCTGAGCGTCTGACGGACTGGATCTCGGCGGCCTGCATGGACCGGACCACCGTGGGCTCCAGCACCTTGATGGCGCCCAGGGGCCCATTGCAGCGGGCCGCGAAGGGACGATTGTAGACCACGTCAAAGGCCTGCGCGACCGGCGCCGCACAGCAGACCAGACCCACCGCCAGCGCTGCCAGCAGCAGCGAGACGACAGGGCCGGGGTGGGTGGACCGGCTGGGACCACAGGCCATGCCAGTGCGCATGACGATCACCACAGAGACACTCCGTCGCCGACGGACTCCCAGGGATCGGGCGGAACGGCGTTGGCCTCGCCGGAGCGCTCGCCAGTCAGAGCAGGGCCGCCGACCCTCCACTCGCCGGTGCCCTGGGGCGGGCCGCCGCCGAGGTTGCCCCCGGAGCCGTAGCCGCCACCGAAGCCCCCACCCATCGAGCCGTAGCCGCCCATGGAGCTCCCGCCCATGGCGTAGCCGCCGTAGCTGCCTGAGCCGAAGCCGCCACCGAAGCCGCCCCCGGGGCCGCCCCCGAAGACGCTGCTCAGCGAGCTACCGCCGAAGCCCTGGCGCTGGGAGACGAGATCGCTGTTGTAGCCGCCGAAGGTGGTCAGACTGCCACCGTAGCCGCCGCCATAGCCACCACCCATGCCCCCGCCGTACCCGCCGCCGTAGCCGCCGCCGTAGCCGCCGCCGTAGTAGCCGGTGCCCGTGGTCGGCGAACGGAAGCCCGAGCGGCCCCCGCCGCTATGGAAGTTCATGTTGAGGGTCAGCAGCCAGGTGCTGGCGATGTAGTCCTGCGACTGCGACGCGACGGAGGTATAGGCGGGGAGCAGGCCGCTCTCGTCCGTGATGTTGCGGATGTACCGGTAGCCGAAGGTGAGGCGGGAGGTGTCGGACAGCCGCCGCTCGAAGCCGAGCTCGGCGGTCTGCTTGTCGAAGGCCGCGTAGCCGCCGGCGTAGGACGCCGTGCCCATCTGCAGGTACACGTCCGTCTCGTCCCCCAGGTTGTAGTAGATGCGGCTGGAGAGATCGGTGAGGTTGGTGCCGACGACGATCTGTTGCTGCCCGCGACCGAAGCCCACGTAGGTCGGGCTGGAGCCGTCCTGCTTGTTGTACATCAGCATGGCGCCCCACTTGCCCGCAGTGGGTCGGTAGTTGAGGCCCAGGCTCATCATCTTGTTCGAGACAGTGCCCTGGTCTTCCTGGAGGAACTGCATGGTGTCGGTGCCGTAGCTGGCCTGCAGCGACAGGGCATCGGTGAACTGCCATAGCAGCGAGGCGTTCCGGTAGGTCTGGTTGCTGTCCGAGAGATAGCCCGTGCCGCCGCTCTTGTAGGTACGCCTGCCCAAGGCCAGGTCCAGGGACAGGCGGCTGCTGGGCTGGTAGGTGATGGTGGCGCTGGTGCTCGAGTCCTCGTAGTGGGTGGACTTGAGCGTCGTGTCGTCGTCTTCCTCGCCATCGCCGGTGTCGTCGTCGGTCTGGACAGGCAGGACGGCATAGGAGGAGACTCCGTAGCCGCCGGGCGACCAGTTCCAGTCCGAGCCGGAGTAGCCGCCATAGTAGGTGGACAGGCTCGTGCCGGTGCTGGTGGCGCTGGACTGGTCCAGGCGCAGGGAGAGCTTGTCGGAGGGCTGCCAGTTCGCCGACATCTGCATGGTATTGGACGACGACTTGGCGTTGATCCCCGAGTCAGTGTTCACCTTGCCCAGGTTGGCGCTCAGCGACAGCCTGTGGCTGGGCGTGTACGAGACCGCGGCCTGGAACCGCTTGGTGCCGCTGTGGGTGGCCACCGCGTCGGCCCCGGACAGGCTCAGGGCGTCCTGGGCCGTGTCGGACCAGTCCAGGCTGATCGAGTAGGGTGCATTGGTGGGCACGTACTGCAGCCGAAGCTGCCGCGCCTCGTAGGAGCTGTCGGTGCCCGACGTGCCGCCCAGGTTCTCCATCCTCTGGATGTCTAGCTGGAGGCCCGGCCAGCGCGGCTTGGCGAAGCGGAAGCCGTAGCTGGTGCGCTTGGCCGTCACGTCCAGACCGACCTTCGGCGTCTCCTGCTGGCTGCTCGCCCACTGGGCGGGCGAGGCCGCGGTCGTTGCGGGGGGGTACGAGAGCGTCGAGCCGTAGGGGCTGTAGGACCCGAAGTTCTCGCCCCCCATGTAGCCGCTGGAGCCGAAGGAGTAGCCCTGGGAGGACTTCAGCTCCGACGAGTCGTAGTACACGGTAGTGGCTTCGGCCACCTCCCAGTCCGCTCGCCACTGGTAGCCTTTCTCGTGGCGGTAGAAGCCGACGGTGTTGAGGAAGCTGAAGGCGGGGTCTATGCTTCGCCATTCGCTGGCGAGGCGGAGGCGGTTGGTCTGGTAGTTGGCCACGAGCTTCTGGGCGGCGCCCCCCTCACCGTTGCTCTGAGAGAAGCTGCGGCCGTAGTCGTACTTGAGCGTCAGAGCCGGTGTGACAGTCCACCCCACGTCCAGGCCCCACACCTCGGAGCCGCCGCCGATGTTCGCCATGCTGCTCAGGTCATAGTAGTACTTCACCAGGACCAGCGAGGTGGGAGGCACGGCGCGGCGGAACAGGATGCGGCCCAGCGCGCGGTTGGTGTCGTAGTCCACCGTCTCCTTCTGCTCGACGTTGTCCACCAGCACCACCAGCGCCTGCTCGATCACCTTGGTCTCGCCGTGGTACGTCGCCCGCGTGCCGTTGGCGATGACCGGCCGGAAGGTCGTGTCGAAGGGACCGGTGGTGCCGCTGCCGTTGTAGATGTCCTCGTGGTAGCCCACGGTGTCGCCCTGTCTGGACGGGCGTTTCTCCTCGAGCCTGGTGTAACCCACCAGCATGCGCCGGTTCATCAGGGGCATCTCGAAGCGCAGCCCGGTGAGCGTGGACGGCGAGCCCCCGTAGCCGTAGGACTGGTAGCTGGCGGAGACCGCGTCCGTCTCGGGGACTATCCTGGGGGGGCCGTCCACGGGCTCGAACCACAGCTCGCCGGTATCGTAGTCGAGGCGGTAGTGGCGCCCGAACTGCACGCGCTCCTCGTTGATCTTGATGATCTCGCTGCCCTCGATGATCGGCGTGTAGGTCAGGAAGTAGGGCCCGGCGGTGTTGTTGCCGCTGAAGGTCTGCCGGCGCACCAGACCCTTTTCCTCGGACTCGAAGTACCGCAGGATGCCGTCGCGGGGTAGGACCTGATCCACCTGCCAGCCCTGGAGCGTCTTGCGAAAGGCCACGAACTCGTTGCCGCCCAGGTCAACGTTGAGGTCGCCATAGTAGGCCGCGGTGTCGTGCCCGACGTAGCCGAGCAGCCAGCGCGAGTAGCCGGCGCCGTAGCCGCTGGCGGAGAAGTCGGCCTGGAAGCCGAACTCCCGCCAGACCGAGCCTTCGGCGTGCAGGCTGCTCTGGTGCATGAAGTCGTCGGTGTCCCAGCGCTGGCCCCGGTAGGCATCGGGTGAGCCCTCGACGGTGTTCTTCTGGAAGGTGAGCGTGTTGTAGCCGCTCAGTTGCAGGTCCTCGAAGAGGCCCCACTTGCTGAAGATCCGGGTCAGGCCGTTCTCGGCCAACACCAGAGGGCTTGCCAGCAGCAGTAGAAGTGCTGGCAGCGCACCGCGAAGACGGGTCCGCGATGGGTCTCTCATCGTGCAGCAGGTTTGACTCCCATGTCGCGGGCCAGGTTCCCAGGGCGCCCGGCTCCACGGCCGGGCCGGAGGGCCGCCCCGCAAGCCCTCTTCCGGCGACCGCCTCACGGGGCGCGAGCCTCCCACAGGGGCGGCCGGACGCCTTCGCGCGGTCACGGATCCGGGCAGTAGGCACAGACCGGGCAAGGGGGCCGCGCCCTCAGGGCTCGATCGGTCGCAGTTCGACCTCCAGGTCCTTGCGCAGTACAACGGTCTTGCCCAGGAAGGGATGCGGACAGGCTATGACCGCCGCGTCGTCGGGCGTGCTGCTCTTGGGTGCGCTGTAGTGGTAGGCCTCGGCCTGGCCAGCCGGGCAGCGGAACCCCTTGGGCGCGGGCAGGAAGACGAGCAGATCGTCCACCCATCGCGCCGACGCGGGCCACTCGCCCCGGCGGGACACGTACTCCTCGAAGGCACTGGCGACAGCCTTGAGATTGCCCTGGCAGGTACGCATCACCTTGACCGCGGCGCCCACCGTGCCCGCTCCCACCGCCAGGACGGCGGAAGGTAGCAGGGCGAGGGTGACGACACCCACCGTGGTCCCTAGGGGAGCCCTCGGTCGCTCGGTGAGGGCGAGAAGGGCTGTGAAGCCGGCGATGAGCGGCAGGAGCACGAGCAAAGCGGCGGGGGCCCGCGCCAGGTCTGCCCGGGCGATGGAGGTCGCGACAGGTAGGACCACCATCGCCGCCGCGCCGACGCCTCCGACGGCGGTGAGGACCAGGGACAGGCCGCTGAAGGCCTGACGGGCCGCCATGCGCCGGGCCACGACCACGTACCCAAGGCCCAGCACCGCCGCGGCCGCAAGCGCCATCCTGACTACCAGCAGCGCAGTCATCGTCGGTGGTTTCCCGCCCCGCCGAGGGGGTACCTCCCCAGATCGTGGCAGGCAGACGCTGCGGCCACTGCTGTCTGCCCCTCGCTGGGCCCGGCGGCACAAGCTTAGCACGCCGGTGACGTGGTACACTACTCGCCCCGGCACCCCCGCGCGGGCGTCCGGGCAAGCGGATCCAGAGGAGGCCCGTCCATGCGCCACTGGTGGCTTTACCTGAGCATCGCGGCGATCCTCGCCCTGGCAGGCTGCTCGCGAAGGCCGGGCCCGCCGGTCTCCGGGCCGACGCCGACCACCAGGCCTCAGGCCAGGACCACCGTCTCGATGTGGACGATCTGGAACACCGAGCCGCGCAAGTCGGCGCTGGCGGAGATCGTGAAGGCCTTCGCGAGCGCGCACCCCGAGTACGCGGTGGAGGTCACGAACGCCGAACCGGACGCCTACAAGACCTCGATCCGAGTGCAACTGGGCTCGGCGGAGCCGCCGGATGTGTTCTTCGTGTGGGACGGCGAGTGGCTGCAGAACTTCGTGCGGGCGGGCGCCGTGCTCGACCTGACGCCGTACATGGAGGCCGACGACGGGGCCTGGAAGGCCCGGTTCCAGGACGAAGGCCTGCGGCGCTTCGCCCATGACGGGCGGGTCTGGGGCGTGCCCTACCTGCTCCAGTGCACCTTCTTCCTTTACAACAAGGACCTCTTCTCGCGCCTGAACCTGTCGGTGCCCAAGACCTGGCCGGAGCTGCTGGACCTCATCACCAAGATCCGCGAGGCGGGGTTGGTGCCCATCGCCCTGGGCAATCAGCAGCGGTGGCCGGCGCACCACTTCCCGGCCGTGCTCTTCCAGAGGCTGATGGGGGAGGAGGCCGTCGAGAAGGACTACGATCCTCTCGGGCCCGGGGCCTACTCGGACCCCGGATGGCTGCGGGGCATGGCGCTCTTCGAGGAATTCCTCAAGCGAGACCCCTTCAACGACGCGCCCAACGCCGTGACGCGCGAGAGCGCGCGGGCCATGTTCTACAGCGGCCAGGCGGTCATGTTCTATACCGGCACCTGGGACTTCGCGCGACTGCGTGAGGGCGGCGAGGCGCCCAAAGAGTTCTGGGACCGGTGGGGCTTCTTCAACTTCCCCTCGGTGCCGGACGGCAAGGGTGACCAGACCGCCCTGGCCGGCGCTCCCGACGGCTACGTGGTGTCGGCCCGCTCCAAGCACCCGGAGGCGGCCGTGGCCTTCCTCCAGTTCATGGCCCAGGCCGAGCAGGCGCAGGGGTTCGTGGGCAGGTGCCAGGAGCTGCTGCAGGTCAACGATGCCGTCACTCAGGACAACGCCAATCCCGCCCTGCGCAAGTACGCGGAGATGGTGGCCGCGGCGGACCGCATCTGCCCCTGGAGCGATACGCTCATGGAGCGGTCCGTGGCCGACGAGTTCCTCAACGGCGTCCAGGCGCTGCTCGACGGGAAGACGACGAGCAAGGCGATCCTGGAGTCCGTTCGCAAGCGGCAGGCGGAGGTCAAGAAGCGGATGCTGGCGGAGATGAAGAAGCCGGAGTAGACCCGCGCGCCGCCAGCTACGGCGTGCCCTTTGAAGCCGGGGAGGCGGCCTGGACCCATGAGCGGCGAACAGGTGACCGAGAAGGACCGCGCCATGGCGCTCAAGTGCCTAGAGTGCCCGGTGTGCCGACGCGCGCGCGCAGCCCGGCGAGGCCTGGCCTACTGGTTCGTCAGGCTCATCGAGGGTGGGCTGTGCCCCTACTGCAGGGCCTACGAGAAGGTCTACGGGCGCAAGGCCCACGAGCCGACGCCCGCCGGGGGCGACTAGGCCCTGGACCCGTCCCTGCTTCCCTGGCCGGCGGGCGCTCCACCAGGCGGTGAGGGGCGTCCGATCACCCCGCGGCCCTGGTGGCCGAAGGAAGGCACCGCGGGCGGGCGAAGACATCCGCTTACGGTTGCGTGCGACAAGCGAGGGAGTCAAGGTGGGGCACGATAGGGACCTTGTGGCGGACGCGAAGGTGCTCCTCCGCCAGCGCCGTTACCAGGCCGTTGTGCAGATGCTGGCCCCCGAGATGGACGATCGGCCTGATGATGCCCGTGCGTGGGAGACGCTCGCGGCGGCCTGCTTTGCCCTCGAGCAGTGGGAACAGGCCGAGCGGGCCGCGGGCCACGTGGTGCGACTGCGCCCGGACAGCGTCCGAGCCTGGTGTAACTGGGGCATGGTGCTGAGGAAGGTCGGCAGGCTGCAGGAGGCCCGCGACGCTCAACGCCAGGCCCTGGAGATGGACCCCCGGTCCACGCGCGCCAGGCGCGAGCTTCGCCGGATCGGCGAGATCGAGTGGGCTCAGGCCGAGGAGCGCGACGCCGGTGTGCTCCACGTGGAACTTGAGCCCGCGCCGCCGCCCCCCGACGCGCCGGGCCCCGATGACACCGCGCCGACCGATACGGACGTATCTGACGAGGCAGAGCTGGACGATGGACCCCACGCCACGGGCGGTGCACCAGTCCCCACGCCGCCCGCAAAGCCGGGCGATCCTTCGGCCTCGGCACCCTCCCCAGAGCCTGCGCGGGACGCGCCGGGCCTGTGCCCCGGCTGCGGGTCGCGCGACCTCAGCCGTGCCGTGCGCACCGAGGAGCCCGGGACGGCACGCGCGCCAGGCTTCGCCAGTCGCCTGCTCCGCCTTCTCCCCTTCCTCGGGCGGCGGACCACGTACCAGGTCTGCAACGACTGCGGCCGCCGCTGGCGCGCCTAGATCGTCGGGCGTGCGTCCATGCCCTCAGCAGGCCCTGGAAGAACCGCCGTGCGCCTGGCCGGCAACGCGGGGCATCCTCCGCCTCGCCTAGCCCGCCCAAGGGCTTCAGATCACGGCACGTGGGCCAACGGGCCACACGCCGGTGGCCGCTGTCTGGGAGGTGGACCGCCTACGGATTGGTCGGGCCGTTGCCGGGCGGTGGCCCGCCGAAGTCCGTTGTCTTCAGGCCCATGTACTTCTGCCACTTGACGTGCCCGTCGGCGTAGGTGCAGTTGAGCCCCTCATTGTGGTGCTTCCGCAGACGAGGCCACAGGGACCCCGACCCATCGGCTTCGCGCCAGTCCCAGAGCCAGACATTGCTGGACTCGGCGATGATGATGTGCGACGCCGGCGCCTCCAGCATGTCCAGCTTCAGGCTGTTCTCATTCCACCCGACATGGTCAGCGCGCGTGGGGTTATACACGTTCATCCCGTAGTGGACCCCACTCTCCGGCAGGCTCGGGCAGTAGTAGAGCTGGCGGTTCTTCATGTAGGGGTACAGGAACGTGAGAGCGTGCCAGCTACCGTTGCCGTTGTACTGGTAGTCGTAGGT